>JAKBCC010000017.1 GCA_021808105.1 Planctomycetota bacterium
ATGTAGATGGTTGCATCGTGGGTGTAAATCGGGCCGCCGACGATTTTAGCGTTATTAACCATCAGCAGCTTCTGGCCATTGGAACTGATGGTGACGTTTTGTCCGTCGCCCATATTTTGGATCGGTGCGCTGGACGCATTAATCTGAAACAGGGCGATATGGTGCCACAGCAGCGATCGCAATTCATTGCGATTGGTGGATTTGGTCAGCTCGGACAACGTGCCTTTCGGCAATTGTTTGAAGGCCGCATTGGTGGGGGCGAAAATAGTATAGTTGCCGGCGGTTTTCAGGGCGTATTCCAAGCCCGAGGATTTAACCAGTGAGGCGAACGTGGAAATCTGGGGTTCATATTTCAGGACGCGCCAGGAGGAATAATTCTGCGGATTAGACAGAACGGTTTTGCTGTTGATAAAAGCGCTGCAGCCGGCTAAGCCGAGCATCAAAACCGCCAACGTGGTCCAAGCCGCTAAGTGTTGTTTCCGCATTTTAGACTTCCTCGCAAAATATCGACTATTCAACGACACACGGGATTATAATGGCAGACAGGGCAAATTGTATAGCGTGGAATTTTTCAACACTATATATGATGAAACTTCCTATAACCACTTCCTCGCCCATTACATATCCGAACTCCCGTTACACACCCCCGCAACTCATTCCCCTGGTTTAATAACTGTCCAGGAAAATATCCAACTTCATCACGGCTTGGCCGCAGCCAGCGGTTTACCGCAATGGCGGCAAAACCGGTCCGGATAATCGTGCGGCCAGCCACAATTCGCACAGTTGAGAGTCTTGGAATCTTCCTGCGGATCTTCAACGATATGCGCCAGGCGCCGCACTTGCGCCAGAAGCAGATACCATAATCCCAGCACCAGCGTAATGCTGGAAATAATCAGCAGGGAATACGCCACGATCGCCTGAAGGGTGGTAAATCGGCCAATATGCAGGGAACCCCAGATCGACACGCCATAGAGATACCACCCCGGACCGGCGGTCAGCACGGCAAACACGAGCATGACATACCCGATGCGCCGAAAGTGCTTTCGCTTGCGGACTACCGAAGCCGGCAATCCGATATCGTGCGGATGCAACGGGGGTGTATTGGCGGCCATGAATTACTCCAGCAATCTTATTCCCACTCTATGGTGCCCGGCGGCTTGCTGGTAATATCATACACCACCCGGCTTACAGAGCGAACCTCATTGACAATCCGACTGCTGATCCGCGCCAAGACATCATAAGGAATCCGGCTCCAGTCGGCGGTCATAAAATCTGTGGAATCCACGCTGCGCAGGGCGATCACCGGCTTGTATCCGCGGCCATCACCCATGACCGCAACCGTATTGATCGGCAGCAATACAGCAAATGTCTGCGCCGTGGAACGATACAAGCCGGCGGCCACAATTTCCTCCAGCAGAATTTCATCGGCATCCCGTAAAATTGCCAGTTTCTCGCGTGTTATGTCCCCGATGCACCGTACCGCCAGCCCCGGACCGGGAAACGGATGCCGCCACACCATATCTTCCGGCAGACCCAATACTTCACCAAGCCGGCGAACTTCATCTTTGAATAAGTCACGCAGAGGTTCCACAAGGTCAAAGCCCAATTCCGCCGGCAGGCCGCCGACGTTATGGTGCAGTTTGATATTGGCCGCCGTACGCGCATAACCCTGCCCGCTTTCAATAACATCCGGATACAGCGTGCCCTGTGCCAGAAAACGCGCATCAGGAATACTGCTGCTGGCGCGTTTGAACACATCAATAAACGCCTTGCCTATGATTTTCCGCTTGGTCTGCGGTTCACTGACCCCGGCAAGGGCGTCCAAAAATTCATCACCGGCATCCACCACGCGCAGGTCAATGTGAAAGTGATCGCGGAATGTACTTTCCACCGCGTCACGTTCATTTTTCCGCAATAAACCGTTATCCACAAAAATACAGGTCAGTTGGTTACCAATCGCCCGGTGCAGCAACGCCGCCGCCACGGCGGAATCCACACCGCCGGATAACCCGCAGACCACGCGGCCGGCACCCACCTGTCGCCGCACTTTATCCACTGCGATGTCCAGAAAATTCCCCATGCGCCAGGTTCCCGCGGCACCGCACACCCGATATAAAAAATTCTCCAGAATTTTTCCGCCGTGCGGGGTGTGTGTAACTTCCGGATGAAATTGCACGCCAAAAAAGGCGCGCGATTTATGCCGAATCGCCGCCAGGGGGCACGTGGGCGTAGAGGCCAGCGGAATAAAATCGGCTCCCAATTCCTTAACCTGATCACCGTGGCTCATCCACACGCCCGTGTCCGCGGGCACGCCGGCAAATAATTCGCCGCTGTGGCCCTCCGCCGCGGCGTTATCCAGCACATGCAGCCGCGTGGCACCATATTCAGCAGCGACACCGGGCTTAACCTTTCCGCCCAGCAATTCCGCGCCAATCTGCATACCGTAACAAATTCCCAGCACGGGAATACCCAGATCAAAAATGTTGGCATCACACCGCGGAGCATCCGCTTCATAAACACTGGCCGGCCCCCCGGAAAGTATCAGTCCCACCGGATTCATTTCCCGCAGTTTGGCGATGGAAATATCGGGTGCCACCAGCACCGCCTGAACGCCGGCCTCACGCACACGCCGGGCAATCAACTGCACATATTGTGAGCCAAAATCCAGAATGGGGATCGTCTGTTCGGGAATGGCGGCTGTTATATTATCCTGCAATTTATTCATACCGCGATTCTAACCGCAGGGGCCAAAGCTGAAAATGGTGCTACGCCTGATTAGAAAATGAGCATCAGATTCCCGGCAGAAGTTTGGCAACGCGCCGCAAACGGTCACGACGTTACGGCGTCAAGACGGGGCATGAGCGGGCTTACATGGCTGCGCGGGAGCCTTGCAGAAGTTTTTTACGGCCCGTGCGGACCATTTTTTCCATTTCTTTCAGCGGCTTCCATAGGCGGTTCCGGCGCTGATGGCGGGCTAATAACTTTTGATATTGCGCTGCTCCTGCCGACAGGCAGCGATGAATATCGGCATAGCGGTCGGTCATGACCGCCCATTGTTGCGAAAAGTCTTCAGGTGAAAGTTGATCATGCGCCGCCCGGCGCACAAATTCATACAGGTCAAAGAACAGGCTCGGAGCGGGGAATGCCGCCCGCAGTTGTTCCAACGTGTAGCGGCTGCTGCGCAGATTCTCCGATAAAAAATTCTCGGCAAAGTCCGCGATGTTTTGCGATTGCCGGGGGCCGCCGGGCAGGGCCAGGGTTTTGGCAATGCGGCGCAAGGCTTCCGGTGCGTGACCGAAGAGTTCATCATAATCTACAAATACCCGCGTGCTTTGCCGGGTCTCGCAGACCACGCTGAACATATTTTCCAGCCATAAAACAAATCCGGATTCTTTATCCGCCAGACCGCAGCGCTGCAGGGACTCCGCGATGCTTAGCGGATTTCGTACCGCGATGACGTAGCTGGGTTCAACGCCCAGTCGCTGAAAAATGATTTTCCATAGTGGCAGCAGGCGTCCGATATGCGGATCTTTCACACCCCACAACGCGCACTCACCGAATTGCTTATGCAGATAAACAGTGGCTTTGGTGATCAGCGATTCACATTTGGGATGCTCCAGGATGCTTGGGCAGTTCACGCCGCCGGTCTGGTGGGAGGCCCCAATCAGATCCAGAAATTGCTGATTCAGCCGCCATATCCGCTGGTCTTCCCAGTAGCCGCGGGGATTAAAAATATTGGCCGGCAGAAGATTATTTCCCAGCGGCACGCCCAGTGCGTGGATGGCTCGGGCAATGGTGCTGGTGCCGCTGCGCTGCATTCCCAGAACCACGATGACACGTTTTAATGCGGGCATACTTGCCTGCTCCCGAAACACCCTTAACCGTTCAAAGCTCGACCGCCAATGGGGCTGATTACCCTCAGCACCAACCGCATTGTATGGCCGATAAAATGTGATTGAAAGCGCTCCTGGCAGTTTTCAAAACTTTCCATCAACCCAGCGGTGCAATGGGCCACGCTCCTTCCAGGCGGCAAGCCACTGCATCCTATCATTAAACACTTCAGGACAGGAATAGTTGCAAAGCCGGCGCGATCACTTGTGCGCCCGTATATATGCTTTCACTATAATTGGCGAAGTAAAAATACATCGCGGAAACGCTCCGGCATTAAATGCCCTTTGCGGGCCGAGCCGTCCGTGTTTTCCCAATACAGCGCCCCACCTGCGCCACGAACCGTTAAACAGTTGCAGGCCTTCGCACAACAGGCCTTCGCACTAATAGGTTTACAGAAATGATTTGGCGGGGTAACATCCAACTGAGCTGCCGTGCGAGCGCTTGGAGAGCCAAGCCCAATGATGGCGTATGGACAATCGGTATGATAACCAATTTAGAAGTACCATCAGGCAGTCCTTCGGAGAAGCAACTCGCCGACTTGCAGACCCGGTTCCGCGCATCGCTGGCGCTTCTCAAGGCCGAAGATTCCGAGGTCCGGCTCCCGCTGATTGTTGAGTTTTCCGGTTCTCCTAAGTCGGGGAAATCCTCGGTTATCAATATTCTTACTCATTTATTTAAGCGGCTCGGAGCCGAAGTTGCGGCTCCTGCGGAAGGGGCCTCCTTGATGCATGGATGCGCCGCGAGAATATTGTCTTTTTGTTTACCGCAGATCACCAGACATCACTGGCGCGCGAGCGCCAGTCAAAGCTTATCGACGAGGCAGGATCGGTAATGAACCAGGATACGCTCAAGCAGCTGCAAGAGGCCTACCAGACGGCCGCTGAATCATTTGAGGGTGGCACCGCGCCGAAGATTTTCCATGTTGATACGTCAGACACCGGAAATTCGCCGGTGAGTTTCCAGCAGGTTGCATACGTCGTGGCAACAGCCGTTACTGAGGTTATTGAAGGTCTGTCGGCACAGATGTTGTTAGTCACAAAGCCGGTGGCATTCGAAATGTTCAACCGCGATAAGGATGTTATTGAAGAGACAATTGGCACCATTCTACGGGACGGAAAACCGCAATTCCTTGGGCGCGAGACTGCCGAGAAATCCCATGATATGCAACAGATTGTTCCCTACGCTGTGCTTGAGAATCCGGATGAGCTTTATTTCTTCGCCAGACGGCGAAGCGATGCCCGGCGGGTGGACCTGCGGGGAAGGGGAACTCTCCTCGTCGGCGGTCACGCCGAGCAGCGCGACTGGGACCCCAACGCCCCGGGTTCCATTTTTCAACGTTGTTTGCGTCGCGAGCTTGATGAGGAGCTTGTTGGCATTTCCATTGATCGTATCGACCCGGTCGGCTTCATCAACGACAATAGAAATGCGATGGGCAAGCAGCATCTTGCATTTATCCATAAGGTGAAAGTCGGAGGGAGGGCTCTTATTCGCCGGCAGGCCTTGGATGTTGAGTTTGGCCGCGGCTCGAATGAGTGGTTGACACGTGATGAGATTGCCGAACGGATGGGTGAACTGGATCCTTGGTCACAGCTTGTTGCATCCGGACTTTTTGAACTCCCAATGCCCGAGAGTTCACAGATGCAGCTATTCTAATGTGGCGAAATTGCGACGGTTACCCTGCGGACACCACGCCCATGGAACCGGGTTTGCCGCCGCCGGGCATTAATTCCGGACGGCCGATGGCGCGATAAATCAGCCCTGCCGCCAGAACTTTGGTGCTGCCCAGGCAATTTCGTCCGTCAAAAATGTATTTCCCGCGCATCAGGGAGGCAATGTGCGGCCAATCCTGGGTGATAAATACCGACCAGTCGGTTATGACGGCAACCGCATCGGCACCGCGGGTGCATTCATCCACGCTACCGGCCCAGATTACCTTATCGCCAAGGGTGCGTCTGGCGTTTTCCATGGCCTGCGGATCATACACCCTAACCTTTATCCCGGCGGCAAGCAGGGCATGAATAACTTCAATGCTCGGCGCTTCCCGCATATCATCGGTATCAGCCTTAAAGGCCAGGCCCCATACCGCAACCTGCGGGTCCGTTACCCCGGAAAGAGAATTGATGATGCGCGTGGCATAGGCTTTTTTTTGCCGGGTGTTGGCTTTTTCAACACCGCTTAATAAGTGCGGGTCAAGTCCGAATTCCTGCATCTGATGCACCAGGGCGGCCACATCTTTGGGAAAGCATGATCCGCCGTAACCCACGCCCGCTTTTAAAAACGACGGCCCGATGCGTTTGTCCGTGCCGATGCCCACACGCACCGATTCAATATCCGCGCCGATGGCCAGAGCGAGCTGGGAAAGCTCATTAATAAAGCTGATGCGCACCGCGAGCATGGCGTTGGAGGCGAATTTGGTTAATTCCGCACTTTGTCGGCTCATGGAGAAAATCGCATAGCCGCGGTCAATCAACGGTTGATAAATTTCCCGCAGCACTTCCATGCCGGCGTTGGAATTAGCCCCGAAAACAATCCGATCCGGCTGCATGAAGTCCTGGATAGCTGTGCCTTCGCGCAAAAATTCCGGATTGTTGACCACTTCAATGCGATGCGGACTTTTGGCCACCTGCCGGGCCACGAGTTCTCCCGTGCCCGGCGGCACGGTGCTTTTAATGACCAGCGTTTTGGGTCCGTTGGCGTGCTTGAGCACATCATCCACAGCCGCAAACAACATGCTTAGATCCGCTCCGCCCTTGGGCGATGGCGGTGTGCCTACCGCGATGAACACGCTCTGCGATTCTTTGATCGCCGCAGCGATGTCCGTTGTGAAGTTTAACCGCCCTGCCTGCGCTTCAGCCAGAATTAATTCCGATAAGCCCGGTTCATAAATGGGAACCTTGCCTTGCGAAAGCCCCGCGACGCGCTTGATGTCTACATCTACGCCGATAATCTTATGGCCCAGAGCCGCCAGACATGTACCGCTGACCAGGCCCACATAACCGCATCCGATAACCGCAATTTTCATACAAACTCCAAAATCAGGCAGCCCAAGGGGGTTTAAATGACACCGTGGCCCCACTCTGCCGGAACAACCGCACGTGAACAAAACCACAAGTCCATTGTTCAAGGCCCCGGACATCATCGGCCGCCCGGAGATTATCGGCAATTTTCATCATTGTTTTGAATTTGTCCAATGAAATGCAAAATCCGTTAAAATGTCGGTGGTATGCGTGAGGTTCGGGTGCGGGTGTTATTTCAAAGCCCGCGGACCAACGCTTGAAGCGGCCGGATTTCAGATCCGGCTTAAAAAAGGTCCCGACTGGCAGCGGGCTGGTGTTGACGATGTTTATCGATGAAGCGGAAATTGAAGTATTTGCGGGCAAAGGGGGCAACGGGTGCGTTTCGATGCGCCGGGAAAAATATATCCCGCTGGGCGGGCCGGACGGTGGCGACGGCGGCCGAGGAGGCAGTGTCTATCTGGAAGCAACAGAAGGCGTGGAGACGCTGCTGGATATGGTGGGGCGGCATCATTGGCGGGCGGGCGAAGGCGAACCCGGACAGGGCAAAAAAAAGGCCGGCAGCGATGGCAAGGATCTGGTCATTCGCATGCCTGCAGGAACGATGGTCTATGACGCGCTGACCGGTTTGCTGCTGGTGGATCTGGTACCGTTGGGAAAACGGGCGCTGGTGGCCCGGGGTGGAAAAGGAGGACGGGGCAATCTGCAATTTACATCCTCTGTCCGGCAGGCCCCCGATTTTGCGGAACCCGGGGAACCGGGCCAGAATCGTAAATTAAAATTCCAACTTAAACTCATTGCCGATGTCGGCTTGATCGGCAAGCCCAATGCGGGTAAATCCACACTGTTATCACGGTTATCCGCGGCGCGTCCAAAAATTGCAGATTACCCTTTTACCACGCTTAAACCTCAGCTGGGCATTGCGGAACTGGATATGGAACGCCGCCTGGTGCTGGCCGATATTCCCGGCCTGATTGAAGGCGCTTCGGAAGGGGCGGGGCTGGGATTGGATTTTCTGCGGCACATTGAACGCACGCGCGTGCTGGTGCATTTATTAGATATGGTTCCCATGGATGAAACCTCACCCATTGACAGTTACCGTGCCATACGCGCTGAGCTTTCCGCTTACAGCCCTAAACTCGCGGCTAAACCGGAAATTCTCATCGCCAATAAAATGGACCTCACCGGCGCACCGGAAGCACTGGCCGATTTGCGCAGTGCGTTACCCGGAAAACAGATTCTGGCCGTCAGCGCGGCCACCGGCACCGGCTTGCGCCCATTGCTTGAAGATTTGTGGCAGCTTATTATAGCCACCCCGGCAGCGGAAGCGTTTGCGGAAGCGCCGCCGACAATCGCCCTGAACCTGGATTCTCCGCGGGAATCTTCAGCCAAAACGGCGGAGGCACTTCTGGCGGCGGAAGTGGAGGCGATCAAGGCCGATGATGTTCGCAAAGGAAAGTACTATCGGCGTACCAAGGCGGATCGAACCCGAGACCGCAATAAAAAGAGACTTTCATAACAGCTTGGAGCGCATTTGTGAGTGTGATTGCTATTGATATAGGAAACACCCGCATCGGTGTGGGTGTGTTTACTGCGGGTAAAAGCGAGGACCCGGCGCTGCGGTTTAATCATGCCGACATTCAATCCGAGATGTTGGCTTACCTTGAGAAACTTTCCAGCGGCGAAACCGATGGCGGCCGGCGGCCTGATGGAGTGGTCCTTGCCAGCGTGGCACCGGAATGGACTGCCCGCGTGGCGGAACTTATCAGCAATCATTGTGGAATGACCCCGGAAATTGTCGGTACGGATTTGAAAATTCCCGTGCAGACCAATCTGGCTGATGAATCCACCGTCGGAGTGGACCGCCTGCTGGGAGCACTGTGCGCGTACGTGAATACCGAGCAGGCGTGTGCCATTATCAATGCCGGGACGGCTTTGGTAGTGGATTGTGTTGATGATGCGGGCATTTTTCTTGGCGGAGCCATTGCTCCGGGCCTGGCCCTGGCGGCCAAGGCCATGCACACCGGCACCGCGCAGCTGCCTATGGCGAATTTGGATGTGCCGCAGGAACCTTTTGGCCGCGACACCATGGAAGCTCTGAATCTGGGGGCTTATGCGACCATCCGCGGTGCTGCAGGGTATCTTCTGGAACGGTATGCGGAAAAGCTGGGCCATTGGCCGCATGTGGTGGGTACCGGCGGTGATGCGATGCGCGTCTTAGGCAACAGCGGCCTGGTGGATTCCTTTATTCCGGATCTGGTGCTCCAAGGTGCAGCTCTGGTCTGGGAACATCATCACGGGGAAGATTCATCGAGCTGATAATTTCGCATGGCCCGCCGGACAGGCTTCGGGCGACACGCGGCTGGCCAACAGGCCATGCGCGTGAAGATCGAAAATAAATTTTAAAATTTGATTCGTTGGTATTTACTGCCCCGTAAATATGCTGTACGATTCCGAGTCTCAATTCATGGTTCGCACGGGTGCGGACGATGCAGGAGTGACGCGATGAGCCGATGGGCGGCAATATTGTTATTGGTATTATTTTCGACAGCAGCTTCACGCGCGGTGGCGGGGACCGTGAATCTGCAAACGGTATCCGCCGCCACGCTTTCCGCGCGGGGCAACCGGTGGAATGCTGCCATTGCGGGATTAACCAATTCAACCTACCAGACGGTTCATGCGGATTTATTTGTCCGTATGGATCGTATGTCCAATGTGGAATTTGTAGAGCCGATCTGGCTGCCGCCCCAGAGTGATGAAACTATTTCCCTTCCTCTGTTCTGCCCGCGTCCGCGACTCGGAAAAAAAGTCCTGAATTACACCGCATGGCTGGCTGCACCTTCAGGTCATATCATCGCCCGGAACACCGGCAGCATATTTACCCCCACGGCACGCTACGCCACCATGGCCGTGACCGATGGCAATGATCAGTCTACGGCTGATCTGGCCGTGCAGATTCGCAAACAGGAAGGGCTTTCATCAGTCATTGCGTACACCAATGCATCACACCTGCCCTATGTGTCATCAGAATATGACGGCGTATACGCGCTATTCGCCGCCCGGCGGCACATGAACCTGTCCGGCCCGCAATACAATGCGCTGCGCCGCTGGCTAATCTCCGGCGGGAACCTCTGGATTCAGGCGACAAGAGTCAGCGGTCGCTTTGGTCGCGCGTTATTAGGGCAGGATTGGACGATTGTAAAAGTCGGGCAGACCCATACGGCAACGCTGAATTTTTCCGGCCGGGGAATACCGAATTCCGTCATGCATCTGAAAAAAGCGATTCATTTGGTGTATCTGCTGGCACCAGGATACAGCACGTTGGAAAAAATCAACGGTTGGCCGGCGGTCATGGTGCGGCGTGTGGGACTGGGCCACGTCTATATTTGCACGGTCAACGGTCGCGGAATGCTCAATAAAACTAAAATGGGCGGTGCCGTGCTCTGGCCGATTGTCCGGAATTTTTATTCGGTCGGCGGAATCCATACCCCTATGACCTTTCTCCAGCATAGCGCCGCATCGCAAGTCGGTTATCGAATTTCCGGTCGCATGATTATCGGCGTGGTACTGGTGGGTATGACGGTGGTGCTGCTGCTGGTTGCTCTGGCGCTGGGACGCAAGGACAGGCTGGATCGGCTGGCACCGGCGGCTATCGCTTTGGCGGTGGTGGCGGGTATCATTCTTATTATCAATGGAAAGCTCAATCGCGGGCGGGTGAAGCTTACGCTTTCATCCTATCAGATCGCCTGTGCCGCACCGGATCAGCATTTGCTGGCGATCAGCGGTTTTGCCTCCATTTTTTCGCCCAAGGCTCAGGGGGCGGAGCTTACCACATCATCGGGGTTTCAACTTAATCCCAAGACCAGTTTCGCCAAGCAATCCAGTGCGCGGGTAGCAGCGCAAAACGATCAGAATTTCCAGTGGCAAAATTTAGATCTGCCCTCCGGTGCGGCCATTGATATTCCATTTGCCGGCACCCATGAAGACCCTCTGATTCAAGGGGTCGTCGGACGGTTTGGTCCGGCGGGATTGCAGATTTCGGGGCAGGAATCATTATTAGGAAATTTACGGGATATGGCCGTTGCGGCCCCGCGGCGCGCGTTGGCTGTGGCGCGGGCCAGTGGCGGAAAGCGCGTGGCCGGCATGGCGCAAATTCTGCCCGCCGGTCAATTTATCCAGTCTTCATTTTTAACCCGCACGCAACAAAAGCATAACACCATCGAATCCCGGTTGTATACGGGTGGCGGCCCGGTTGAACCCATGCTGCTGGGCTGGCCGAATTCCGCCATGCCGCTGCTGCATCTGACGCATGACCCGGTGGCCATGAATCAAACGCTGCTGGTTATGCCGCTGGACCTGCGGGCCAGTGCTGCGGGAACGCACGTAACACTGCCCTGGCCGTATCTGCCGTACCGGCTGGTTCCTGGCCCGGGCCAGCACGCCCCGGCTCCGGTGTACGACACGCGCGAACATCACTGGTTGCAGAACCTGTCATCACCGGCGCATATCTATGTGCGTTTTCAATTGCCCCGACAGGTCCTGCCTCTGCAACTGACCAGCGCCGTATTAACCATTAAAATCGCGGCTCCGGGACGCCCGATTTCAGTTCTGATTCCGGAAAATGGTCAATGGATGCAGATCGGCGGTTCCAGCACCGGCGGGACCATGGTAATTCATCTCAAGCCGGCGGAATTGTCCGCGATCGGCTTGGCGGGGGGATGGCGGTGTGAGATTGTTATCGGGGGCACGATTGACCCGAACTTCACGTGGCATGTGACAACGGTCCGTTTAACGGCGGCGGGTACGGTACAATAAGTCCCATGGCGGAATTGTAAGTTCCCAATCATACAGGATTGTTTATGAGCGAAGCACCGGTTGTGGAAACAGTGGAATTAACCAAGATCTACGGCGAATTTACCGCCCTGGATCACCTGAGTATTCGCCTGGAAAAAGGGCAGATACTGGGTTTCATCGGGCCTAATGGCGCCGGTAAAACCACCACCATTAAAATTCTCGTCGGATTAATCCGCCCCACCAGCGGTAAAGCGTCCATCGGGGGTGTGGATTGCACGTCTGACGCGCGAAAAATCAAGCATCTGGTCGGCTATATGCCCGATACCTTCGGATCCTATGACAACATGCGGGTGAGGGAATATCTGGATTTCTTCGGCGCGGCATTCAAAATTCCCCGCAAACAAAGGCAGGATCGTATCAGTGCGTCGCTGGCGATTACCGGTGCAGCGCACATGGCGGATCTATATGTTGAAAGCCTTTCTCACGGTATGAAACAGCGCGTGGCCATTGCCCGAACACTGCTCCATGACCCGCCGGTGCTGATTCTCGATGAACCCGCCAACGGCCTGGACCCGGCAGCGCGTGTGGAAATGCGGGAAATTCTCCTGAACCTGGCGCAAAGAGGCAAAACGCTTATTGTCACCAGTCATATTCTGCCGGAGTTGGCGCGGATATGTAATATGGTGGCCATTATGACCCATGGAAAACTCCGCGCGTTTGGCACGCTGGATCAGATCATGCAAAATGTCCGGCACCAGCGCATGATCGAAATACAGTTGCTTTCCGAAGAGGATGTTTCCCAGGCTGCGGAAATTCTCCGCGAAAACCTTGGCCAAGCAGCCAATGTTACCCAGGCCCCCTCTGAAATGATGGTGCGATTCAACACCACGGGCAATGAACAGAGCCTGGCGGTGGCGCTCCAGCGCCTGGTCTCGGCGCAGGTGCGTGTGAGCCAATTCCGTGAAATGCAGCAGGATCTTGAAGACGCTTTCCTTTCTGTAACCCAGCAGGATAAGGCGCAGGCCACAGTCGGGGAGGCGCAGGCGTGAACAACCCGATTGTACGTCGTGAACTTATTGGTGCCTTGCGCAAGCCCAACGTGGCCGCGCTGGAAGTGGCATGGCTGGCGGTGCTGGCCGCGGTTATTGTGTTGCGCTGGCCGGCGGGCGGACGGGTGAATTTGGCGGGCACCCAGGCCCAGCAGGTGCTAAGTCTGCTTTCCTGGACAATTTTAGTCGGCATGATGCTGGTGGCACCGGCGTTTCCGGCGGCCTCTGTCGTGGCGGAAAAGCGCAGCGGTACGCTGGCGCTATTGCTGAATTCTCCACTTTCACCCGCATCCATTTATCTGGGGAAACTTATCGGTGCCTTGGGATTGCCCATCCTGCTTATGCTGCTGACGATTCCCGGCATGACGGCCTGCTTTGCCATGGGCGGCGTGAGTCTGGTGCATCAGGTTTTGCCGCTGTATCTGATTTTTATTATGGTGGCGATGGAATCCGCGGCCGTAGGATTGTATGTGAGCATCCGCGTCAATGACGTGGATTCCGGAATACGCCTGACTTATGCGGTATTGTTCGTTCTGGATTTGCTGCTGCTGATTCCCTATCGACTGGTGGCTGACACCCAGAATCCGACATTTCTGCTCATGGGCCGCTGGCTGGCGTCGTTTTCACCCCTTCCGGCGATGCTGCACGTGCTGGGAGCCAATTCCGTTCATGCCGGCAATTCCGTTAATGGGGGTTCTTCGGTCATCTTCCGTTTTGTGATCTGCGCCCTGGTGCTTAGCGGCGTATTAGGGCTGTTGAGCATTCAGCGGCTGGGGCAATGGTTATTTGATCGCCCGCGCGCCAGCGGTAAAATTACCGATGACCGCTCAACCAAGGTGCAGGCTTATCGCCGCATCATGTACTTATGGTTTTTTGATCCGCAACGCCGCAGCGGTCTGATCGGGCCGTTCAGTAATCCGGTGATGGTCAAAGAATTTCGCACCAGCCGCTTCGGGCGTTCGCACTGGATGATGCGCCTGGTGGGAATATGTCTGATCGTGTCGCTGGGTTTGATGCTGGCGGCCGCCTATGGCTCCATAAACTTTCAGCCCCAGACCCTGGGCGAACTGATGGTCATGTTCCAGGTAACGCTGATTGTTCTTATTACCCCCAGCCTGTCGGCGGGGCTTATCAGCTCGGAATTGCAGAACCAATCCTGGCAGTTGCTGCGGGTTACGCCATTAAGCCCGGCGAGCATTGTCCTGGGGAAACTGTTAAGCGTGTGTCGCACGCTGCTGCTTTTGCTTTTTGCCACGTTGCCGGGTTATGCGGTCATGCTGGTCATTGATAAAGGACAGGCGTCGCGGGTGGTCACGGTGCTGATTACCCTGGGATTAATTGCGCTATTTTGTTTAATGGTCAGCAGCGCCGTCAGCAGTTGGTTCCGGAAAACCGCACAAGCCACGGCACTTTCCTACGGGTTGCTGCTGGGATTGTTCGGCGGAACCCTGGTATTCTGGGC
This sequence comes from Planctomycetota bacterium, assembly GCA_021808105.1. Classification (GTDB taxonomy): domain Bacteria; phylum Planctomycetota; class Phycisphaerae; order WQYP01; family WQYP01; genus JAMDCX01. The sequence goes on from JAKBCC010000017.1 coordinate 14,211, forward strand.
CGGGCGGGGAACGCTTTTTTCATTAAGCCTGGTGGCGGCAATCCTCAAATACAATCCGCTGGCGGCGGCGCTGGCCACCATTCATGCGCCGGGCTTCAATGATTACAACTTTGTGCTGGCTAACTGGTGGTTCATGCTGGCGGTTATGGGTATTGCCGCGATTGTTCTGGTGTTCCGGACCTGGCGATTAACCCGGCCCGATTAACTGACGCAAATGGTTGATGCGGGATGTCGATCCGTATGGGTGATATGTTCATGAAACAGGCTTTAATTGCTGCGGCCAATTGTTCCGGCCGCAGAATTTCGTATGCAGCGGGAATACTTCTTCTAGGATTCTCCTGCGCCGGGGCACAGGCGGCTGCGGTTACCAACGGCATCGGCGATCCGATGCTGCATATACCTCAACTGCCGCGGCTGCACCTGCAAATGACTTACAATCCGCAATTGACCAAACTCTGGCAAGCCGCCTTGCAGCAGCCTATTCCCGAAGTTATTACCCGGACCTGCGTTACGATTCGCACGGCGGTAAAAAATAACGTCCCCAATCTGCACGTGCTGGTTCCGTCACTGGAACATCTGGCGGTTTCAAAAACAATTCCTTTGACGGTTAGAACATCGGTAGCCCGGGCGTTGGCCGAAATTTCCAACAGGCGCACTCAACCATTTCTGGTTCATCTGGATTCTTCCGAGCCGGCGGCATTTGCCCCGATTCTCGATCCATTGCTGGCCGAATGGCGCACCGACTCCATGGGCACGATCTGGATTGCCCGGTTGAAATCCCCGACGGCCGGATTACAGCTCAAGCTCTCGGCAGCTCAAGCCCTGGGCACCGCACGCGATCATCAGGCCGAGGGGGTGTTGAAGCAAATTGTTGCCGGCAGCCGTGAACCGTGGGCGTTGCGTTTCGCGGCGGCCAGATCGCTGGCAAAATTAAAGGCCCGCGGCCTAAGTAACATAAGCCTGAGCATGCTGAATGTTCAGGGAAGTGGTGTGAGACGCCACTTGCTTTGCGCCACGATGCTCTGCAGCGTCAGGACATCCAGACAGTGGATCATGCTCCAGTCGTTAGCCCACGATGCCAATTCCGCAGTCGCCGCCATTGCGTGGCGCGGCCTGATGAAAAACCATGTCAATATGTTGCAGTATCTGGCTCCGACAACCAGCCACAGCCCGGATCCCACACTGCGGCTGCTGGTGGCAAAGGCCTGGAAGCGCATCGGCGGGAATAAATCCATTCTCGGCCTGGGCGCAACACTAAATGACCTGCGACGGCCGATACGCTGGTATGCCCGTGATGCGCTGATCTATCTTGGTTCACAACCGCAGAGCCGCTTATTTGTCATCCATGCGTGCCGACAGATTATTCATGGTACCCAATCGCGGGCCATTCGGCAGGCCTGTCTGGTGTTGGGCAAGCTGGATGATAAAGCCTCGGCGGGAGAGTTTATTTCCCTGTTATCCAATAGAAGCCAGGCGGTTCGCCTGGGGGCCGCGGTGGCCCTGCGGCGCGCGGCGGTTCGCACCACGTTGCCGGCGGTGCTGAAGTTCGCCCAAAGCACCGCAAAAAATTCACAATTCGCGTCCGCTCATTTGAACAAGCCGGGCTATGCGGTGCCCTTGAATGACGATAATCTGCAGCTTTCGCAGGTTTTCCAGTTTTTTGGTTTGATGCACTATGCTCCCGCTTTACCGGTGATGATTCCCTGCATTCCGAAAAATGCGCCCTATGGAATTGAGGCGCGGCAGGCGGCCATCTGGGCCATTGGTATGATTGATAACGGGCAAAGCCATCCGAAGCTGGCACGGGAATTGGCGGGGCGTCTGGATGATATGGAAATGCCCATTCCGGAATTTGAACAGGTGCGTGAAATGTCCGCACTGACCTTGGGACGGATCCATGCCAAAGCTCGCCTCACCGATCTTAACGCCTCTTACAGCGGAGAAGACCTCGGTGCGGTTTCTCTGGCGTGCCGCTGGGCGGTTGGAAAAATTACCGGCAAATACCCGCCCTTGCCTCATGCCACGTCCATTTTCCAAGCCGGATTCCTTGTGCCATTGTCGCAGCCCTGATACAACAATAGCTGTACCGATTTGGGCGCGGCGGAATATGCGATTCAATATTTCATGCGTGCTGCTGTTGATTTTGATGCCCTTGGCTTTGGCATCCTGCGCCAGAACGCCTGCCGTCAGGCATCCCGGCGGCCCGCGCATTGTCAGCACCGATCCATCGGCCACGCAAATACTGCTGCAAATCGGTGCCGGTCGAACGCTGGTCGGTGTTTCTCCATGGGATAAACCGCTCCTGCCCCCATCCATGCGAAATCTGCCGGTGGTGGGCGGTTATCTGCATCTCGATGAAGAACTGGTCGTGCAACTCGCGCCGACTGCCTTGATCCTCCAGCAAGCTCCGCAACGCATACAACCGGGAATTACCGCCATGGCCCGCCAAAATGGAATTCGCATTGTGAATATCCGCATCAATACCTTTCATCAACTTTTTTCCGCTACTCGAACGCTCGGTGGAATCAGCGGCTGCCGCGCGCAGGCCGCTGCCGCGATAAAAGCGCTGAAAGCAAAGCTGAAAATTCTGGCCGGCCATAGCCCCAAAAATCCCCCGCGTGTGGTATATATAATCTCCACCAGACCGATCATGGTGGTGGGTGCGGATAATTTTATGGATCAGGAAATAACTTTGGCGGGCGGCAATAACGTGGCGCAACGTTGCGGTAATGGATTTCCCACGATCACGCGCGGCACATTGGTGCGTTTGAATCCGCATGTTCTCCTGATCGGCAAGCCCGGGCAACCTGCGGCATCAGGGCCGGATGATCCGCGCCTGGCACCCTGGTTGGCATTACCTGTTGCGGCCGCTGGAGCCAAACGTGTTGATTTAATAACCTGGCCGCAGGCACAGATGCTCACGCTGCATGTCGCTCACCTGATTGATCGTCTCCGGCGTTTAATACTTGCGCCCGCCGACGCCGGGGGAGCAAGATGAAAACCTTCGGTCCATTGCCCGCGAAGGGAATTGTGCTGGCAGCGCTACTGACCCTTTTAATTTTTGCTCTGTGCCTCGCGATCGGCCCTGGTGCGCCGGGACAGCAGAGTATTTCTTTGGGATTTCCCGGATGGGACATTCTGCAATTACGTCTCACGCGCGTTGCGGCGGCGGCCATTGCAGGCGGTGCTCTGGGCCTGGCCGGCGTGCTGTTGCAGGGCTTGTTGCGCAATCCGCTGGCCGATCCCTTTGTTCTCGGTATTTCCAGCGGGTCCACCGTGGGCGTGATGATCTGGATTGTTTTCGGCGATGTTCTTTTGCATTCTTTTGCCGGCCAGCCCTGGCTGATGAGCTTCTTTTCCGATGGCCAGAGCATTCCGGCCCTGGCCGGCGCGCTCGCGGCTACCTTGCTGGTTTTTCTGCTGGGCCGGCGCAAGGGAATACTTGAGCCTATGACGCTGATACTCTCCGGCGTGGTGATCAGCACCATTGGCGGCGCTTTGGTGATGTTACTTAATAACATGGTGCCCTATGGGGCCAGAGCGGATATTTTAAGTTACATGTTTGGTTATATCAGTGAAGGAACTTCCCGCACACTGCTGCTGACCGCAAGTATCGCACTGGGCCTGGCGTGGGCCGGCGCGTTGACGCTGGGCGGTGCGATGAATATCGCATCGTTCTCCGATGCTGAAGCCCATAGCCTGGGAATCAAGTTATCTTCCCTGCGACTCTCCGCTTTTGCTTTAGCCGCTCTGGCCACCGCTGCTTCAATTACGGTGGCCGGCCCGATCGGTTTTGTCGGGTTGATCTGTCCGCACTTGTGCCGGGGAATCTTCGGGCCGGATCATCGGCAGTTGCTGATCACCAGCCCTCTGTTGGCGGCTATATTTCTGATGCTGGCTGATACGTTTGTACGCAGCACGGGTGCCTGGTTCAACGGTGAGTTGCCCGTAGGGGTTATCACGGCTTTGTGTGGCGGCCCGTTTTTCCTGTATCTGCTGCAGCGCCGACGGATATGGATGTAATAAGTCCCGGCAGGATGACTATTCCCATGGATCATAACAATCCTGACTTCCCATCCCAGGCCCCAGCCGCCGAAATAGCGCTGGCTGCGGATGATCTGCATTTTCAGTATGCTTCCAGCTCACCCGCTGTCGATGGTATGACCGTCCCCTTTTATACCGGTGAAATGACCATGATTGTCGGCCCCAATGGTTCGGGAAAATCTACGCTGCTGCAACTGTTGTCCGGCCATCTGACACCATCCGCTGGAACCATCACCGCCGGGGGCCGGAACATCACACGCCTGAATCCCCTGAAGCGCGCCGCCCTGATATCTTATGTGCCCCAGGCACCGCAGGTAAGCTTTGCCTATCGCGTGCAGGACATCGTGGCCATGGGTTCCTGGGCACGGGACCGTGCTCCGGGCGAAAAAGTAGCCGGAGATAGGCCGGGCGCGGATCCTGTGGTTCAGGCTATGTGGGATCAGGATATTCACGCTCTTGCCCAACGCACGTACGACGAACTTTCCGCCGGGGAACGCCAGCGCGTGGCAATAGCCCGCGCCTTGGTTCAGGATTCCCCCATTATGCTTCTGGATGAACCCACGGCGGCCCTGGACATCTGGCATCAGCTCGAACTGCTTCACCACCTGAAATCGCTGGCTCGGTCCGCTCATAAAGCCATTATCTGGGTCACGCATGATTTAAACCACGCCCGCGCCCACGCCGACCGCGTCCTGATTATGCACGAAGCGAAATTAGCCGCCCACGGCCCAGCCCATCAGGTGCTGACCCCCGAAATTCTCGAACCAATTTATCGCGTGCATGTCACCGTGCAGGACGGAAAACTGACGTTTTTGCGCTGCTAATTGTCTTTTTCCCGGCTTTTCCTCAACTTGAGAAGTCATTCAAGCCGTTGTAGATAATATTGATGCGAGCCGAAGACGGACCTGTGCCCGATCATCGGTGCTCTGAGGTGTTGTTCTAAAAATGGCTGTTATTGTCGATCAAAATCAGAAATTGCTCACCGCGTGCGGACCATGGGCTGGCGTATCTCAATCGCAATGGATCAAGGCCATAAGCGGCGCGTTGGATCTGGCGGAGGGTCTGCCGCCCGGCCATAGCCGCAGGGCCTGCTGGATTGCCATGCAAATTGCCGACCGCATGGCGATGGGAACCGCGGACCTGGCCGATGTGTACTACGCCGTGCTGCTGAAAGACATCGGCTGCACCAGCAATGCTGCACGGTTGTTTGAAATCTACGGCGCTGATGATTTACAACTCAAATCTGATTTCCGCAGGGTCGATGCACAAGATGTCGTGCAACTTATTCGTTTTGTTGCCGGTCATGTCGCACCCTTCGCGCCGGTACGACGACGGTTGGCTCGGTTGATCTGGATTGTCCGCCATGGTAAAGCTTTGCAGCGAGAATTAATTGTTGATCGCTGTGAACGCGGCTCGGAACTTGTGCGGCGTATGGGGTTGCCCAACGCCGTCGGACAGGCCATTACTTCGCTGGATGAGCATTGGAACGGTCGCGGCTACCCCAATCATCTCGCCGCGGCGCAGATCCCCCTATTAAGCCGCATTGCCTTGGCGGCACAGATCGCAGAAGTGTTTTACAGCTCTGGAGGACCCGCGCAGGCCACGCGGCAGGTGTGCAATCGGAGCGGTAAAACGCTGGATCCCATTGTGGTGCGTACATTCCTTTCAATATCGGCGGCCCGGGGATTCTGGAGCAATCTGGCAAATCCCAATCTGCCGGAATTGCTCGATGAATTATTTCCGGCCGCGCACGATCACCTGATGACGAAAACCGAAGTCAACAATTTCATCGAAGTATTGGCGGATGTTGTGGACGCCAAAAGCCCGTCGTTGGATGGCCACTGCCGCCGAGTGGCCCAACTGGCCCAGGTTTTGGCCGAACACCTCAATGTGACCGGGCATAGCAGCCTTGAAATCTATCACGCCGCGCTGCTGCATGATATTGGCAAGCTTGGGGTCAGCAACGCCGTTTTGGACAAACCGCAGCCATGGAGTGCGTCGGATCGTGCGGCCTATCACCGCCACGTGGCATTATCCGCGGAAATTATCGCGTCCTTCCCCGCGCTTGACGCCCTTGTGCCAATCGTAGCCCTGCACCATGAACGCCTTGATGGCACAGGCTTTCCTCGCCGGCCTGCAGCCGGCACCATACCCCTTGGCTCCAGAATCATCGCGGTTGCCGATGCGTTTGATCATCTTCGCTGCCGTCATCCGCAGCCATCGGCTTCACAGATCGCCGCGCTACTGACCCAAGACGCCGGGCTGGATCAATCGGTAGTCTCGGCGCTGGCCAATGCGACATAATCCACTGACCGAGATCAATTTTGTCATCGGCTATTGCCGGTAACAGCGGCCCCCCTGCGTCTCACGTCATATTTAGCCGATACAATAGAGAGACAACAGGCCTGATATTGGCCGGAGGTTGGTTATGGCTACATTAATTGCGGATCAACTGGCATCGGATCCACGCGTGCTTGAGGCCCGCGAACTGCTGGACTCGGCTCTGCGCGATCAAACGCGTAAACTTACCGGCATACAAGCCCCTGATCCGGCCCGCGCCGTTGACTATGCCAAAATCATTGCAGATTTTTCCCACAACCGCGCCGGAGGACTTTATTTCCCCTATCTGGGCAGCGGCGTGGGGAATGGGGCACTGGTGGAACTTGCCGACGGAAGCATCAAATATGATTTTATCAGCGGCATCGGCGTGCATTTTCTCGGTCACAGCCATCCGCTGCTGTTAAACAGCGGCATTTCCGCCGCACTTTCCGATACGGTCATGCAGGGAAATCTCCAGCAGAACCGCGACTCGCCGCCGATTGTATTCCTGCTGCTGCAATTAGCCAAAAATGCCGGGTCGAGAATGGAACATTGTTTTCTTACCACCAGCGGAGCCATGGCCAATGAGAATGCGCTTAAGCTCATGTTTCAGCGCAAACCGGGCGCTGTACGCATGTTGGCCTTTGAGCACGGCTTTTGCGGGCGCACGCTGGCGTTGTCACAAATTACCGATAAACCCTTATATCGCGCTGGCCTGCCCAGCACGTTGCCAGTCGATTATATCCCCTTTTTTGACGCCTCCAATCCAACCGGCAGCACGGAAAAAGCTATGCTCGCGTTGCGCACACATTTGTGTCGATATCCGGGTCAACATTCCGCCATGTGCCTTGAGTTGATTTTAGGTGAGGGCGGATACTGGGTAGGGGACCATGATTTTTTCCTCCGGATATTAACTGAACTCAAAGCCCACAATATCGCCGTCTGGTTTGATGAAATCCAAACATTCGGGCGCACCAGCCGCCCGTTTGCCTTTGAACATTTTGATCTGGCCCAATGGGCGGATGTGGTCACCGTCGGAAAACTCACGCAGCTTTGCGCCACGCTGTTTACGCCGGAATTTAAGCCGCAGCCCGGCCTGTTAAGCCAAACCTTTACGGCCTCCGCCTCCGCCATTGCTGCGGCTCAGGTCATCCTGAAAATGTTGCTTGAAGGTGATCTCTTCGGCCCCGGCGGACGCAACATGCACGTGCACCGTATCATGACGCAACGTTTCGAGACCACCGCCGCGCGCCGTCCGCAACTGCTGCGCGGGCCGTATGGCCTTGGCGGCATGATCGCCTTTACGCCGCTGGACGGCTCGGAAGCCAAGGTGAAAGTCGTGCTCAAAGCCCTGTTTGATGCAGGCGTCATCGCCTTTTATGCCGGTAGTAACCCGGCGCGCATCCGCATGTTACCGCCGACATCCGTGGTTACCCAACAGGATATTGACACCGTCTGCGATATTGTGGAATCAACGCTTGTGGCCTGTGCGGACATCTGATGGAGAATGCTTATGGTTTTTATCCGCCCCATTTGTGCCGCTGATCTGGATAGCCTTTTTGATTTGGCGGGCCAGAGCGGTTATGGCATGACCACGCTGCCGCCCGACCGTGCCGTGCTGCAGCGCCGCATTGAGGAAAGCGAACTGGCCTTCAGCCTGAAGATGGAAAAACCCCGCGGCGAAACCTATCTGTTTGTGCTGGAAGATGCGGCCACCGCCAAAGCGGTGGGGGTGTGCGGCATTGTTTCCAAGGTTGGCGGTTTTGATCCGTTTTACAGTTATCGTATCCGGGATCAACGCCATCACAGCACCATGCTCAAGGTGGACAAAATTGTCCCTATTCTGGAATTAACAGTCAGTTATGACGGCCCCGCAATTGTCGGCAGCCTTTTTCTCCTGCCGCAGTTTCGGAAAAATGGCAATGGCCGCTTGTTATCCCTGGCGCGTTTTCTTTTCATGGCCCAGTTTCCGGCACGCTTCGATCCGCATGTCATTGCGGAAATGCGTGGAATCATTGACGCTCAGGGTCGCTCCGCGTTTTGGGATGCCGTGGGTCGACACTTTTTTGGGGTAGATTTTCCCCAGGCGGATTACCTGACCATGGCGGATAAGGAATTTATCGCTAATTTAATGCCCAAACACCCCTTATATATTCCGCTCCTGCCGCCCGATGCTCAGGCCGTCATTGGCAAGGTGCATCCGGATACGCAGCCGGCGTTGAAAATTCTCACCGATGAGGGCTTCACCTTTGAAAAACTTGTAGATATTTTTGAAGCCGGTGCGGTTTATGGGTGCGACCTAAAAACCATTCGGTCCGTGCGCGAAAGCCGGGAGGCGGTCTATCGCGGATCAGCATCCTTGTCGCAAGCCCCGGAAGATTATCTGGTATCCAATGGCCGCATGGCATTTCGAGCCTGCAAAGCGGCGATTCAGCGCGTGGATGACCAAGCTATCAACTTGGATCTCGAGGTGGCAAAACAATTGGATCTTGCCCCCGGCGACCCGGTGCGCTATGTCTCCATGCGGGCAGGTGGGAAATGAATACAAGCGTTCATCTGGGCACCTTACTGATCGGCTCGCACACGCCCCCCGGCGATGGCGCAGCGATGGTGTCGCACTGTCCCTGGGATAACACGCTGCTGTGGCAAGGCGCAGCAGCTTCGGCTGAACAAGTGAATCAGGCGGTCGCGGCAGCCCGTGCGGCACTGCCGCAATGGCTTGGTGCCGATAGAGCAAAATGTGCCGCAGCTTATGTAACACTGTTGAAAAACCAGGCACAAAACTTCGCCCGCATCATGGCACTGGAAACTTCCCGCCCGTTATGGGAAACCCGCACCGAAGTTGCCGCCATGGTCGCCAAGCTTGACCACAGCCTTGCCGCCCAAGCCGCGCGGCGGGCTGAAACGCGCCTCACCACCGCCGAAGGCGTGGCGATCACGCACTTCAAACCCCACGGCGTGGCCGCGGTTTTCGGACCGTTTAATATGCCCGGCCACTTGCCCAATGGCCATATTATTCCCGCACTGCTGGCGGGTAATACCGTCGTCTTCAAACCCAGTGAGAAAACACCATATTCCGGCGAATTCATGTGTCAGCTTTGGCAGCAAGCCGGATTACCGCCCGGCGTGCTTAACCTGGTGCAAGGCCCGGCGTCCGTCGGGGAGGCCCTGGCCCAGAACGCTGATCTGGATGCCGTTTTCTTCACCGGTTCTGTAACCGCCGGCCTGGCCCTGCAACGCCTGCAAATGCAATATCCGCACCGCATGTTGGCACTGGAAATGGGTGGTAACAACCCGCTGGTGATTTTCAACTGCGGTAATTATTGCGCTGCCGCTTATACCGCCCTTGCCTCCGCTTTTCTCACCACCGGCCAGCGCTGCACCTGCGCCCGACGCTTAATTGTAGGCCCATCTGATCAGGCCGTTGTCCCACAGCTTGTCGCCATGATTCAGTCTATGCGCATCGCCGGCCCGTTGGATACGCCGGAACCATTTATGGGATCACTCATTTCAGTGCAGGCCGCCGGCGCGGTGCTGGCATCGCAAGACCATCTGTTGTCACTGGGCGGAAAAATTGTTTTGCAGGCCTCCCGCATCGCCGGCCACGACGCCGCGCTCACTCCCGGCATTATTGATGTGACGGATGTCACCAATCCCCCTGATACAGAAATCTTCGGTCCCTTGTTGCAGCTGATTCGTGTGCCGGATTTTGATTCCGCGATTCACGTAGCTAATAAAACCCGCTTCGGCCTCTCCGCCGCACTATTAAGTGATCACCGGGAATTATTTCAACTGTTTTATCAACACGTACGCGCCGGCGTCATTAACTGGAATCGCCCCACCAACGGAGCCAGCAGTGCCCTGCCCTTCGGCGGCGTTGGCTTAAGCGGCAACCACCGTCCCAGCGGTGCCTGGGCAACAGATTATTGTTCCTACCCCATCGCCTCCATGGAAACCGAAAAACTCACCGCACCGGAAAAGGCCGCCCCCGGCATCACCCTGTAGCTCAATGCGGCAGCGTTGAGTTCCTCGCGAAATCCAGTTTGATAACACGCCGCACTTCACCCCGTCGCGAATAACGATTAACCCGCCAGCCACGCCGCCAGCAGGTCGCGTGCCGCGTGCAGGTCATCCCGGTGGACCATCTCTGTAACCGTATGAATGTATCGTGTGGGAATGCTCAACGTAATGGTGCGATACCCCGTGCGGCTGCGCTGCATGGCTCCGGCATCTGTTCCGCCCAGCGGCAGTAATTCCAACTGGTAAGGGATTTTCTCTTTCTTGGCGGTTTGAACAAAGCTGTCTACCAGTGGACGATCACTGATGGATGCTCCATCCATAATTTTAATGCCCACGCCCTTGCCCGCGTGCGTAACGGTTTGATCATCGGGAATCCCCGGTGTATCACAGGCCAGCGTGGTGTCCAGAGCAATGGCAATATCCGGTTCCAGGCCAAACGTAGCGGGGCCGGCTCCGCGCAGGCCCACTTCCTCCTGAACAGTAAAGACCACGTAAATGTCGTAGCTCGATTTTTTCAAGCGCTGAATCGCCCGCACCGCCGTCCACACCGCCGCCCGATTGTCCATCGCCTGCCCGCAGACAAAATCACCAATCTGCGTAAAGTCCCGCACCAGTGTGACCGGGTCACCCACTTGTACCAGTTCTTTTACCTTCTTGGCCGGCAGGCCCACATCCACCATGAAATCACTGACCAGAAATTGCTTCTTGCGATCTTCCTCCGACGCGATATGAATCGGTTTGCCCGCCGGGTTCATGACGCCGGGCAGATTTTTGCGACCCTGCACCAGCACGCGGTTGGCGGATAAATTACGCGTATCAAATCCGCCGGCGTTATGCACGCGGATAAAACCCTTGTCATCCACAAATCGGACATAAAACCCGATCTGATCCATGTGCGCCGCGATCATCACCTTTTGCGCCGGTTGGCCGCCGGAAGTTTTTGACGCTTTCTTCAGGCAGATTAAACTGCCCAGCTTGTCCACCCGCACGTCATCAAAGAGTCCGTGAATTTCCTGTTTTATGACCTCTCGAACCAGTTCCTCCCGGCCGGGAACGCCCGGCGTTTCACTAAGCAATTTCAGAAATTCCATCGAAATATCTCCATATAAACGCCTTCCGGCACATGCTGCCACACTGGTTACCCTTTGAATTATCAACTATATCCCCCGCTTGGCAAGGTAACGTCGAAATACCGCGAAATGCCATTTCCTCTGGATGCTTCCGCATTGAAAAAGACAGTGGTACAATAAAACTCAGCCGCGAATCCGGTATCGCGGCCTTACAGGACTGCAAATGATTAAGCGATTCACAGTCAGAAATTTCCGAAGCCTTCTGGATGTCACTGTTGACTTGGCGGATATTACAGTTCTGGCCGGGCGAAGCGGAACGGGCAAGACGAATTTTGTTGACGCGCTCACGCTTTTAAGCACGATAATTGTCCATGGAAGCCACCCAACGAATCTATCCCAGCCACTGACGCGGTTTGGCGGGTCGGACGCATTCCGTCCGGCCAATGTGAAAAGCGGTGAATTCAGCGTGGAATTCTCCGTATTATTTGCGATTCCCGGTTATTCTGATGATTTCGACTACAAACTCACTGCCCGGTTTCCCAATTTCTTTGTGCAGGAGGAAAGTCTTTCCCACGCGGGCAAAACAGTATTTCACCAAAAGGCCGGCAAATGGGTACAGGAACCAAAGCTCAAGGGCGTGGGTGCCTTGGGAACGGTGATGTTGGGCTGGCTGACGGGGTTGCCTGAAGCGAACGTGGCTTACATCAGCTTGGCGAAGAGTATCAGCAGTTACAATTTCCCCGGAACGGTGCTGGCCTCCTCAGGAAGCCCGACTCCAACCGGTCCCGAGCCGCTTCATTTCGACGGGGGTAATGCCGTACAAGTCATTGACGGAATCATCAACAGCATCCAGACCTTACCAACTTGGCAGGATATTGAGTCTGCGCTGAAGGTCCTATCGGCTTCCCTGATAGCAATTACCGTTACGCCATTTTCCAACAGCCGGATTGGGGCATCTTACCAGATCGGTGAAGAGTTAATCTCCATTAGTCTGCCCCGACAGTCCGAAGGCTTCCGCCGATTTCTTGCGCATCTGCTTGCCATTTATCAGAATCCTACGCCGCAGGTGATCCTATTTGAGGAGCCGGAAAAGGGGATATTTCCAGGTGCTCTGTCCCTGCTGGCGGATCATATTAAATCCGCCAGTTCGAAGCTCGGTACGCAATTCATATTGACCACGCACAGTCCGCAACTTCTTGATGCCTTTCCGGGCGAGGCAATCCGCTGGGTGAAATTCTCCCCCCATGGAACCCAGATTGCTCCGCTGGCCCCGGATGACCTGCTTGCCCTGCATGAAGGATTGATGACGCCCGGCGAGTTCCTGACGGTGACCGATCCAAGCCAGCCGGAGCCCATAAAAGGATGAATTCGCGCGCCGGGAAATTGGTTATTGCGTTTGGAGAGGGCGAGGGAGAAGAGTTATCGCTGCCAACCTTGATAAAACGGGTCCTTCGGGAATCTATCGTTATGGGTGACAACGCGTCAGAAATTCATGTCGAACCTCGGGCATGGCGTGTCGGGCACCTTGAAAAGCTGCGCAAGGACAATGGTCAATACTGGAAGAACAAGCTCCGTTTGGCTTGTCAGAAAAAAGCTTCGGCGGTTTTGCTGCTTCTGGACGGCGACCATCCCTCAAACTTGGGAACTCCACCGCATTGTGCAGGCACGGTGGCCGCGCAACTGGCAACTTTGGCCCGCGAGGTCGGGGCCGGTCATGTATTTTCTGTTGCCGTGGTTATTGCGCGGGCGGAAATGGAATCCTGGTTCCTTGCCGGTGCGGACTCGCTAAAAGGGGTGCGTGATGGTAATGGGTTGCTACTTGGAGAGAATTCGCGGGCACCGATGGGTAATCTGGAATCATCCCCGCGTGACGCCAAGGGTTGGCTCAATATAAATATGCCCCTGGGTTATAAACCAACTGCCGACCAAATACGCTTGGCCCATCGCGTTGACCTCAAGCTGATTCGTGATCGCAAGCTGCGATCATTTCAACGTTTTGAGAACGCGGTCGCCCAGATACAAACCGCTCTGACCTCTGGTCAACATATTGCTACGCCATGAGCGCAAAAAAAGCGGTTTAGCTGAATAATCCCAACTGGGCGCCGGGGCGGCGAAATGAGGTGGTGGACATGGGCGGATAATGGGTTTGCAGCCCCGCGCGGCGAGCGGAAAGCTCAAAGAGAGCTTCAATCTGATCGGCAAAAATTCCTTGGCCCTTCATGCGCGTGGCAAAATTGGAATCATTGAGTTTGCCGTCCCGCATGGCTCGGATGCGATTAAGAATTTTTGCCGCCCGGCCCGGCTTATGCTGTTGAAGCCACGTTTGGAATAAATCCTTTACTGCGTAAGGTAGTCGCAGTGGCGTATAGCCCGCAAATGTTGCGCCAGCTGCGGCGGCAGCTTTTAGAATATCCGGCATTTGTTCATCCGTTAAGCCGGGTATCACGGGCGCTACCAGCACGCCGGTTGGAATGCCGGCTTGTGACAACGCGGCGATGGCAGCCAGACGCCGCTGCGGCGAACTGGTGCGCGGCTCCATGATCCTGACTAACTCCGTTTGCAGCGTGGTGACGGAAATAAACACCGCCGCGGCGTGATGTAGCGCCAATTCCCGCAGCAGATCAATATCACGCGTGACAAGATGATTTTTAGTGATAATGGAAACCGGATTTCTAAATTCCGTCAGCACTTCCAGACAACCGCGTGTGATGCGTAGGGTACGTTCCACCGGCTGGTAACAATCGGTAACGCTGGCCATGGAAATGAGTTCGCCCTGCCAGCTTTTGTGCATCAGCTTTTGCCGCAGCAATTCCGGGGCGTTATGTTTGACCAGAATTTTGCTTTCAAAATCCAGCCCGGCGGAATATCCCAGCGTTTCATGCGTGGGCCGAGCGTAGCAGTAAATGCAGCCGTGCTCGCAACCGCGATAGGGGTTCAGGCTGAAGCGAAAGCCGATATCCGGGCTGTCATTTTCTGAAATAATGGATTTGCTTTTATCTGCAATCAACTCGGTGCGAACGTCCGCGAAGGCCGGTTCATCGGCATCCGGATGCAATTCATAGTGCGCCGCCTCAAATCGGTTAGCCGGATTACCCTCCGCACCGCGTCCATGAATGGGTAAAGATAAGTCCGGCATGGGCGCATTATACCAAAACAAGACCACCCGATGGCGAAGTTGACGAGCAATTCACAGCACCGAAGTCACCAGACATTTTTTCTTGACAACATAGCTACCCGCTGTATATAGTATCAGTGTCGTTGGTATGCCCCTACCTAGTGCGGTAGGTGGCATCGTAAGAGGGAACCCGGTGTGAATCCGGGACTGCCCCGCAGCGGTAAACAGGAACCACCGCCGCCATTTGACGCCTTGTGCGTTGTACACTGTTCCGCCATGTCGGAATGGGAAGTGACGGCCAGTAGAAAACCAGCTATGCCACCTGGCAATGCTGACATGCCTGTAAGTCCGAAGACCTGCCGATGACCCGTTCCCTTACGGGACGGAACATTGACCGTGGCCTCGCGGGAAGGTCTGGTGCCAAATTTACTTCATCTGCACAAGCGGGCTTGCGCCTGCATGGATGAATCGGTCGCTTGACCGTTTGGCATTCGGCTCTCTTTCCAACAGGTCTGGTTCGCTCGCGGGAGCGTTGGTCGTTGAATTCGCCTTTTCTGTGCATCCGGGCTGCCCGCCGGCGTTGCGCGGATATTCCATGGCCATTGACCAGCACCCTGTCGAGATTATTTCATCATTGAACCTTGCATAACGGGGTTGATGCGGCCGCAGCCTTACCCGGTGCAAAACATTTGTATATATGGAGACATGCCTATGGCGACCGTGGTTGACACCCGCATAACGATCCGAAAACGCGATGGAAGAATTGTTGCCTTTGATTCGCAGCGAATCTTCCAGGCCATCTCCGCCGCGTTTGCCGCCGAATTGGCGGTAACTCCCCACTTCTCCAGTGACGACCCGGTCTACACACTGATTGGAAATATCAATCAGGCCGTGCTGGATCGTCTGCTTTCCACCTCGGAAATCGGGCCGACCGTGGAGGTTGAAAACATTCAGGATATTGTCGAAACAGAATTGATGCGGCAAGGCCATTACAGCGTGGCACGGCGTTACATTGTTTACCGACAGGAACGTGCGCGTATCCGGGCGGTTCGCGGTGAAGCTGAACTGCATCGCCGCCCCGGCAGCGGCATACAGACACGCGGAGCCGATGGGACTCCTCGGCGCATTGACACTCATGCTGTCAAACGTCTGCTGTACCAAGCCTGCCAGGGCCTGCCACAGTGCAACCCTGACGACCTGCTCGATGATACGTTTGCATCCCTGTATGACGGCATTGCGGAGACGCAAATCATCAGCGCGGCGGTTCTTGCAGCGCGGGCGCGTGTGGAACGCGACCCGGCGTATGATCAGGTGGCCACGCGGCTGTTGCTGGAATCACTGTATGGTGAGGCGCTTAATTTCAGTGAGCCATCCGAGAGCCAGGGCGATGCAAGTGTTGATCAAACCGCAATCCGTGCGGGCTTCGCACCTTATATTCAACGTGCCATCAAAGCCGAACTGCTGGCCGATACTCTGGCCGAGTTTGATCTTGAGGTGCTTACCGCTGCCCTTAAGCCCGAACGCGATCAGAACTTTACATATCTTGGATTACAGACGCTATATGACCGATATCTAATGCAAGTGCAACAGCGTCGCATCGAACTGCCGCAATATTTATGGATGCGCGTGGCCATGGGACTGGCGATCAATGAGGGCAATGACAAAAATCAACGCGCGATTGAATTTTATGATGTGCTGTCGAGCTTCCATTTTGTTTCGGCAACGCCCACACTTTTTAACAGCGGTACGGCGCATCCGCAGCTAAGCAGTTGTTATTTATCCACCGTGCGCGACGACCTGGCACATATATTCAAAGTCATTGGAGACAATGCCGCGTTAAGCAAATGGGCCGGCGGACTGGGCAATGACTGGACGAACATTCGGGCCACGAATGCCCGAATTCGCGGCACCAATGGCCAAAGCCAGGGGGTTATTCCATTCCTGAAAATCGTCAATGACACTGCGGTGGCGGTAAATCAGGGCGGCAAACGCAAGGGGGCGGTATGTGCGTATATGGAAATCTGGCACTTGGAAATCGAAGATTTTATTCAGTTGCGGAAAAACACCGGCGACGAACGCCGCCGCACGCATGACATGCACACCGCCGCATGGATCCCTGACTTATTTATGAAGCGCGTTATTGCTGGCGCGGACTGGACTCTTTTTAGTCCTGATGAAGTACCGGAGTTACATGATCTGTATGGACCGGATTTCGATGTGCGTTACACCCACTATGAACACCTTGCCGCTGCGGGAAAATTAGCGCAATTCAAAACCGTCCCGGCCTTACAAATTTGGCGGCAATTGCTTACAAACTTGTTTGAAACGGGCCACCCCTGGATCACGTTTAAGGATCCATCGAATGTCCGGTCGCCGCAAGATCACGCCGGCGTGGTGCATTGCTCCAACCTCTGCACCGAAATACTGCTTAATACCAGTCCGGAGGAGACGGCAGTCTGCAATTTAGGTTCCATTAATCTCGCCAGGCATGTTGGCCCCCATGGCCTAGATTTGCCAAAGCTGGAACGCACCATTCATACCGCCATTCGAATGCTCGATAATGTCATTGACATTAATTTTTATCCCACGCCCGAAGCGCGCAATGCCAATCTACTCCATCGTCCCATCGGCTTGGGGATTATGGGATTTCAAGATGCGCTTTTCGCTCAGCGGATTGCCTATGGCAGCGAACCAGCGGTGGGATTTGCCGATCAGAGCATGGAAATAATCAGCTATTACGCGATTCTCGCCTCAACGGATCTGGCGCGACAGCGCGGAAAATATTCCAGCTACCGCGGATCAAAATGGGATCGTGGCCTGCTGCCGATTGATACGCTGGAACTGCTGGCGCAGAGCCGTGGCGGGAACCTGGAAGTGGACCGGGGCGTGACGATGGATTGGTCACGCGTAAGAAAAGCGGTGCGGGAATACGGGATGCGAAACAGCAATGTCCTGGCCATCGCCCCCACGGCGACAATTTCCAATATCGCTGGATGCACGCAATCCATTGAGCCGGTATATCGGAATCTTTTTGCGAAATCCAATCTCTCGGGCGACTTCACGATATGCAATGTGTATCTGGTTGATGACCTGAAACGCCTGGGATTGTGGGACCAGCAGATGATTGATGATGTCAAATATTATGATGGCTCGATACAACATATTGACCGTATTCCAACGGCTATCAGAGACTTGTACCGTACCGCATTTGAAATCGATCCGGTTTGGATTATTGAAGCGGCCAGCCGCCGTCAGAAATGGCTAGACATGGGACAATCCCTTAATTTATACATTGACCGCCCATCCGGGCAGGCTTTGCATGACATGTATTTTCTGGCCTGGCGCAAAGGGTTGAAAACCACGTATTACCTGCGCGGTCAGGCGGCCACACAGATTGAGAAGTCCACAATGGATGCCAATCGACACGGTATTCAACCACGCTGGATGAAAAACGCCTCGGCATCGGCCCGTGTGTCGCAAAGTTCGGTTCACGCGACGGATCCAGCCGATTATGCACGAGCGGGCGGGAAAGCTGCCGACATTCCCGCGTGTCTCCTGGAAAATCCGAGTTGTGAAGTCTGTCAATAAGTATTTCTTGAATTACGAAAAGGTAAATGACTATGGCCTGCTGTACCGGACAATCGTCCATGCCTCACGACTTAACCCGGCCTATCAACGTCGATGACAAACGCCTGCTGAATTGCAGCGCGGTGGATGTGAATCAGCTCTGGCCGCTGAAATATAAATGGGCGTGGGAACATTATACCAACGGCTGCGCGAATAATTGGCTTCCCAGTGAAGTGTCCATGCAACGGGATATTGAATTGTGGAAATCCGATCAACTCTCCGCGGGAGAGCGGCTGCTGATCATGCGAAATCTCGGTTTTTTCTCCACCGGCGAGAGCCTGGTCGGAAATAATATTGTATTGGCCATATTTCGGCACATCACCAATCCCGAAGCCCGGCAGTATCTGTTGCGGCAGGCGTTTGAAGAAGCGGTGCATACACATACTTTCCATTATATCTGTGAATCTCTGTCTCTGGATGGGCGGGAAATATTTAACATGTATCGTGAAGTGGATGCTATCGCCGGGAAAGACGAATTTGTCATGGCCCTTACACGGCAAGTTTTGGACCCCCGCTTTTCAACTGCTACACTGGAGGGCGTGCAGGAGTTTATACGTAATCTGGTGGGGTTTTATGTGATTATGGAGGGGATTTTCTTTTACAGCGGTTTTGTCATGATTTTATCGCTGCATCGCCGAAACCGGATGACTGGCATTGGTGAGCAATTCCAATATATCCTGCGTGATGAAACCATTCATCTAAATTTCGGTATCGATTTGATCAATACCATCAAAGAAGAAAACCCGGCGGCGTGGACCGGGGAGCTGCAGGCCCGATTAGTGGCCATGATTCGCGAAGCGGTAGAGTATGAAATTCGTTATGCGAAAGACTGTCTGCCGGCGGGAATCTTGGGACTCAACGCGGAACTGTTCCGGGATTATGTGCAGTTCATTGCGGATCGTCGGATGCAGCGTATTGGGTTGCCGCCGACATACCATTCACAAAATCCCTTTCCCTGGATGAGTGAAACCATTGATTTAACGAAAGAAAAAAACTTTTTTGAAACCCGTGTGACCGAATATCAAACCGGCGGCACGCTGGCCTGGTAGGCCTTTCAGTCGTACGTGTAATTTTGGAGCGGATACCTTATGGCAATTGCGGCCTGAAAACCAGGAAATGGGAGGAAGTCATGCCGGCGTTGCGCAATATGGTCGCCGCCGCCCTCGCACTAAGAAAACACCTGGGTGAAGAGGGGGAGGCGTGATGACTACCCTGGCAGACTTAATTGCCGCAGCCGGTTCGCCATAATGGGTGATTAAACGCCGGTAACGTGCCACCGCTCCCTCATAACGCGCCGGGCACAGCAGTATAAATAAAAAGACCTCCACCATGATGCCGTGAGAGCGGGAGAGTTTCGAACCCTTGTTACAAGGGCGGACCAGCACAACGCGTCGGCTCAAGACCTCCACAACTGTCCCGATAAATCGGGACCAGGTTCGTCCATCGTTCCAACACCCGGGGTCCTGTACAATGCTCATCGGTCCGAAGCAATAGGCCGCTCTAGCACGAACAAGGCAGAGGTCATAAGTCTTTGTACACTTATTGCGACCAAAAGGCAAATCCGGGGCCGCACGCGCTGCGGCAGCGCGTGGCTCCACGCACGCCAATACTTCCACTCCGCACACCCGTGCCGGAAAACATCACAAAGCCGCCGGCTTTGCCGGTGGTGGAACTCCCCCCGAATGCCCTCCGCAAGGAAAAACAAACACCGCCCTCAACAGCGTATTATGCCGCGCATTTTCAGACATATCCATGCAAACCGATCATCGCTTTAAAATCACACCACCGCCAGCAGCACCGTCCGGCTGCGCACGCTGCAGGTGAGGTGGCCGTGGCGTTGATCGCCGGGCATTCCCAGTGTCATGAGTTGCGCACCGGAGAAATGCCCCAGTTCATGATCCCATTCATCCGTGAGCCGATAGGTGGCATCGGGAATTAAATTCCTCAGCCGATAAAAAGGTAGGTGATGCCCCTGCATCGCCTGCACCACCACCACGCTATAGACACTTTCCCGCCGATCAGGCGAAACACTTTGCCACACACTGGCTCCGCCGTTTTGCCCTTCAGCCAGCCGATGCAATTCTCCGCCCTGTACGATGTGCCGAATCTTTTTATAAAATGCAATTTTCCGCCGATAATTTTCCAGATCTTCGGCCGGAATCGCGTCAATATTCGTGCCAATGCCCAACACGCCGCGCATGGCTACATCAAAGCGTACATCCAGCTCAATAACCCGCCCGGTCTGATGGTTGCGTTCATGGGTAACCCACGATTCCATAGCCGGCGGCGGATAAAACAGCGAAAAGCCATCCTGAATATAAACGCGATCCATGGCATCCGTGTTATCGCTGGTCCACGCCTGCAGACACCGGCTCAAAATGCCCGCATCCACCCGCCCGCCGCCGCCGGAGCAGGATTGAATATCCAAACGTGGATATTTCTTCAACAGTCGATCCATAACATCATACAGTCCCTGCACGTGCTGATACCATATTTCCCGCCCGGCCGCACTGCCCGCCTCCGTCACATACCGATTCATATCCCACTTGAAAAAGGTGATATCATTTTCCGCCAACAGGGAATCCAGCATCGTATAAATTGCGTCCACTACGTCGCTGCGGCCAAAATCCAGGATCAACTGATGCCGTGTCTGGATTCGCGGCCGACCTGGAAAATGCAACACCCAATCCGGATGCGCGCGATATAAGTGCGAATCCGGATTCACCATCTCCGGCTCTACCCATAAACCAAACCGCATTCCCAGCCGGCGGACTTCCGCAATCAGCGGTGCCAGCCCCTGCGGGAAAATGTCCCGATCCACCGTCCAATCACCCAGACCCGCCCGGTCGTTTCGCCGCCCGGAAAACCACCCGTCATCCACGCAGAACAACTCCACACCGATGGCCGCCGCAGTGCGGGCCAGTTGTAGCTGCTTATCCATAGATATATCAAAATATACCGATTCCCAACCGTTATACAACACCGGTCGCAGGGGCCCGTGCGCCGACTGCGGCAGCACATGGCGGCGCATCCACGCATGCAGCCGCCGACTGGCACCATTTGTCCCATCCTCAGCGACGCCGAAAATAAACGCCGGCGTGCGGTGCCGCTGTGATGGCTTGAGCGTCATGGAAAAATTGCTGTCCTCATATCCGCCATGAATTCGTACCGCATCCGTCGGCAGCACGTCAAACCGCAACGACCAATTTCCTGAAAAAGCCATCATGCCGAAATAGGTTATTCCCTGATCCGGGCCGGCCCGGCCCTTCGGATGAATCAGAAACGATGGATTGGCATTGTGGCCCGTATTCAACCCCAGTTGCCGCAGCGGCGTTACACCCTGGTGCAATTCCTGTGTGACGCAAACAAATTCCCGTCCCCATGAACCGGCGGCCCGCCGCAGTTCGTAGCGATCCGTGGGCAGATGTACGGTCGCAAAAGCCAATCCTTCAATAGTGACCGGCATTTCGGCAGCATTTTCCACTTCCACCCAGCGTTCAAATATGTCCAATTCAGGCGTTACGCGATAATTCAAGCGCACCAGAAAATTGTAGCCAATATCACGTAACGTGATGCACAGCACCGGCTTAGGTGTGGCCGGATTTCGCCCGTGTTGCGCTGCCAGCCCCGGTTCGGCGGATGTACTGATCTCATGGCTGACATAGCGCAGGCGGAGATCCCGAATCGGAACATGCGCGGCTTCATCCTGTTGCAAAGCCGCGGCAGGTTGCGGAAAAACTGCCCGGATGGCCACATCATGCGTGGTGACGTCGCCAAAAGCCGGATACTCCCATCGCCGCCCCTGCTTTTCCCAGACATAATTCGGTTCTTCGTAGTGATCCAAATTGTTCAACGCCAGCGTTGTCGCCACCAACGCACCAAACCCCACATGTACCAATTCTCCGTCGGCCAAAACGCGCATCGCATAAAAGCTGCGATCGGTACGCAAAAGAAATAATCGCTGCCCGGTATCAAATGTAATCGTATCAACCATGACATAGAGCCTATGACAAATCAATGTTTTTAACAATCCGGGGCAAATAATCGCATTTCGCAGACGAGCACCCGAATTAACGCCGCCGGCGAAGAACCCCTATGTTAGCCGGCACATTTAATGTGCCGGTGATACGGGACGACCTTTGGACGCGTACTATGATCCTCTGGCGCACAGTCGAAATCCCGTGCCGGTATGCCACCTGAAAAAGAGGGCAAAAAGACCGCGGATAACGCGGATAAATACGGGGCTTCGGTTCTCCGAGGCATCGGCGGTGTATTCGGGTTGCATCGATGCACATTTTGAAACCGCCGCGCACCGACGGTGTACTAATACAGCAGATGCCGCGGCTGGCGCAATCGGGTGGTCCGGTTGGCTTATGCGAGGCCCTGATAAAAGGAGTCTGTCAATGCGAGTTTTTAATTTGGATTTTCTGGGTATAGCGCTGGCCGGGGTCATCGCGATGGCGTTGCCCGCCATGGCGAGCACCAGCCATGCCGCCGACAGCGGAAAAACCGGGACGGTCACCGGAAAAGTCGTTGACAGCAACGGCAATCCGGTCGGCGGGGCCATGGTTCGTGTTATGCGATTGCCAAAAGGTGCCGTCATGCCGCCGGATGGCGGTCCCGGCGGGCCGCGTGGCCCCGGGGGCCCCGGTGGTTTCGGCGGCCCGGGCGGTGGGCCAGGCGGACCTCGAGGCCCAGGCGGCCCCGGGCCGCAAGGCCACATTAAAGTCAAGGCTGGACAATCCGTTTGGATCAAGCACATGCTGATTTTGGGAGTAACCAAAACCGCCGCCGATGGCACCTTCACCCTTAAAAACGCTCCGGTGGGTAAATATGCCGTCGTAGCGATGAAACGCCGCGATGGCTTTGGCCACAGCAATAAACCGCTGGTGGTCAAACCCGGCACCACCGCAAACGCCGGTACTCTTACGTTAAGAAAAGGCCGACGTGGTCCCGGCGGTTTTGGCGGCCCGGGTGGCCCTAATGGCCCAGGTGGCCCCGGCGGCCCACCGCCTGGCCAATAACGTCTCCCCATAGATTCTCATACTCACCCCGCCCCGCAGCCAATACCCTGCGGGGCTTTTTTTACCCATTGCGAAAACTTTCTGATCTCGGTTCTTCAGCGGATGGGCATAAATGAAAACTTTCCGCTAAAATCTTCCCCCATGTCAGATATTCATATACAACTTCCACCCTCCGCCGCCATCGCCTATCCCGTGCATGTGGGTTCGCACCTGCTTTCGGAACTGGGACAGCGGATAAAACAACGCGCACCGTCCCCTTCCTGCGCTATCGTTACCGATGATCACGTTGCAACATATTATCTTCCCACGGTGAAGGCTTCTCTGGAATCCGCCGGCTACCGCGTTTGCAGTTTTGTCTTCCCCGCCGGCGAATCTAATAAAACGCTCCACACGGTTGCTGCCGCGTACGACGCATTGCTTTCCGCCCGCCTGGAACGCTCCAGCCCGGTCCTTGCGCTTGGTGGCGGCGTAACCGGCGATCTGGCCGGGTTTGTCAGTTCCACGCTGCTCCGGGGCGTGCCGTTTATTCAGGTGCCTACCACGCTTCTGGCGGCGGTAGATGCCAGCGTGGGGGGAAAAGTGGGGGTGGATCATGCGATGGGAAAAAATCTCATTGGCGCATTTCATCAGCCCGCCGCCGTATTTACTGATGTCACAACATTTAAGACACTTCCGCCGCTGGAAATTCAGTGCGGCCTGGCCGAATGCGTGAAACATGCCATTATCAAAGATACCCGGCTCTTTGAATTTATTGAACACAATTTATCCGCTGTGCTCGCCTGCGATCCGGCGACGCTGGCGGAACTTGTAGCGTGGAATGTTCAAATTAAAGCGGCCGTGGTCATGGCCGATCCCTTTGAACGCGGTGATCGAGCACTGCTGAACCTGGGCCACACATTTGGCCATGCACTGGAAACGTTGGCGGGCTATTCCAATCTGGCACATGGACAGGCTGTATCGCTGGGCGTGGTGGCGGCCTGCCGTCTGGCCGCGGAACGGGGAGAATTCCCACCCGCGTCCGCGTTGGCTGTAGAATCTCTGCTGACCCGCATCGGCCTGCCTGTACGCATCGCCATCGCGGACCCCGCTGCGGTTCTTAAAGCAATGGGCAGCGATAAAAAAATTATCTCCGGACGCCTGCGGTTAATTTTGCCCGCAGAACATATCGGCCACGCGCGCATCGCCGCGGATATTCCGGAAAATCAGATTTTGCAGGCCATCAGTTATATTCAACAGCACGGAGCCTCCACCGCATGAGTGCCGCTGATTCCGCATCCGTCCCCGCCGACCCGTCGCCGCAACGGCTTGCCGCGTGGCTCACGCTTTCTCTATGCAATGGCATCGGCCCGGTGCTGCTGCGGCGTTTGCTGGACGCACTGCACACACCGGAAAATATTTTATCTGCCTCGCCCGCACAGTTAGCTCAGGTGGAGGGCATTGGTCAAAGTCGCGCACAGGCTATCGCCCGCAGCCGCGAACATACGAACATGGATGAAATTCTGGCGGATTGCCGGCAGCGGCATATCGGCGTGATCTGCCCGGATCACGCCCAATGGCCGCCGGGCCTCACCCGCATTGCCGATCCACCGACGGTGCTGTATATCCGCGGAAGGATTCTCCGTGAAGATATGCTGGCGGTGGGAATTGTCGGCTCACGGCGTTGCACACTTTATGGCCGGGAGCAGGCCGGTAAATTTGCCGCAGGTCTCGCCGAAGCCGCCGTAACCATTGTCAGCGGCGGGGCGCGTGGCATTGACACCGCCGCCCATACCGGAGCTTTGCGTGCCGGCGGGCGCACCATCGTGGTGCAGGGCTGCGGGTTGGGCCACTGCTATCCGCAGGAAAACGCAGACCTGTATGATCGCATTGTCCAGGAAGACCGCGGTGCAGTCATCAGTGAATTACCGCCGGATTCACCGCCGCTGCCGGAAAATTTCCCGCCCCGCAACCGCATTATCACGGGAATGTCCCTGGGAATTCTGGTGGTAGAAGCCAACTTGCGCAGCGGCTCCCTGATCACCGCCCGGCTCGCCGCCGATGATTACGCCCGTGAAGTATTTGCCCTGCCCGGGCGCGTGGACTCCATCGCCAGCAGCGGCACGCACCATTTAATTAAAACCGGAGCCGCCGCTTTGGTGGAATCGGTCGATGATATTTTGCGTGGCATCGGCCACAGTGATTTAATTACCACGGCTGATCCCGAAGCAGTTACTGCGGCCCCAAAGCGCCGCACGGCCCGCGCGCCCTCCGCTCCAGTTGCCGAAAGCAATTTATATTTGTCATCAGCGTCCGGGAATTCCGATTCCAACACACCACCCCAGGCCGAATTAACCACCCCGCAAAAACGCATCCTCGCCTGCTTCACCGGCGAATCCCTGGACGTGGATGAACTCTGCGCCTCGGCGGCCCTGCCCCCCGCTGTTATCATGGCTGAACTCACCTTCCTTGAAATCTCCGGCGTCCTCCGCCGCCAACCCGATCGCCGGTACACGCTGAATCCTGAGCGTAGTATTCAGGACCGGAGTTAGAAGTAGCGCAGGCGTCCCGCCTGCCTGTCCGATGTTTACGTTGCGGGCCGATGCCAGATGCCAGATGCTAAACGAGGTGACGGGTTACAGGGGACAGCATCCAATGAATAATGAACAGCGAATAGAGACGACCAGCCAGCCCAACCTTCGCACTTTGCGTGGTTTTTGGCGCTGAAAAAATATTTAAGTGGCCTTGGCGGTAGCGCCAGGCGGTATATTTTTTCAAAACCCGTCCGGTACAGACCTACTTGTGCGGCCGGCTCTATCATTTTTTTCTCCTTTTTGCCATATTAGTACACATGTTCATCAGTGCCAGTAATCGCCAGAAGAACGGTAAGAAACACACCTATCACCGTGTGATGGAAAAGCAGCGCAGCGCTTTGGGCCAGTGGGTACAGCGGCAGGTGATTTACCTCGGCGAACTTACCAGCGATCAGGAAGAGTCCTGGCGCAGAGCTTTGCAGGTCTTTGATCCCGTTGGCAATCAAACGCAAAGCATGACGCTGTTTGCCACGCCTGAAGTGGTACCGCCGGAGCAACTCAACAGTGTGGCCATTCGTTTGGATCAAATCAAGCTGCATCGCCCGCGAAGTTATGGTGGCTGCTGGCTGGGTTGCGAATTGTGGCGGGAACTGCAGTTGGATCAGTTCTGGCATTCGCGTCTGAAGGCGGACGGGCGATCGGGTGTGCAATGGCAGAAGGTACTGGCGTTGCTGGTCATCAATCGCCTCGTCGCTCCAGGCAGCGAGTTCCGGCTGCATCGGCAGTGGTTTAATGGCAGTGCCATGGATGTGCAGGTCGATGCTTCCGTGGCCTCCAAGGATCGGTTGTATCGGTGTCTGGATCGAATCCTGGAACATCTCTCGGATTTGTTCCGGCACCTGCAACAACGATGGAAGGATCTCTTCAGCAAATGAGGCTGGCACAAAAGCGTGGCTGTCGCCCAGGCGGGAATGTCCCTCCTCCGGTCCAACATCTATTTTCTATTCTCACGCCTTAAATAGTGCTAACTTGAGATTCCAAATTTCAAATTTGAGATTTTTCCGCAGCTCGGAGTCTATCCGCGTGATCAGCGAAATCCGCGGTCTCTTTACAGTCAATTTTGAATTGCATCCCCGACCGCCAGGATGTTCAGAAGGATTTCCACATTCCCGCCTGCCGCTACCGGATGTGGTGTTGAGGGTTCCGGGTTCTGTGCGTGGTAGTCCGCCGATCGTAGGCTGTCCGGATGAGGGTGTTGCGCGTCAGTGATTCATAAAAATACTTGGAGTCCGGTTGCGTTTTTTTGGGGTTCTGCTATCATTCCTCTATCGGATTGTTAATCTAATCGCTTCGGTGATTGGGTGCTTCTGATGCGGCTTTTGCGACGGACAAAAGAGTTTGTCTGAAACAAAAGTTGCGGCGGCGGAAAAATAAAATTTTCAGGCACGCTTGACATAAACAAAACCCTTGGTAACATAGTTCCTCCCTGATGGGAACGAAAGTTGCCGCAGGGACCAACACCGGGCTTTGATCCAAAAAAGCTTTTCGTGTTGAAGACGGCTCATAAAGTCAGCCGCGGGATTTCTTGTCCCGAAGGTTGGTTGGAAAGAGTTGTGGAAGCTTATTTGCTTTGCTCTTTGACAAGTAAACATGGTTAAGGACGCCACGAGGATGTGGCAGGCTGGAACCGCATGCACAAAACTTCGCGAGAAGTTTTAGCGGAACGGCCTGCGTCATGAAACGGTAAGCAACAACAAGCTTGCCATTCAGGCATTCTCGTGTGCAAGTCGATTTGAAAAGTCGTTACGGATGCACTCCCTGCATCTGTAACGCAAGCCAAGTCACTTTTGAGAATCCTGAGTATCGCTTCGGTTATACAGCTCTAGCCAGTTGGATAATTTGAAGCGAGTCGGAAGAACGCCGGGTGCAAATCCGGGAGTTGTCCGATATTAGGCTTTGCCAATAGGCAAACCTTCAAACTTATACGAATCCGGTAAAAGGGCCGCAAGGCACGAGTCATCGGAAAAACGATATTTAATTGAAGAGTTTGATCCTGGCTCACAGTGAACGCTGGCGGCGTGGCTAAGGCATGCAAGTCGCACGGGGTAGCAATACCCAGTGGCGCAAGGGTGAGTAATGGATAGCTAACGTACCTTGAACACAGGCATAGCCAGTCGAAAGATTGGGTAATTCCTGATGATGTTATGACGGGGCATCCCGAAATAACCAAAGATGAGGACCGCAAGGCTTATCGGTTTAAGAGCGGGCTATCTTCTATCAGCTAGTTGGTGAGGTAACGGCTCACCAAGGCTATGACGGATAGCTGGTCTGAGAGGACGACCAGCCACATTGGCACTGAGACACTGGCCAGACTCCTACGGGGGGCTGCAGCAACGAATCTTCCGCAATGGGCGCAAGCCTGACGGAGCGACGCCGCGTGTGGGTTAAGTTCTTCGGAATGTAAACCACTGTTAGGGTTATGAAAGCGATGGAGGATAATATACTCCAAAGTTGATCTAGCCCAGAGAAAGGGACGGCTAACTCTGTGCCAGCAGCCGCGGTAATACAGAGGTCCCAAGCGTTACTGAGATTCACTGGGTTTAAAGGGTGCGTAGGTGGTGCGTTAAGTCAGTTGTGAAATCCCCGGGCTCAACCCGGGAATAGCTTCTGATACTGGCGTGCTTGAGGCCGGCATAGGTTACTGGAACGGACGGTGGAGCGGTGAAATGCGTAGATATCGTCTGGAACGCCAGTGGTGAAGACGGGTAACTAGACCGGTTCTGACACTGAGGCACGAAAGCGTGGGGAGCGAACGGGATTAGATACCCCGGTAGTCCACGCCCTAAACGATGCAGACTAGATTGCAGCGGGTCTGACCCCGTTGCGGTCGTAGAGAAATTGAGAAGTCTGCCACCTGGGAAGTACGGTCGCAAGGCTAAAACTCAAAGGAATTGACGGGGGCTCACACAAGCGGTGGAGCATGTGGCTTAATTCGAAGCAACGCGAAGAACCTTATCCTGGGCTTGACATGCTGGAAGTAGAACATAGAAATATGAACGAACGGTATCCAATCCGGAACCAGCACAGGTGCTGCATGGCTGTCGTCAGCTCGTGCTGTGAAGTGTCGGGTTAAGTCCCATAACGAGCGAAACCCTTATCTTTAGTTGCTAACAGGTAATGCTGAGCACTCTAACGAGACTGCCGGTGTTAAACCGGAGGAAGGCGGGGATGACGTCAAGTCCTCATGGCCTTTATGCCCAGGGCTGCACACGTGCTACAATGCCGTTGACAAACCGAAGCAAGACCGCAAGGTGGAGCAAATCGGAGAAAAAACGGCCCAGTTCAGATTGAGGGCTGCAACTCGCCCTCATGAAGTTGGAATCGCTAGTAATCGCGGATCAGCTATGCCGCGGTGAATGTGTTCCTGAGCCTTGTACACACCGCCCGTCAAGTCATGG
>JAKBCC010000126.1 GCA_021808105.1 Planctomycetota bacterium
CGCCGGGCTGGCTGACAATCTGGCGCGGATGGCAGCGCCTGCTGCTGCTGGTGGAAGGATTCCGCCTCGCTGCTGACGGGTAAAAGATGTGGGTAATGTTAAGCACATAGCCCCCGGCTCTGCCGGTGGTGGCGATTTCAAGCGCAGCACAGACCAGGAAGTTGTTTTTGGAAACATTCCTTATTTTGATGCCGGGGCTGAGAGCGACACATGCACCACTTGGCCGGGCTTAATATGAAGCCACTTTATTTCGCTGCCAGGAATTCCCGTAGTGGTCGGGCCGCCACGCGGCGTCTTGTACATGCTGATTTGCACCTTCCCCGCGGGGATGCGCTCCAAGACGACGTTTCCGGCGTGATCACTCCTGGTATCGGATGACATCCAAATTTCCGGATTCGAGGAATTGAAACCGGAGCCAACAAAATCCCGCCAATTTGAAGTTACCCGCCATCCGGCCACAGGCTTTCCGCCAACCGTCAGGTGCCCCATGATCTTTGCCCAGGGGATTAAGCGCACGACGCCCGATTTGGGAAGCTGATTGTCCCCTAAATCGGCGTAGCCTTGCCGTGAGAGCACCAATAGTCGGAATTTGCCTCTTTGAGGCGGAAATCTCACATAGCCCTTGGCGTTGGAAACCAACCGCTCCCGGTCGAGGTAGGGATAGCGGCCATTAGCAATAGTAAATGGCACCGGGCCCGCCTGCACGATTACCGCGGTGGCTCCGCCGACAGGTCGCCTTCGATTATTGATAATCTTCACTACGAGGTTCGGTGCTCGCACCATCGCAAAGTGCATATCCACCACTGCTTGGTTCCGGTGGAAAATGCCCGATTGCACCGCCTTGTAGCCGGGCGCTTGGATCAGCAGGCCCATGCCGGCCTTTGTGTACGTGTAATGGAGGTGGATTTTTAGCCGCCCATTATGGCCCGTCCGGGGATTTGGCCAATCAAACTGCAGGACGGGGTGGGGAGCCGGTGGCGAACTGGTAAATTCGGTTCCCAGGATTTCCGTGAATTTTTTGATTGGCAAGCCAGTCTTCGCGTCAACTACGGTCCCACGAATGCGCACGGGCGGGTAGAGCATCAAGCGGGGCTTTCGGGAGGTCGGTTCGACGGTCCAACTCACCGTGGCGCATCCGCCAGTGGTTACATCAAATTGGAGCGCTCCCGGCGGTGCATGATGCCAGACGAACCGGCCATCGCCATTCGTGCGCAGCGCCGGCATCCAGACCATTTGTACGTAAGCGTCACCAAGGAAGCTCATGCAGTCGGCCCGGTCGGGCGAGAGAACGGCCCCGGCAATCGGCTTGTCGGAGCGGTCCAGTACGCGTCCTTTTACGGTTCTCCCCGGTTCAAGATGAAATGAAACGGATTGTGGTGTTGCGCCCAGTTTGAAGTCCTTTGTTTGCGGTGCGCAGTGTGGTGCCCAGGCGGTAAGGGTTACTATTTTGCCCGCCTGTGCCACCCATGAAAAGCGGCCAAGGCTGTCCGTAGTCATTGGCGGAGGCTCAAATCCATAGTAGCCACTCCTGGGCTGGCCCCCAAACCCGACTTTCGCATGGGCCAGGGGCTGTCCATCAGGCCCAAGAATGGTTCCGTTTATTTTTACTCCGCGCTGGAGCTTTACTATAAGACTGCCGTCGCGCAAAGCTGTCAGCGACTTTACAGCTTGGGTTCTCCTGTTCCCGGTGTGCGTGACGAAGCGGTGGCTCCAGTTGCCGATGAGAACCATCCCTCGCAAACGGGAGGGTGCCTCATCGCATGACCATTTTCCGCCCGCCGTTGAAACCGTCGTAATATCCGCAGGGTCCACACGCTCAAGCGGGCCGAACCGCTGCCCCGTGTAGTACATGGCCAACTGCAGAAACACATGCACCCCCACGGCGGGATTCCCGTGCGGCCCCAAAACGATCCCGCCCATTTTGGTCCCTCTGGGCAACATCACGCGCAAATGAGATGGGACTCTGATTGGTTTATTGAACGGCTTGGGCCGCCATGACACAAGTATTCTAACATGATGCGGGGCTTGTACATGAACCTCAAACGGCCAAAGTCGGTTGCGCGGAATCGGCACAGCAATGCGCCCCAGCGAATCCGCCGTTCCGCGGAAGGTTGTCGTGATGGGAATCCAATAGGATCGATCGGACGCAAGTGTGCAGTAAACTTTTGCGCGGCCAATGCGTCGGCCTGTTGGCCCGGTAATAACCAGATGCAACATGCGTTGCTTCCCGGCGAACGTTTCCGAGCCGGCCGATTCCAGATGAGGGGTGGATAACGCCGGGGTCGGAGCGACGCTCGCCATCCCACGTCCGACGTGCAGGGTGCCAATACATACTAAAAATACAAGGGTCAGCAGTAGAATGATCGCCAGCACCGGGGCTGTGATTCCGCGCCGGTTGCGGTGTTCATCAAGGATCGCCAGCACGCGGTATTTCAAGGTTGATGGCCGCGCCATGGCCACCGCGGCGACTGGGGTACTGCAAGGAGGCTGCAACGATCCGGCAATTGCGACAAGGTCGTCGGCATAGTCCGCTGCCTCGCGCCCGCAGCACAGCACCCGGTTGTCGCAGGCTTCTTCGCATGTCGATCTTAATTGAGTCGCCGCCAGCCAGATATTGTGACGCAGGCTCGCGGTGGTTTTCCGCAGAACAATCGCGGTTATAGAAGCCGCCAGTAGAATTAAAGACCCTTTGGCCAGAAAAGCCAGCCAAAATGGAAACAGTGTGGCAACGCCGGGTAACGGGCTAATGACGGTCATGGCTTTCCCCCTTTTTCCGCGTGTCCGCGATTAAATCGGAAAGTTCCTTAAGCTCATCAGACGAAACCGCGCCGCGTTGCTCCAGCAGTGCGGCTACCGCCTGCACGGCGGAGCCGTCGAAGAATGTCCGCAGCACGCCGTTCAAGGCTCCCTTACCGGCACTGCGCCGCTCCTGAACGGCACCGTAAATATATTTGCAGTCGGCGACGCGGTGCTTTAGAAAGCCTTTGTCTTCAAGGATGCGCAGCAGCGCCCGGATGGCGGAATCACTGGGAGCGTCAGGAATATCGGCACGGATTTGCGCTGCGCTGGCTTGGCCCCGCGCATAGACTACATCCATGATTTGCCGTTCCCGCCGACTTAAATTCGTTGCGTTTCGCATGGGGCGCTCCGTGTTGGTTACTTTATTTGTCCGATCAAGGCGCTAAAATATTAACACCACCGATCCGGGCTGTCAAGCATAGCGCTATTATTTTAGCGCTACTCTCAAGCCTCGATCGGGCTGCGGCCCGATAGAGCAGGTGACAGGAGAAAGTTGAACAGGAGAGCAAATTCGGCTGGCGCGAAAG
The DNA here is from genome assembly GCA_021808105.1 of Planctomycetota bacterium. Lineage (GTDB taxonomy): Bacteria > Planctomycetota > Phycisphaerae > WQYP01 > WQYP01 > JAMDCX01. The sequence goes on from JAKBCC010000126.1 coordinate 3,327, forward strand.
AGTGGCTGTCGCTGTAACAAAATGGAACCCCCCGCATTTATCCGCGTGATCAGCGGAATCCGCGGTTTTTTAGCAGTCCATCTTGAATGTCTTTCTTGAATTGCATACCGCGTGCCAAGATTTTAAAGTGGTTCCCCCTTAGGCCGTTCCTCTCTCCGCCTCACGATCTCACTGTGTACGCTAATTTCTTACTGTGGCCGAGCGATTGCAACGGCTTCAAAGGCCGCGAGGTGAAACAGAAAACTTGCGGACAGGCATTTTTGCAAACTCCTTACGCGGTACTGGCGTATAAACAGCTGGTTGTTTTATTGTTTTGTGAAAAAACGAAAATTATAGGTGAAAATCTGATTTTTTAATTTGTGATTAATTTCACAAGACTTGCGGGGGGCGTTTCGCTACAATCCACTCTTTCGGGTTTGGCGCGATAGGATAGCGTCAAGACCCTGCGGTAGAGGAACACGATGACCCATACGCTTGAAGCACCAAACCCTACGGCCGGCTCGTCCGGGGCCGCATCTAAAGCTGCGCCGCCCCTGTGGCTTGTTGAACGTATTGTGTTGCGCATCGGTCGCGGCCCGGCGGCGGCCGGACGGTTTCTGGATCGGCTTGCCGCGTATGATGGTCCCATCGGGCGGCTGGTGCAATTTTTCAGTTCTGTAAAGCTCGGGCTGGTGTGGCTGTTTTTATCCACCGCCTATATTGCCGTTGGCTCCGGCCTGCCGAGTGTGCGAAGTTATTTTGATGTTTCGACCATGGGCTTTTTTAATGCACCGCCCATGGTAATTCTCATGGCCCTTCTGGCGACGACCCTGATTACCGTCACGCTTCGGAAAATTCCGTTGACGCTTTATAAACTCGGCGTATGGACCGTGCATACCGGCATTATCACGCTGCTGGTCGGACTGTTTTTCTATTTCGGTTTGAAGAAAGAAGGCATGGTCCGAATTTTTCTGCACCAGACCGTGCATCATTATTATGACAATTCGGAACGGGCTTTATTTATGCAGGCGCCCAATGCGAAGGGCAAATCCGCCATGTTGCCGCTGCCGTCGCTGCCCTTATTCCGAGAACGTTCAACCCAAAACCATCACCCCATGAATGTCACGGCCCCCGCGAAAATGGTCGGCCAGCTTTCACCGCAGTTGAAGGCCCTGACCGTGCGCGTGGTGGGGTATTATCCCTATACGCACCTGGAGGCGCTGGCCATGCAGCGGCAACCGGGACAGCCGGCCCGAAAGCCCGCACTGGAATTTAATTTAAGTGCCACCGGCATGGCCAGCGGCGGCCAATGGCTGCTGGCCAAAACCCCGCGCCTGCGCGTGGCGGATTCCGGACTGCCTTGCGGCATTGAGTATCTGTATCATCCCAGCGCCCGCCGACTGCGTGATATCACGACGAGCTTTATGGGCAATAACGCTTTGATTGTCAGTGTTCCAGCGGATCACTTCCGCAAGGTGCTGGTCATTAAACCCAATGAAAAAATCCCCCTCCCCGGAACACCTTACACACTTGTTCCACGGCGGGAAACTAAAATGCCCCTGCTGTCAAAAGGGTATCAAGGGGCGGTGAGTCAGGGATATATGGTCGATGTGTATCGCGCCCGGCCCGGCAAGACACCGTTTCATTTTCAGCGTGCAGCCCTGTTTCGGTATCCTACTAAAACCGTGGATTTTGTTTTTGACCATGGCCAACGGAAGCTCATTGCGGATAAAATTGATCATCAGATTCATATTCGCTACGAAGACGCCCGACGGTATCAGTTCTGGATCGTCGAGCATCAATCAGGAAAACTTACGGTGGTCCAGCGCGCTGCCGGTGGGGCGGTAACCCAATATCCCATCGCTATTGGACATCCGGTGGCGACAGCAGTCGCGGGGATTCCCTTCAGCATTTCTGTGCAGGAACTAGCCAATGTGGTCTATCGCCCGGAATTGATTCCCGCCGCCCAGAGGCGGCCGCAACTGGAACAGACCATGGGCCACTGTGTGTTGCAGCTTGCGGTATCACGGGGAAAATGGACGGATAATCAGATATTTATACCATTCCAGCAATTCGGTCTGCATGGTGATCTGGCACCGACATCGGTACGGGTGCCGGGGGCCGGTAAGGTCAGTTTTGTATTTTCCACGCTGGAATGGAAGCTTCCCGCTGCGTTGACGCTGCTTTCATGCAAGGAACTATTTTACCCCGGCGGCAACAGCTTTCCGCGCGATTTTATCAGTAAAGTTCGCTTTACTAATCTGAAAACCCATCAGTCGAAATTGGCCGTGATTCATTTGAATCATCCGGAAACGCTGGATGGGCAGCATTTTTTCCAGGCCCGCTTCGGAAAGCAGGCCGATGGTACGCCCTTTACCGTTCTGGGGGTGGGCAATACCAACGGCCTATATCCGATGATTGTCGGCGTGATCATGATTATTTTTGGAATTGGTTATGCCTTTTATGTTAAGCCCGTTTTGCTTAATATAAAAAAGCAGCAGTTGGCCCGGTTTGCCGCCGCGCAAAAGCGCCCTCCTGAATCCCCCGATGGCGCAACCGGGTCGACATCATAGCCGGAATTTGTAAGAGGTGTTTTCATGAAGCTCAAGCACATTGTCTCTCTACTGGCTTTGCTGATAGCAGCCGCTATTCCTGCGTTGGCAGTAATCAATGCCCGCGCATCCATGCCCATTGAGCAGGGGTCAGCCGCGGATATGCCGGCGGGTCACCCGGAACTCGGCCCCGGTTCACCGCAGGTCAATCCCATCCCCAATATGAAACTCATGCGTCGTACCGCGGAAATTCAGCAGCAAAACCGCACCGCGTTCAAAAAGCAGGTGAACCTGGCACCGCTGCGTATTCTCGCGGTGCAGAACAATGACCAGGTGAAGACCATTGCCAGTTGGGCTGCGGAAACGGTTCATACCATCTGCGGCTTTGACAGCATCCACGGTCAGGACCCGCTGTATACCGTTCTGGATATGGCCTTTCGCCCGCAGGCATGGGACGCGCGGAACTGCATATTTGTGGAAACGGTTCCTATTCGTGAACAACTGGGACGATTGGTTTCCAAAGCCCAGGCCAAGCGTATCCTGCAACAGGGCACCGTCAGCCCTGATTTCATGGCCCGTGCGGATGTGCATCACCTGCTGGTAAAAATCAGCTCCACCGCCGCCCTGAGTTCCGGTGTTGCCGAAGTCAGTCGAGCGCTGGAAACATTTCAAAATCTTTCTGCGGAAATGAAATTTGTGCCGCCGGCGGCAGGGGCTAAATCCAGGGATTGGCTGGTTCCGTTGGCTTTGCTGCCGAACACTGGGGCCGTCGTGCGGAAAATGTTGAAAATGAATGCCGGCGTTAAAGCTGTTCCCGGTTATACCCGGCAGCAATCCTTGAGTATTGTTTTAGGCTTGATTTCAGTGGGGCAGGGGTGGCAGGATAACAGTGCTTCAGAAGCCAATGAAGGAATTGAAACGCTGGCCAAAGTTCTGCCGGCGATTAACCCGGCGGCATATCCATCGCATCTCAAGCGGATGGTGGAGTTGTGGTATGACCGACTTTTTGACGGCACGATCGTGGGTGTATTTCTCTACTTTATCTCGCTGACGCTCTTTGTGATTGCCGCGGTCGGGGCCGTGCCGGCGGTACGTAAACCGGCGCTGATATTCTTTACCGCCGCCGTGCTGGTCCATGCATTATTTATGGGTGTGCGATGGTGGCTGGCGGGGCGCATTCCGATTCAAAATGAATTTGAAAGTGTTCTGGGATCAGCCTTTGTCGGCTGCGTGATCGGTCTGATTTTAGAATATTGGAAGAAGAACAATCTGTTTGGATTGGCCATGAGCTTTGTCGGCTTTCTGGCTATGACGGCGTGCTTTGTGGTGCCGTTTGTGCTGGGTGCCAACATTGGTGCCAACATCGGCCGCGTGGATGGCGTTCTCAATACCTACTGGCTTTATATTCACGTGAACACGGTGATCAGCAGTTATGCGCTCATTGCCGCGAGTTTCTGTCTGGGTGTGCTGTATCTGCTGGTGAAGCTGTATTACCGCATGAATCCCGGAAATGGCCCCGGCCCCGGAACCGGCAGTGGCGGTGCGATCGCGATGGCCAGCGGTATTGGTTCATCGCTGGTGGCAGGGCACATGGGGGATTTTTCACAACCTCGCCCGGCGCACGCTTCCACACCGGAGGCCGCTGCGGATTTGGCGGTGCGGCGTAATAAATTCCTGCTGCAACTGGATGCCGCCAATATTGTCATTTTACAAATGGGCTTCTGGTTCCTGGGTTCCGGCATTATTTTTGGAGCCGTCTGGGCTGATTTCAGCTGGGGGCGGCCATGGGAATGGGACCCCAAGGAAACCTTCGCGTTGGTAACCTGGCTGGTGTATTTAATCATTGTACATCTGCGTTTTGTCACGCCCAAATATCGCCCTGATTGGACCGCGTGGCTCTCGGTTGTTGGCTTTGCGGTCATGATGTTTAACTGGATCGGCGTCAACTTTTTCTACATCGGTTTACACAGTTACGCGACGTGATATTTCCTGAAGCGTTTTGGCAACACGGAAAAAGGGTTTTAACATGACTACCTTTACACTCAAACAGACCGGGCCAACTGCTATTGACGTTGATGGCGGGACATGGAAACTGCATCTGGATTTGCCGGCCAAGAGCGGGGGCGGCGACACAGGCCCCGGCCCGACGGATTTGATTCCGATCGCCGTCGCAGCGTGTGAAATGATGCTGGCATTGATCAGCGCCAATAAACATGGTCATCCGCTGACCGGCGTGGAAGCTACGGTGGACAAGCAATATCTTATTAACCCTTCGCGGCTGGGTGATATGCACGTGGTGCTGAAAAATGTGCTTAGTCAGTTGCCTCCGGAACTTCATGAGCGGGTAAAGGCGGCTGTCGCCACGTGCCCGGTGGTGCAAACGCTGGAACATCCGCCGACGGTATTTTCTGAAATCAGTTGAAAAACATCTCCCGGCCCGTCAGAATAACCGGAAGTTGTGAGGATACACGCATGGACAAGATGGAAAATAACGACCCCAATCCGGAACTGCATGTGGATGCGGATTGGAAAAATCAGGCCCAGGCGGAAAAGGAAAAGCTCGCCGCCAAAGTCGGAGATGCCACGCCGCCTGCCCCAGCTCAGGCCGCACCGCAAAGTGATTCCACACCTGCTATTACCCCCAGTTTTGAAATGATTGTAGAACAGTTTGCCGGGCAGGCGCTCATGGCGATGGGTGCCATTCCCCAGCCCGGCGGCCAGAGAAAAGCGGATATCGGTCTGGCGCGATTTTTTATTGATTCACTGGCGATTCTGGAAGATAAAACCAAAGGTAATCTGACTTCAGGTGAGCAGCGGATGTTACTGTCGGCCCTGACCGATTTACGCATGACGTATGTCAATGTGTTAAAGAATCCGAAGAAATAGGCCCGATTAGTGCAGGAGTTTTGAGAGAGTAGAAAGTAGAGCAATCGGGGCTGCGGCCCGATAGAGCGGGTGACAGGAGAAAGTTGAAAGTAGAGCAAATACGGCTGGGGCAGAAGATTGGCTTTCGCCGAAACAAAGCGGAAGCCCGGCACTTATCCGCGTGATCAGCGGAATCTGCGGTCCTTATTAGACGCAACGGGATTGAACCGCGGATTACGCGGATGACGCGGATAGGATCCTATATCCGCAATGTCCCGATAATGTCCTGCACCCTGTTGTGACCTTTGCGCCGCAGATAATCCCGCAGGCCGTCACAAATCTTATTGGGGATCGCGGGATCGATAAACAGGGCCGTTCCCACTGCCAGGCCTGTAGCACCCGCCAGCAGAAATTCCACCGCATCCTGCCAGGTTTGAATGCCGCCCATGCCGATGATCGGGATCGCGTGAGCTTTGGCCACCTGCGTATAAACGCGATGTACCATAAACACCGCAATAGGTTTTATCGCCGGACCACTTAACCCGCCGGTGCCGTTAGCCAGCATGGGCCGGCCTTTTTCAATATCGATAACCATCGCCGTGAAGGTGTTGATCAGCGACAAGCAATCCGCACCGGCCTCTACAGCGGCGCGGGCGGTGACGGCCACATCGGCAACATTGGGTGAAAGCTTTACAATCAGGGTGGTGCGCTTCACCCGTTTGCGCACGGCGGCTACCAGTTCCGCCAATCGCACCGGATCAGTTCCAAAACTCAGACCATTTTTTACATTCGGACAACTCACATTGAGTTCAATGCCCTGCACGACCGGTAATTCCTGATCCAGTCGTTCTGCAACATCGGCGTAATCTTCCACGCACCAGCCGGGAACATTGACAATGACGGGTATGCCCATTTTTTCCAGGATGGGTATTTTTTCACTGATGAACCGCTCCAACCCGATATTGGCCAGGCCAATCGCATGAAGCATGCCCGCCCGTGTTTCAATGACGCGGTAACTTTCATTGCCCTTGCGTGGCGCTTTGCTGATGGATTTGGTGACAAACGCGCCAAATTTTGATAAATCGGCAAAGTCGGCATATTCATCGGCATACCCGCAGGTACCCGAAGCCGTCATCATCGGATTGGCCAGGTGCATTTTGCCAATTTGCACCGATAAGTCCGGCTCAACAGAGGCTTGCGTATTTGAAGTCAAATTATTCATGCCGAAAGTGTCGCAAGGATTGTCGGCAACGTCAAATGCGCGATCCGATGGCCGGTGCAGACAATTCAAAATAAACTGTAAAAAAGACCGCGGATAACGCGGATTGGGCTGCAGCCCAATAGAGCAGAGTTTTGAGAGAGTAGACAGTAGAGCAAATAGGGCTGGGAGTATTAGAGGGGCTGTCGCCGGAGCGGAAGAATTCCTCCTGCGGTCTACTTTCTACTCTCGACTCTCAAGTTCCGATTAGAGCAGCGTAAAAAAGACGCGGATAAACACCGGGCTTCCGTGCTCCGATACTTCCATACGCGTTTGGCACAGCGCTATTTGATAATTGCCATGGCAACCAGAACTACTTCAATACCACAACGACTCCAAACCCATCCCATTGGTATCCGCGTAATCCGGTGCGTCAGTGAAACCGTCTGTGTCTCATGAACTGAAAGGAGTTCATCATGGAATGATCCGTTAGCCATGTAGCCAACCGGGCGTTGTCGGGAGCAATCCCCGCGACGAAGCCCCGGATTGG
>JAKBCC010000018.1 GCA_021808105.1 Planctomycetota bacterium
ATCACAGCGGGGAATATTTATACGGTTTCAGCGGTTTTGTCCCCAACATCTGGAGCCACTGGGAACTGGCTTGCCATGGGCTTTCTGGACGGCGGCAGCTTGTTCAACAACCCCACGAAGACATCGGGCCCTTGGATGCTGTTGACGGATGCTGGCCAAACTCAAACTTTTGGCGGGCCGGGAGTCAATAACCAATATGCAGCGGGCACCACAAACGGCAACGTCACTGGCGGCACGGCCGAGGTGGTATTGAACACCAGCAGCGCACAATGGACAACGCAGTGGCTTTACGAGGCTCCGAGCGCCACCAGCTTTACATCTCTGGGCACGTACACCTATGCCGCAGGTGCAAATCCGACCACTCTGGGCGGAGTTGGAATCGCCGACTATCAATCTGCGCCAGGTCAAATACAGAATTTCCAGTTTACGTCCGTGGCAACACCGGAACCGGCTACCTTCGGGATTTTTGGAATTGGCATTGCGGGGTTGCTGCTTTTGAAGAAACGCCGCACGGCCTGATGGCTGCGGTAAGCTGAAAATAGCTCAGGCTTCCAGGCCCTGTGGGTGTTGAAATCACAAGGCCCGACCGCGACTGCGGCGGTTGGGCCTTTCTTAACACGGCGGCAGTACCGATGCCCAGGGGTCGCCTGTTTTCGATCCGCCCCGCAGTCGAGTTTCTTAATCGGTTGAGACCGACATAGGAGTTTACCATGAAACGTCGCGGCTTCACCCTTATCGAGCTATTGGTGGTGATCAGCATCATCGCCCTGTTAATCGCACTGCTGTTGCCCGCATTGGCGGCGGCTCGCGTGCAGGCTCTGCGCATTGAATGCGCGGCAAATATAAGATCGCTTTCCCAGGCCGTGGTCGAATACGGTCAAAGCAACCGCGACAAGTATCCGGAAAGCAATCTTACCAATTGGTCCTATGGCGGACTGGGATATTATCAGAATAACTATGAACCATGGGGCCTGGCGGAGCTTTACTCCACTCACATATTAACCAATCCTGCGTTCATGTATTGCCCGCAGTCCGGCTTCTTCGGGGCACAGGGGCCTTTTGCCAACCTGACATATCCCGCGACGGCCTATTTGCCCGATGCGGTGACGCAATACATTGCTTTGGGTTCCCAAAACACCATCAACAATTGGGCAACACACTTAAATTGGTATGAAGTCTATTCCAGTTACTGCTATTGGTACCAGCGTCCCAATGCCGTAGAGACTCTTAGTAACGCCTATTCACCGCCCGGAACCTGGCCCACCAAGGGGTTGGTCATCAACCCCGTAACCGAGCAGGTGAATGTTAATTACAACTACATCACCAACCCGGCGGTCGCCTACACACAAACACCAACCAGCCCGGGAGCGACCATTTTAATTACTGACCTGACAGCCTCTTACCGTGGTTCGTTTACCACATTTTATTCCAGCGGCTATGGCCGATCCTCTAACTCCCTTCTCAGCAACCACATGGACGCCGCAACCGGTGCACCCGATGGTGCCAATATTGGTTATGCCGACGGTTCAGTGTCGTGGCTGCCCTTCGGAAAATTGGTGGTTGGCTCAACGTATCTGAATGACTATTGGAACTGATCCGTATACGCGTCAACACGCCCGCCCGGACGCCTGGAGCACGGCAATTTTCCGGGCATGGCCGAAATAACGCTAAATCAGGCGTAAATCACAATGTTTTTTACCGTCGCGTCAAGAGCCTGCCAGAGATTCTTTTATCGTGCGTTCCACCACCGGCAGAGCCGGCGGCTTTGTGAAGCTTTCCCGCACGGTGCGTTGCCAGGAAATATTGCCACGCCCGGAGCTTGTCCAAGTAGTGCCCGGGATTGCGATGGCGTGCTTTTTGTACCCCCCACTGCAGCGCGGCTTTACCATCGTGTTAAGGTACGCGTTGTCACGATCTGTAGAGCACCGGATGATTAATCCGGTGGTTGATCCAGTGCCGCCAACGAACCACCGGGTTACCACCACGGTGCTCTCTAACCACGACGCGCCCGCGCTTACCGCCTTTTGAAATTGAAAGTAACTGCTACAATCAGGCAAACCGAATTTCCTTTTATTCCTTCAAGGCCCATGACATGCAACCTCGGAGCAGACATCAATGAAAAGAATAATGGCTTACCGCAAAATTACATATAGTCTTTTGGCATTGTTTTTCTGTGCCGCTCATCCGTGTCTTGCGGCCCCAGCGGCAGTCAACATTGCGCCAACGGCCCTGCGGTGCGACTATTCTGTACGCCCATTGGGAATTCAGAGCTCCCACCCGCGCCTTGGCTGGCAACTGAGCGCAGATTGGACCAGCCTGACCGGCTTGCGCCAAACTGCCTATCAGATTTTAGTGGCCTCCAGCCGCGCAACATTACTGGCCAATTCCGGCGATCTTTGGAACTCACTCAAGGTGTCGTCCAATCAGTCTGTGAACATCCGCTACGCCGGTCGGCAACTGGTGTCCGGTCAGCGATGCTGGTGGAAAGTGCGCGTGTGGGGTGCATCCGGCCACGCTTCCGCGTGGAGCAAGCCGGCATTGTGGACGATGGGACTGCTGACCAGAAGCCAATGGCATGCCCGATGGATTTCCGCACCGCGGCCCATGTCCGGTGCAGCATTGCAACATCTTTCCTGGGTTTGGCTGCCGGGCGTTGGCATTAACGCTCCGGTGGGGAGCGTTTACTTCCGCAAAATTATTTATTTGCCACCCGGTCAAATCCTCACCAAGGCACAGTTCGATTTAACCGCTGATAATAATTTCCAGTTATTCATCAATGGCAAATTCGCCGGTGCCGGAATGCATTGGCGCATCATGCAGCGAATCAATGCTATGCCGCTTCTACACCCGGGCCGAAATGTTCTGGCAATTTTGGCGACCAACGGCGGAACGTCACCAAATCCTGCGGGATTATTTGGCCTGCTGACGATAACCCCGCGCAACGGAAAGCCGCAGACCGTGCCCGTCGATACAACTTGGAAAATTTCCCGCGTGCGGAGGCCGGGCTGGAAAAGTTTGCAATTTAATGCTGCGGGCTGGAAAAACGCTGCGGTGATTGCCGCCTATGGCAGCGGCCCGTGGGGCAAAGTGAGACCGCCGATGACCGGATTGCCGATGTTTCGCCATACCTTAACCGTTGATAAACCGATCGCCCATGCCGTGGTGTATATTTCCGGTCTGGGGCAATATAAATTGTTAATAAATGGTCATAAAATCGGGCACGATGTCATGCAACCCGCCTGGACCGATTACCGCAAGGTCGTGGACTACAACACCTACACGGTCACGCGCCGGTTGCATCGCGGCAAAAACACTCTGGGCGTCATGCTGGGGACCGGAATGTACGACAGCGCCGACTTTCCGGGCCGATACAACCATGCCCCGGCGAGTTTTGGCCCACCGAAAATGATTATGCAGTTGCACATCACGTTCAAAGACGGAACATCGCAAAATATTGTCAGCAGTAGCCAGTGGCGCACGGCACCGGGGCCGATTACATTTTGTAATGTCTATGGCGGAGAGGATTACAACGCCCTGGAAGCTGTTCCCGGCTGGGATAAGCCGAAGTTTAACGCATCGCATTGGCATTATGCCGTTGAAACGCATGGCCCGGGCGGCGTGCTGACGGCACAAATCGCTCCGCCGGTAAAGGTCATGCAGGTCTATAAACCCGTTCGCGTCACGCATCCACGAACGGGAGTAAGCGTTTATGATCTCGGCCAGAACATGGCAGGCCGATTTGTTATCAAGGCTCGCGGACCGGCGGGTTCGCAGCTTGTTGTGTATCCTTCGGAATTATTGCATCCCGATGGCACGCAGTGGCAATCCTGCGCGGGGCCAATATGGTGCACGTATACGCTCAACGGTAAAGGCGTGGAGACATTTCATCCACTATTTTCCTATTTCGGCTTTCGCTATGTGCAGGTCAACGCCGCACCAGCACCCAATTCCACTGTTCTACCGGTGGTATTGGCGGTGACCGGTCAGGCCACGCATACCTCGGCCCCGACCATTGGCCGTTTTGCATGCAGTAACAAACTGCTAAACCAGATTCATCACCTGATCACCATGGCCATGGTCAACAACATGGTCAGCATCATCACCGACTGCCCTACACGGGAAAAAACCGGTTGGCTGGAGGATACGTACCTGGCGGGGCCGGGGATTATGGACAATTATTTCGTGCCGAAGTTGTACGAGCAAACGGCGGACAATATGCGTATTGCACAGCGGCCCAACGGCATGGTCCCCGATTTCGCCCCGACCTACTTCAATTATTCCAACGGGTTTATCGATTCCCCGGAATGGGGTAGTGCTGCAATTCTGGATCCCTGGCTGACCTACCAGTTCTTCGGGGACAAACACATATTGTCGCAAAATTATCAGATGATGATCCGCTACGTGCTTTACCTCAAATCACGGGCACACAATGATATTATTGCCTATGGCTTAGGCGACTGGTACGACCTTGGCCCGCGGGCACCAGGGGTGGAGCAATTAACCGGCATCGGTGTAACGGCCACGGCAACATGGTACCGTGATTTAACCACGCTGGTAAAAATCTCCCATATATTGGGCCACCCTCATGCCGCAGCGCATTTCGCCGCCGAGGCCAAACAGGTCCGAGCGGCATTCAACCGAAAATTCTACCATCCGGCAACCGGCCAATATGATCGCGGCAGCCAGTGCGCCAATGCCATGGCCCTGGCAACCGGGCTGGTGAAAAAAGCCGACCGGAAACAAGTGTTGTTAAACCTCATCGCCAACATCCATGCGCATGGTGATCACACCACCGCAGGCGATATTGGATTTCACTATGTCGTACAGGCCTTGACCAATGCTGGACAGGCACAATTGCTCTACAAAATGGCCACGCAAACCACGCCGCCGAGCTACGGCTACCAGCTTGCCCACGGCGCAACATCATTAACCGAAGCCTGGGATGCCCTGCCGCAGGATTCTCAGGACCACTTCATGCTGGGACACATTGAACAATGGCTTTTCCAAGGCCTGGGCGGAATCCGTCTGGATATGGCCCGCAAGCCTGGACGGCAGTTGGAAATACGGCCGGCGATTGTCGGAAATCTCAGATGGGTGCGTGTGAGCTACGATTCCGCGATGGGGCGCGTTGTCAGTCACTGGCGGCATGTTGGTAATCGAGTGACGATGCACGTCGTTATTCCTCCCAATGTCACAGCCTGCGTCTATATTCCGACACGAAACGCGACGATCGTGCGTGTGAACGGTCAATTGCTGTCCGCCGCAGGCTTGGAAATTGTGCATGGCCGTACCCCACACCCCGAAAGTGTAATCTGTCAGGTTCCCTCGGGAAGCTATCGCTTCAATTCATTTATTTCGCCGTGATTTGAAGGCTACGGCCCAGCCAGAGCCTACCGCCGATGCCCCATTGCTTACACTGGCGGTGCACAGGGCCGCACGCGAATGTTTCCCCGTTATCCATCTTTATTCATCTTTGTTTATCCTTGGCTTCAATGTTTTGACCTGTGCGGCTCAATCAGCGTTGGCAACAGTCTTGTTGAAGTAACTACAGCCATTTTGCGGTGGTGCCATCAAGCCATCTGGTGTCAAGCCATCTGGCCGATCCACTGCAAAATCCGACCGCTTCAACCTGTATGGTGGGACCGAGTGAACGCGGACAGGCTCCTATACTTACTTTTGAATCTCACTACCGCCCCTGCGGGGCAACTTGCGACCGATTTATTTTCCGGGAGAAGGCATCACCACAACGGATATTGAATACGGTTTTACGACCAGCGGCGCACTGGCGTGAACCTGCCGCACGAATGATGGCTTGCCAACCAAGCGACCATTTTTGCCTCCGTCAAATGTCAACCCGTCAAGTTTTACACCATACTCAGCGGAGATGCTCGGGCCCGTCAGGGTGTAGTGGCGAAGATGTTTCCCGGCGGGGAAATTCAACCGCACTTTCGTTGGGTGGCTGCTTTTATTGATAATCGCAATTCGCACCATGCCGTCGGCAGCCCTGGCGGCCCATATTTTTACATTCAAATGCGTATGATATGTTACGGGAATCAGTCGCGCGCGATTCTGGATCGTTCGAGCAAACGCCAACATGCCGTAGAATAATGGCCGCACCCGCAAGGGCTGATGCGGATGGAAATACACCGGATCATAATTGCCGGGAAATTGATCAAACCCCTCTGATAAATGTATGTTCACACCCGCCCCGCCGACGTAAGCTATTTCAAAAAGCGTATCGGCTCCCCACAACGCGGAGGCGAACGTGTTACTCACTCCGAGCTTGCCACCGTTCCATGCGGAGTTCATTTCACCATAACGCACCGGGATGTGGTATGGCTTGGCGGCAGCCAGCGACGGAAGCATAAGATGGGCAAAACTGGTGGCGGAAGCATTTTTCAATAAATTGGCGATGCTGCAAAACACCGGGGATCTGGGATTTTTGACGGTCGCCCCGGTGGGATAGCGATGCAGCGAAACAATACCAAGCCGACGGTGTTCCAAGGCAATAAACCTCGGAATGTCGCGCAACCAGCCGCCGCCAAAGGCCGGCCCTTCGATTTGTTGCCCATTGGCCAGATAGGGTCTGATGGCGTTGTAATAGCGTGTCCAGCGCTTGAGATACAGGGCCAAGGTGTTGTGCTGCCAGATACCGCCAAAGCGATGGAAGAAATCCGGTTCATTGCCGATTTCATAGCCGGCGATATGCCGGTTGCCAATGATCCGTCGGCACGCTTGCACAAGTTTTATGGCCAAATTGGGGCGATTATCCCCGAGGTTTAAGCCGATGACGTATTTGCATCCGGTCCGGGCGGAAACCGTGGCCAGCAGTCGAAGCATATTATTGGTAATGTTGACATGGACAAATTTCGGCAAGCTATGATTCCGGGGCAGATTGTACGTAGACTCATCCTGGGAATTGCCGCCAATGCGCAGTAACGGAGGGCCGTTGTAGCGTGCCAGCAGTTTAATCAGGCCAATCATGGTCGCCTGCCGTCCATAGCGCGGCGTAAAAAGCTGATTGACCAGCGGCCACTCAATGGAAAATCCCAAGTATGATTCTGGAATCGTGCGCCCCGCGTTATGAAAGCCAATAGCGGCGGATATCGCCGACGACTCAACAGGTTTGGCGGCGTGTTCTTGAGCATTCCCGGGCACGCAATAGAGCAGAGTTGGGGCCGCAATAAACAACATACCGATCCATTGACAGTTCTTTTTCATCGTTTACTCCACATTGACGAACGAGATGATATTATTTCCTGGTTTGCATTGCCATTGCCGTCAGTGACGCCGCCGGGATCAGCCATGCGCAGTGGCGGCCTGATCAAAGTTTGCTCCCTTGCCGTATCCAAAGAGTCACGCGGAATAACCCACTTACGGCATAGGAATATTTTTCAGATTCAGTGGAATCTGCAGGCTTTGCTGCCGGGTGAAAACGTCCATGCGAAATTCAGCGGGCTTGCCTCCCATGACGTTGACGCTATATGTCATGCCTTGCGGGCCACCTCCGCCGCCGCTCCAACCGTTGGCTTGAATAGTGCGGCCGCCGGCGGAAATAATGGTGGCGGAGTTCACCTGTCCAAGCTGGTTCATGATATTCTGCAGATTTGAATTCGGGTTGTAGGCACCGGTGGGTTGGAGAATGCGGTAGGCAAAGTGCCACCCTCCAGGTTGGCCGGTGCAGGGACCAACGGAGATTTTTATTCCATCGATGGATGCGCTGACCGCTCCTTTAGCTTTGAATTTCAAATCCAGGACTTTCCTGTGCCACGATATAATGGCCGGGATGTATCCTTTTAATTCGGTGATGGCCGTTCCCGGATGGGGTGGCCATTGCAAGGGAATGTTGAAATTCGCCACGCCACCCATCTGACTGCCGCCATACCAAATATTGCCGGGCGTGGGGGTCATAAGGGAATTGCCATGGTTATCTAACGCTTTGGTCACCACGGCCTGCTGAATTTGCAGGGGGCCTGTTTTTCCGGGAATCGACAGCAGCACCGCCTGAATATTAAATGTTTGTGCCGCAGAAGGCCCGGACGGCATAAAAGTTACGCTGCGGTTATAGGTGACGCTTTGCGCCGTAATAGCGAAGCCGCCTTCAATATCAATGCTGTGCCCTTTGCCCAGCACACCATTTTGTATCAGCGTCAATTGCTGTGGATTACCATAATAGCCTGGCGAGGGAGAAACGCCGGTGAGAACCGCCAGTTTCTGCATGACTTGCCAGAACGGCACTTTATCAGCATGAATGGTGACCTGCGGCATCATGCCCTGAGTGCCGTTGACAAAATTGGGTATCGTTCCCGCCTGCCGACATACGCGGTCAAATGCCTCTTCGGCAGAAATATCTTCAGCATTTAAGGTAATCAGCGGTCCCCGCAGAAGATCGGCATGGGCGATGTGCCGCAGACTTTGGCGCAATACATGCCGCATCTCCGGCGTGGTCAAGCCCGCCAGAGCTTTTTTCATTTCCGGCACGGCGGCATCACCCGCGGCAGACAAGTTTTTGGCGGCGGCGTGGCGTATCGAATAGCGGTGGCTGCCCAATTGCAGAATCCAATGCTGGATATCTTTTTGGCTGGGCTGACTCAACGCGGGCTTGGCGGAGGTCGGCAACAGGCCCGCCGCGGGTGCCGCGCAAAGATTACAACTCACAAAAGCTGTAAGCGCGGACACACATAAAATAGCAATCCATAATTCAGTACCTGTACCGCCGCTCTTTTGGAACACTTGCTTAAGCATCCGCGCACTCCTTCGTTAATCCTTGATTGATCAGGTTTATTGATAATCGGCGGCACGATTTTGCCAGCCGTAATGCCTTGATGATAAACGGTGCCCGTACCTGCGGCAAACGGTGAGCTTTCCGTATGGCATACGCCGTGCGTTGGGGCGGCCGTGTCCCGTTAGCGGGCGTTATACCACCGGCAGAGCCGGCGGCTATGTGATGTTTTCCGGACGGCAGGGTCACGCGGAAATAGTGTCAGTGTCACGAGCATGGAACCCAACCAACTATCCGCGAAATCCGCGGTCCTTTTTACAGTCCATTTTGAATACTTACTGCGTCCCCGTTTCCCTTCGTATGGCATACCACTCATATCTACAACTCATTACCTCACAAGCCGCGCGATAAACAACCGAGGGCTTGGCGCGCCGGGGAAGGCCGGTTCTTCGGCGCGATCCGGTTTGCGTTCACACCGCCCCATTCCGGCCCACGCCCCCCATGGCAAATGGATCGTCCGGTGGCACGCCCGCAGGACGGCTTTCCGTTCTTCGGCGGTGCCTCCACGGAAAATCCTGCTTTTTTCGGAATTTTGCCTCTGCTATCCCCCTCCGGTACGCAGTTCCCCATAAGCGCTGAACCGGTGACACAGGAGCCGGCCCAACTCCTTGCTATACATGTAGTTATGTTTGCTTGTACCGGCGGACGGTGGTCTATAAAACGGGCCTTTTTACCAGCGCGGGGGGCATAACTTACAGCCGTAAAAAATTCTTTTTGGGGTTCGGTGTCGCGCGTCAAATTCCCTTAAAATCATGCTTTTTTGTACGGCGACGCCCGACCCCAATACGCAATATTGCGTATTGTATCGGACCTTGGACCAGGTTACATTTCAACCTGACCGGCTTGTTGAAGGCCTGTCTAGCCTCTGGCGTTGCCCATGCGAGGCCACGCTGATTATGGATGCGCATGAACCTGTCGCACGCCATAGCTTGGTAACGGCGGCCTGATCTGAGGCTGGCCGGTTGTGAGAAAGGGAGCTGCACATCGCGGCTTTCCAGTTGATAGTTAGCCCGAGGCGGTACGACCTCTAGACGTACCGCCTCGGGAACAGCGCAAGGAATATATTTTCATCAGCCAGAGATACTACGGGAGGACATCAACATGTTTATTGCTACCCAACGTCGGAAATCCTGCCGGGCCCTAAGTCTTCTTGCCGCTGCCGCGCTGATGGCGTGCGGTGTCGCGCAAACCGCGCCAGCCGATACGACTGCGACTTGGAACGGAGCTACAGGTGACTGGACCACTGCAGCGGACTGGTCAAGCAACCCCAACTATCCGGATAATGGTGCGCCCGCAGGCGTGCTTTATGATGTCATCATTGATTCCGCTGGTACCGGTGCCTATACGTTAGGTCTGGACAGCACCGCCGGCATTTCGGGCACCGTCAACGTCAACAGCCTCACAATCGACAATGCGAATGCCACCCTGGACCAAACCAGCGGCACGCTGGACCTTGCCCAGCTGCCGGGTGGCACAACAAGCGGTGCCTTCGATATTCAGGCAGGCACCTACGATCTCAATGGAGGCACCCTTGCAGATGCCGTACTCACCATTGGGACCGCAGGAAGCTTCGCTGATAGCAACGGCACGCTGCAGAACGTGACTCTCGGCAGCGATCTGACCATTTCTTCAAGCAGCGGATATGTCTACGTCGCCAATACCCTGGCCAATCCACTGGGGTTGGATCTCAATGGCCATAGCGTCAACATTACCGGCAATGGGAGGCTTATATACCGAGATGCCCGCAACACCACCACCGGCCAATACCTCGGTGACAGCATCAACGGCGATGTCAACCTCAGCGGGAACGGCTCTAATATTTCCGTCGGCAATGGCGGCCTGACCATTGACTCCGGGGCCACTGTTACGGCCTCCTCCGGCAGCTACAGTCGCATCATGCTCAATAACCTGACCAACAACGGCACCATCGCCGTCAACAACCAAACCTCCCTTAGCATTAACTCAAATCTCACCAACAGCGGCACGGTGGCCATCTCCGGCAGCAACAGCGTGCTTACCCTCAATGGCACCTGGACCAATACCGGAACCATCGAAGCGGATTCCAATGCCACTATCGCCGCCACCGAGACTATCAATCTGGGGGGTAGCTTCAGTTCATCGGACATAAGCCCGGGGGGCAGCGGAACCGGCGGAACCGTTACCGCCAATGGCGCAACGGTCAATATTACCGGCACGCTCAACAACACCGGCAACACGTTGACCTTCAACAGCGGCACCGGGGTGTGGAACCTAAGCGGCACCATCGAAAACGGCACGCTCAACGCCGCCAACCAGAGCAATGGTGCATCCTGCCTTAGCATCAACTCCGGCACGCTGCAGAACGTGACTCTCGGCAGCGATCTGACCATTTCTTCAAGCAGCGGATATGTCTACGTCGCCAATACCCTGGCCAATCCACTGGGGTTGGATCTCAATGGCCATAGCGTCAACATTACCGGCAATGGGAGGCTTATATACCGAGATGCCCGCAACACCACCACCGGCCAATACCTCGGTGACAGCATCAACGGCGATGTCAACCTCAGCGGGAACGGCTCTAATATTTCCGTCGGCAATGGCGGCCTGACCATTGACTCCGGGGCCACTGTTACGGCCTCCTCCGGCAGCTACAGTCGCATCATGCTCAATAACCTGACCAACAACGGCACCATCGCCGTTGACAACCAAACGTCCTTCGACATTAGTTCAAATCTTACCAATAACAGCCTCGTGCAGGCCACGGCCGGGGCCAGCCTCGACCTCGGAAGCTTGACCACCAACAGCGGCACGGTGGCCATTTCCGGCAGCAACAGTGTGCTTACACTCGGTGGCACCTGGAGCAATACTGGAACCATCGAGGCGGATTCCAACGCCACTATCGCCGCTACCGAGACTATCAATTTTGGGGGCACCTTCACTTCTTCGGCCGTAGGCTTGCAGTCCAGCGGAACCGGTGGAACCGTTACCGCCAATGGCGCAACGGTCAATATTACCGGCACGCTTGACAACACCGGCAACACGTTGACCTTCAACAGCGGCACCGGGGTGTGGAACCTAACCAGCAGCGGCACCATCGAAAACGGCACGCTCAACGCTGCCAACCAGAGCAACGGTGCCTCTTACCTTAACATCAACAGCTACGGCACGCTGCAGAATGTAACCCTCGGCAGCGATCTGACCATTGCAAGCAACGGATACGTCTTCATCGCCAATACCGCCGCCAATCCGGTGGGGTTGAATTTCAATGGCCATAGCCTCAATTTTACCGGCAGCGCCGCGCTTCGTTACCAAGACGCCCGCAACAGCGGCAGCGGCCAATACGTCGGCGACAGCATCAACGGCGGGGTTAACCTCAGCGGGAACAACTCCGGAATTACGGGCGGCCAAGGCGGCCTGGCCATTGACTCCGGGGCCACCGTTACAGCTTCCTCCGGCGGCAACAACTCCATCCAATCCAACGGTGCCCTGACCAACAACGGCACCATCGCCGTTGACAACCAAACGTCCCTCGACATTAATTCAAATCTCACCAACAGCGGCACGGTGGCCATCTCCGGCAGCAACAGCGTGCTTACCCTCAATGGCACCTGGACCAATACCGGAACCATCGAGGCGGATTCCAATGCCACCATCGCCGCTGCTGAGACCATCAATTTTGGCGGTACCTTCACTTCATCGGCCGCAGGCTTGCAGTCCAGCGGAACCGGTGGAACCGTTACCGCCAATGGCGCAACGGTCAATATTACCGGCACGCTTGACAACACCGGCAACACGTTGACCTTCAACAGCGGCACCGGGGTGTGGAACCTAACCAGCAGCGGCACCATCGAAAACGGCACGCTCAACGCTGCCAACCAGAGCAACGGTGCCTCTTACCTTAACATCAACAGCTACGGCACGCTGCAGAATGTAACCCTCGGCAGCGATCTGACCATTGCAAGCAACGGATACGTCTTCATCGCCAATACCGCCGCCAATCCGGTGGGGTTGAATTTCAATGGCCATAGCCTCAATTTTACCGGCAGCGCCGCGCTTCGTTACCAAGACGCCCGCAACAGCGGCAGCGGCCAATACGTCGGCGACAGCATCAACGGCGGGGTTAACCTCAGCGGGAACAACTCCGGAATTACGGGCGGCCAAGGCGGCCTGGCCATTGACTCCGGGGCCACCGTTACAGCTTCCTCCGGCGGCAACAACTCCATCCAATCCAACGGTGCCCTGACCAACAACGGCACCATCGCCGTTGACAACCAAACGTCCCTCGACATTAATTCAAATCTCACCAATAACGGCCTCGTGCAGGCTGCGGCCGGGGCCAGCCTTAACATCGGAACCCTGACCAACAACAGCGGTGCAACGGTGAGCGCCCAAGGTGGCACGGTGGATGTTACGGGCACAACGGGCAACACCGGAACCATTGCGAGCAGCAACGGCGGGACGCTGCAGATCAGTACCGGGAAACTGAGTAATTATTCCAGCGGTACGCTGACTGGCGGCATCTACATCGCCGCCGGCGGCACGTTAACTATCAGCGGTGCCGCAATCACGACCAATGCCGCTGATGTTACCCTCAACGGGTCCGGCTCGGTCTTTGCGCAGATCAGCCCGCTGGCGGTGAACCAGGGTGAATTTCGTGTACTTGGCGGACTGAATTTCACAACGCAGGCTGGCTTGGATAACCAGACCGGGGCCTTGCTGCAGCTTGGCGGCGGAACTTTCGGCATTACCAGCGGCAGCTTGACCAACGAGGGAACTATCCAGGGTTTCGGAACCGTTACCCCGCAGGTTACCAATACGGGTACCATCGAAGCTACCGGCGGCACGCTGGCGCTTTCCGCCGGAGTGCTGGATCCGGGCGTCACCAGTACCCTGCAAAGCGATCCGGGTGCCACGCTTAACCTAAGCGCTGGAACCGCCGGCCTGACTCCCGGCCTGCTGATCAACAACGGCAATCTCACGCTGGGAGCCAACAACGTCACCGTGAATGCGGATTATCAGAACGCTAATTTCGGCAGCGGCAATAGTTTTAATGCCCTGGCCAATGTCAGTTCCACCGGCGGCAAAATACTGTCCGCCGGTAATGCCGATATTGCTGTTACGGGAAATGTCACCCCAACCAGCAGCACCGCCGGCCTGTTGACGTATACCATGGCTTTCGGCGAAATACACTCCAACAGCACCGCGACCCTGACTTATCAGATTGAAAATTCGGGAACCACCGGCCCCACGATCCGCGGGGCCATCCAAACGGATGTCAATGGCGGCACCCTCACCGACGCCCGGTTAGGTGGGGCGGGTGCCGCAGGCGGCAACTTCAGCGTGCCGATCGGGCAGTCCGCAGCGTTGCCAGTCGCCTTCAATCCCAACGGACAGGACGGCCCGCTTTCCGGTCAGGTGGTGCATCTGGAGGGCAATTTCCCCAACATCCATCAGGCCAATATCACTATTACGGGAACCGCATTTAACCTGGCCGTTGCAAGTGTATCACCCACCACCACGAATGTCGGGGATGTGCGTGTCGGCGCTGCAATAGCGGAGAATATCACGGTGCAGAACACCGCCCAGGCGGATGGCTTCTCGGAAAGTCTCAACGGCCAGCTTGGTGCTGGAACAGGTAATGCAGTGACCAACGGCGGTACGTTCAACGCGCTGGCTGCCGGAGCGACACTGACCCCGGTCAATACGCTGACCATCGGGCTGAACACGAGTACCGCGGGCGACTTAAGCGGCTCGGCCGCGCTGGCTTTGCAATCCGATGGCACCGGCATTGACACGCTGGGAAAGACAAGCCTGACTTCACAGACCATCACCATCAACGCCGCCGCATACAATTTGGCCGTCGGCACAGTTAGCAGCCCCACGACGATCAACCTCGGTGACGTGCGTGTGGGCGATGCAGTAGCGCAGAATATCACGGTGCAGAACAGCTCCGCTGCGGACGGGTTCTCGGAAAATCTCGATGGCCAGCTTGGCGCTGGAACTGGTAATGCGGTAACCAACAATGGGACGTTCAGCGCGCTGGCTGCCGGAGCGACGCTGGCCCCGGCCAACACGCTGACCATCGGACTGAACACGGGCACGGCAGGCAATTTAAGCGGCTCGGCCGCGCTGGCTTTGCAATCCGATGGCACCGGCATCGACACGCTGGGCAAGACAACTCTGAATTCACAGACCATCAATATCACCGCTGCCGCATACAATTTGGCCGCCGGCACGATTACCAGTCCAACGACGATCAACGTCGGCAATGTGCATGTCGGGGATACGATAGCACAGAACATCACGGTACAGAACACCGCCGCCGCAGATGGCTTCTCGGAAAATCTTGATGGCCAACTTGGCGCTGGAACAGGTAATGCCGTAACCAATGGCGGTACGTTCAGCGCGCTGGCTGCCGGAGCGACGCTGGCCCCGGCCAACACGCTGACCATCGGGCTGAACACGAGTACAGCGGGCAACTTAAGCGGCTCGGCCGCGCTGGCTTTGCAATCCGATGGCACCGGCATTGACACGCTGGGCAAGACAGCCTTGGCTTCACAGACCATCGATATCACCGCCGCCGCATACAATCTGGCCGCCGGCACGATTACCAGTCCGACTACGATCAACCTTGGCATCGTACATCCAGGCGACGTGGCCGAGGAGGCATTGACGGTGCAGAACGCCGCACCAGCCGGCGCATTTTCGGAGGGTCTCGACGCCCAATTTGGCACGCTATCGGGCAACGCCATGACCAACGGCGGTTCAGTGGCCCTGCTGTCGGCGGGTGGCTCCAACAACAGCTCACTGGTCGTCGGCGTTAACACCACCACGGCCGGGGCCAAGACCGGCACAGCGCAGGTGGAGATGCAATCAGACGGCCAGGGTACCAGCGGGCTGGGCAAGACCGTATTGGCAAATAGTCCTGTCACCATTAACGTTAGCGCGCAGGTCAATAATTATGCTGCGGCCCTCCTGCTTCTTGGAACACATTCCACCGGCGCTTCGCTGACTGAAAATTCCTCGACACTCTATACGTTGGACTTGGGAACCGCCATTCAGGGAAAGACCAATCTGGCGGCCCTCCTGCAGATTGAAAATTCGGCCATCGGTCCCGCGGACACACTGGCCGGTAATTTCAATACTTCCAACGCCGCAGCGTTCAGCCTGTCGGGCTTCGGCAGTTTCAGCAATATTGCGGCGGGGACTTCAAACAGCAATCCCATCGTCAGCCTCAGCAACGCCAATACGGGCAATTATTCGGGATCTATCACATTGAATCCGTTCAGCCAGAATAGCAGCGGCTACAACGGCGCGTTAAGCCCCATTACCATTGATGTCAGCGGTTCGGTTGTCTTGGCTGGAGAACTTATCTGGGACCGCGCCGGGACCAGCCCGACAGCACCCGCCGACGGCTTTGGAACGTGGAACACGGCGTCAGGGCTTTGGTCCAACGGAGCATCCGATGCGGCTTGGAACAATTCGGCTGACAGCACCGTGACGGCGACCTTTGGTGCCGACAATGGTGTCGCGGGGACAGTAACATTGGGGGCCGCCGTTCAGGCCGGTGGATTGACGTTCAATCCTGCTACCAGCAGCCATTATACTATAGCGGGCAGCGGGTCGTATACCCTGGAACTCACCGGCGCAGCCGTTACCGCCAATGCCGCTGCGACGTTGTCTGCGGAAACCACATTTGATAAAGGTCTGACCCTTAACGGCGGCAGCACCTTAACGCTGGCCGGGAATGACACACTCAATGGCCCAACGACGATCCGGGCAGGCGCAATCACGCTGGCGGCCGGCGGGAAGATTACCGGCACATCCGGTTTGGTCATTGCTCCTGGCGCAGCGCTTAACTTGGATAATGTCAATGCCGGCAACGGCGTGACGATCGACTATGGTTCCGGCACCAGTCCGAACAGCACGATCCAGGGGTACATCGCCAGCGGCGCCATTACAGCTCCAACCGGTTACGCAGTGGGGTATGCCGATGGAGCCGATGGAGTAGTCGGCGGGTTAAGCGCCGGACAGGAAAAGATCATGGCAACGTTGCCCGGCGATGCCAATCTGGCCGGCGTGGTCAATAATACCGATTTGGCCTTAGTGCTGAACAATCTGAACCAGAGTTCGGGAGGGCTTTGGACAAAAGGGGACTTCACGGGCAGCGGAACGGTTACCAATGTAGATTTAGCAACTGTACTAAGCAACCTGAATCGCAGCCTCTCGACGACATCAACTACCGTCTCCGCCTCCGCTGCGGCTATCAGTTACAGCAGTGTACCTGAACCGACGGAGCTGGTACTGCTGTCAATAGCCGGTGCGCTGGCGCTGTTGCGGCGTCGCGGATTGTCGAAGCCGTAGTCGCAACCCTCCTTTAGCCATAAGAAAAGGTGACAGCCGTCGATTCGGCGATCGGCTGTGGAAACAACGGGTGCCGAGCAAGTTTATGCGCTTCATTTAGCGCCAATAGGCTCGGCACGCTGCGGTCGGAGATGGTGCCAACTGTGGATCGAGGATTGAACTGAGTTCACCGTGGCATGATCCGTTGGCCATTTAGCCTGCCGGGCGGCGCAGGCAGTGATTTACCGCATTGAGCATGAAAGCCAAACATTTATCCGCGTTATCCGCGAAATCTGCGGTCTTTTTACCCCCCCTCATTCTGAATACTTGGAGCCTGTCCGCGTCGGAAACTTTGCCGGCAATTGTTACGTAAGGCAACATTCTCTATAATTCGGTTTAATCCA
The DNA here is from genome assembly GCA_021808105.1 of Planctomycetota bacterium. Lineage (GTDB taxonomy): Bacteria > Planctomycetota > Phycisphaerae > WQYP01 > WQYP01 > JAMDCX01. The sequence goes on from JAKBCC010000018.1 coordinate 17,509, forward strand.
CCGTGTACTGATACGCCAAGTCGGCGGACACGGACGGGGCGGGATTTTTTACGAAAGGTTATCTGATGAAACTGCAAAACAAAGTAGCGATTGTTACCGGGGCGGCCACAGGGATTGGTCAGGGCATTGCCATCCGTCTGGCCAAAGAGGGGGCGGCCATTATGGTGGATTATGTCGGCAAACCGGGGGCGGCGGATGCCACGCTAAATGCCATTAAATCAGCGGGGGGAAAGGCAATCGCCGTAGCGGCTGATGTGAGCAATCCGCAACAGGTTCAGGCGATGGTGGATGAAGCGGTTAAAACCTTTGGCAGTCTGGATATTCTGGTGAACAACGCGGGCATCGAATTCAAACACCCTTTTGTAGAATTTCCGGTTGAACAATTTCAGAAAATTATATCCGTCAATTTGATCGGCCCCTTTGTGTGTGCACAAATTGCAGCGCGGCAAATGATTAAGCAGGGTAAGGGCGGACGGATTATCAATATTTCTTCGGTGCATGAGGACCTGCCCATGCCCACCAACGCTCCTTATTGCGCTACCAAGGGCGGCATACGAATGCTCACGCGCACCATTGCGGTGGAACTTGCGCCGCATAAAATCACGGTCAACAATATTGGCCCTGGTGCCATCTTCACACCCATTGATGCGGATATTGAAGCCAACAAGGCTTTGGAAGATGCTCTGATGGCGGAAATTCCGCTGGGCCGTTGGGGCCGGCCGGAGGAAGTGGCCGCTCTGGCAGCATTTTTGGCATCGGATGAAGCAGGCTATTGCACCGGCTCCACATTCTTCATTGATGGCGGAATGCTGCGGCAGGCCGGGGCGCTTTAGACCGCCCGTTGCGCCGGGAGAATACGTCAGCGATGGTTACTGCGATTCATGGGCATTACAACCCTCGGCCGAGGATAGCCTTGACTGGGGTATTTCGGTTTAGTTTCTGCACCGTTGTGATGGTGCTTTTGCTTTTTATCTTCCCTGTGCGCCGCGCCTGGGCAGTGCATGTGGTGGCCGGGCCGGTGGCGGGCAGTATCACGCCTGATTCAGCGCGCGTATGGATTCAGTTAAGCACCAGCGATCGGGTCAAGGTGCGGTGTTTTGACGTTTCCACCGGCAATCAGGTTTCGGCCATGGGTACCACCGTGCTGGGGCCGCCGCCGTTTATTGTCAGCGCTGCGCTTAATGATTTGCTGCCGGATCATGATTATCGCATTACACTTCTGGTCAACGGGCACCCCGTGCCGCTGCCGCTGCCGCAACTGATCATTCACACCGTGCCGGCGTATGGATCCTTCATGCCGGTGCATGTCGCATTTGGTTCGTGTGCGAATACAGCGGTCTATCCTGTTAAAGCCATCTGGAACAGCATCGCACAACTTCAGCCGCAGGCCTTTATTTTCGCGGGTAATTCATCGTATCTGCCCCGGCGTGTAAGCCAATTTCCATATACATATATTCATGCGTATACTTTTATACTTTCACGGTATGATCAAGCGCGGATGTTTGGCCCGTTGCGACGCTTATTCAGCGTCTGTCCTGTATATGCCACATGGGATGATCGCGATTTCGGCACGCCGCACGCGGATTCGTCTTTCGTATTCCAGCATGATTCATTTCTGGCATTTGAACAGTTCTGGCCCAATCCGGGCTACGGCAGCGGCGCTGTCCTGGGGGCCTTCTGCCATTTCCGTATTTCAGATGTTGCGTTTTATCTGCTTGATGACCGGAGTTTTCGCGTTAATCCGACCGCTAAAACGCCGGGAAAAATGCTGGGCGTCAGGCAGTTGGCATGGCTAAAGCGGCATTTGCTGGCCAGCAGCGCAACCTTCAAAGTCCTGGTGGACGGAGATCAGATGCTGGCGGATTATCCCGGGCATGAAAGCTGGGGGAACTTTCCACGGGAACGACGCAACTTTATTCACTGGATTTTCAGCCACAATGTTTCAGGCGTGGTGTTTTTAAGCGGTCATCGGCGCTTTGGTGAGTTAACGCGCCGAAAGGCGAATCCAAATGGCCTGGATCAATATCCACTTTACGACCTGACCAGTTCCTCGCTGGCGGCACGGCCCGTTCCGCCACACCAGATAGTGGCATGGCCCAACGCGCAAAGACTGGGCGCTCCAATATTTGAACATAACTTCGGATTCATTAACGCCGGGGGCCCACCCGGCAATCGGCATATTACACTGCAACTGCGAAACGCCCAGGGCGTCATTGTGCTTTCCAAAACCATCCTGGCCCGGAGCCTGTCCGAGTAATGCGGGATTAGAGAAGAACAACATTTCTCTTCGCCGCCAATTCCGCATTGACCCTCACCCAATTCTACATGTATCCGCGTTATCCGCGCAATCCGCGGTTCAATCCCGCTGTGATCGTAGATAAAATACTTGCCCTACACTTCATCACAGCTCGAAATTAAGGTACGCGGTGAGGTGGTGCGGCAGAGCCGGTTTGGATAGACGCCCTCTCCTGAATATCAGTGTCACAGCGCGATGGGGCTCTCACAACTGTCACAGCTTTTCCAACTCGGCGATGATGTCCAGCATGGCTTTCTTGCCGTCCGCGAAATACATCAGACAATTTTTGGCGGCAAACAGCGGGTTGGGTATGCCGGCAAAACCGGGGCTGAGGCTGCGTTTGATCACGATGACCGTCCCGGCTCTATCCACATTCAAAATCGGCATGCCCGCAATGGGGCTGTTGGGATTGTCCCGCGCATCGGGATTCACCACATCGTTGGCGCCGTTGACAATGACGACATCGATATTTTCAAATTCGGGATTTATCCGGTCCATTTCCAGAAGATGATCATAGGGAATATCAGCTTCCGCCAACAGCACGTTCATGTGCCCCGGCATGCGCCCGGCAACCGGATGAATGCCAAACTGCACATCAACCGATCGTGATTCCAGCAGTTCATACAATTGCCCCGCCGCGTGCTGCGCCTGTGCAACCGCCAAGCCATATCCCGGCACAATGGCCACACGGCGGGCACCGTCCAAGATGGCCGCCACTTCTTCGGCGTTGACGCTTTTAATATTTCCGCCGTAAATATCATCGGATTTTGCCGCCTTGTTGGCTTGCACCTGGCCAAAAAGAACATTAATAAAGGACCGGTTCATCGCCTTGCACATGATCATGGAAAGAATAAAGCCGGAAGATCCTTCCAGCGCCCCACCGATAATCAGGAGTTTGTTATTGAGCACAAAGCCCATGGCGGACGCTGAAAGGCCGGCGTAACTATTAAGTAATGCAATGACCGTGGGCATATCCCCGCCGCCGATTGGCAATATCAGCATCACCCCAAAAAGCAGACACAGCGCAATAAAAATCGGGAAAATAATCGGGTTGCCGGGAATCACAACGACCAGGGCACCGGCGATGACGGAGGCGACCAGGATGGAAATGCTGGCGACATTCTGAAACGGATAATTCATCGGCTGCGTGGGCAATATTTCCTGCAATTTACCCGCCGCGACAAGACTGCCGGTAAAGGTCAGATAGCCCAGGAGTGTTTCAAATCCGATGGCAATAAGGGTGGATGTCCCCATGGATGACCTGTGGGCATAATATTCCGCGGTTCCCACCAACGCCGCCGCCAAGGCTCCAAAGGCGTGAAATAGCGCAATCTGCTGGGGGACGGCGGTCATGGGAATTAAACGGGCCATGGGAACCGCAACCGCAATGGCGACCGCGAAGGCGATAAAAATCCAGTCATAATGCCGCACTTCGGGCAGAAAAAGCGTGGCGATAATCGCCGCTGCCATGCCAATTTCCCCAGCCAACACGCCCCAGCGGGCGGTTTTGGGCGAACTTAGCCACTTCAGCGAGAGGGCAAAGAGCATGGCTGCGGTCAGATAGATCAAAATGACATACGCCGGCATGGCCTGGTGGCGGGGTAAGAAGCTGCCGGCGGCGATGACTGTCAGGGTAAAACCGGAACTTATCACAAGGTGCTCCCATGGCAAGAAAATTAAGAGACCGACAGGCTGGCACGACTATTATTGAGACTTGCGCTTCTTAAACATCTTGAGCATACGATCCGTCATTAAAAAGCCCCCCACCACGTTGATCATGGATGCCGTCACGGCGATGGTGCCCAGCACCACGACCATGGTGGTATTGTGCCCCGCACCCGTTACGACAATGGCTCCCACAACGGAAATTGCCGAGATCGCATTGGTCAGCGACATCAGCGGCGTATGAAGCTGGGGCGAAACGCGCCGCACCACCTCATAACCCAGAAAAGCCGCCAGCGCGAAAACAAACAAATTCGATTCCAGTGATGAATTCATAATTGTATCTCCAAGAACTCACGCATTATATATGTTCACGAGCTGAACTTTGCGAATTTTTATGGCCTGCCCTCAACGACTGTCCGGCGGATTATCCGACACCCGCCACAGCCTGAGGCACTTCCAGCACCGGCAGTTCCAACAGCTCACGCACCCGCTGATTAATAATGACGCCATCACGCATGACCAGCATCTCGCGCGTAATTTGATCCTGCATATCCAACTGGCATTGCCCATTTTTGATCAGATGTTTAAGTACATTGGCAATGTTATTGGCATACATTTGACTGGCGTGAATCGGCAGCGTGGCCGTGAGATTTGTCGGCCCCAGAATCGTTACATCGTGATAAGTAACGATTTCGTCACCGCGTGTCAGGGCGCAGTTGCCCCCGCGGACAGCCGCCAGATCAACGATAATGGAGCCGGCTTCCATTGCGGCAACCATGTCTTCGGAAATCAGAACCGGGGCTTTTTTCCCCGGCACCGCGGCGGTGGATATGACGATATCCGCTTCGCTGACGCTGTGGGCCATGAGTTCGCGCTGCCGCTGCTGTTCCTCAGCCGTCTGCTGCCGGGCGTAACCGGCTGGCGTTTGCGCTTCAGCGGCCTGCATGGGCAACTCAATGAATCGGGCACCCAGGCTTTGCACCTGCTCCTTGACTGCGGGCCGTACATCAAACGCACTGACTTGCCCCCCGAGTCGCCGGGCCGTGGCAATCGCCTGCAAACCCGCAACGCCCGCTCCGATGACAAACACCTTGGCCGGTGTGATTGTTCCGGCCGCGGTAATCATCATGGGGAATATTTTTCCGAGTTTTTCCGCCGCGATCAACACTGCCTTGTACCCCGCGAGGCTGGCCATGGAAGATAGCGCATCCATGCTTTGTGCACGGGTAATCCGCGGCACCAGTTCCATAGCCAATAAGGTCGCACCGCACTGGGAAAGTAGCTGCATCGCGGGCTTATCAGTCAGTGGATCGGCAAAAGCAATGATATGAATGCCGCGTTTTACCGCCGCCAAGTCCGGGCCTTGCACTTCCGGATGTGATCCCAATGCGTGGACCTGCACCAGAATATCCGCCTGTTTAAGCAGTTCGGTGCGATCAACCGAGAGATGCACACCGGCCTTTTCGTAAGCCGCATCTGTGAATCCAGCCGCAACCCCGGCCCCAGGTTGAATGTGAACTTCCAGTCCCAGCTTCACCAGGCCGGCCGCTGCCGCAGGCGTCAGCGCCACCATCCGTTCGCCGGGAAAATTTTCTTTTATTGCAGAGACGATCATAACGGGATTTCCATATCTACAAAGGTATAATGATTCCGGTTCGGCTTTTTTGCAAGCCAGCGTAGCGGCCATCTGTGATAGGGCCGTCATTAACTCAACGCAGATCGGTCCACACAATAGATTCCGCAGAATTCTCGCGGCTGGTCCGCAGCGTCAGCATCATCACCTGCGGCGGACAGAACAGCCGCAAACGCAGTCCCGCCTTGCCGATGCCGCGATTCACGATTAACCAGGTATCGGCAATGCGATTTAATCCTGTGCACAGATTCGGCGGAAGCACATCATGCCCGATGATCGGACTGCCGTCCGGGTAGCATATCTGCCCGCCATGGGTATGGCCGGCCAGGCAAACATCCACGCCGGCGGCGGCAGCGGAATGGATAAGATCCGGATAATGCAGCAACATAAGCTTAAAATCGTTGCCCAGCACGTTCTGCAGGGCTGCGGGGATATCGGTGTCGCTGCGCCGATGCTGGGCGATGCCAATCAGGGCCAGGCGTTGTCCGGAGCGTTCAATAATCACCGACTCATTGACCAGCATCACCGCCCCTCCAGCCGCCAGTGCCGGCCCAAGCTCAAGCGAATCATGATTACCGAGAATAAAGTATGTTCCCAGCGGGGCATGAATAGCGGAAATCAGTCGCTGAACATTGGGCAGGCTCTTTTTCCATTTCCAACTGCGGTGCCCCAGATCACCGGTGATGACCGCCAGATCGGGTTTCAGCGGCGCAATATGATCGCTCCATTGCTGCAACTCGGCGGTCCATTTTGTAATGTGCAGATCAGAAAGATGCAAAATACGTATGCCGTCAAACGCTTCGGGCAAGCGGTCCAGTGCCAGTTCAAGATGTTCCACTTCAGCCAAAGTCGCACCCCGCAACGCTGCGCATTATTCTCCGGAAACCATTTCCAGTCGCACGCTGCATAACTTACAGATTCTATACCGCCAAAGTGTTGGCGGTATAGTCAACAACTTGGACGGCTCTCGAAATGATGGATTAGCTCAGCAGTGGCCCGCGCATCCCGGCGGGCATGGGCTGGGGCCATTGCGTAGGCCACGCTTGGTTAATTTCCGCTATTTCAATGTAGTTGTTATCCGGATCAAAAATGATAAATCGCCGCACCCCCCGATACTCCCGATCCGGTCTGCAGGGCACGCTCCGCGATTCCAGATATTTACGAGCCAGTTCCAAGTCCGCCACCTGCAGGCAAAGATGTTCTGTGGTTCGCGGCGGCAACGGATTCGCGTGCGTCAGGTGAATCTGTTGGTCCCCTACCGCGTACCACGTGCCTTGAAAATCAAACCAATCCGGCCGTGGAACTTCCATCAAGCCCAGAATTTCGGAGTAAAATTTCCGCGATTGAGCTACATTGGAGACCCACAGCGTGACATGTTGAATAGCCATGGCACCGATTCCCCGCCGTTCGACTGGCCCTGATTTTTCTAGCATCTACTACTCTGCTTTCATACTATCAGCATCGCTTTAATTAACTCTTTCTCCCGGTCATTTGGCTCTGCCGGGCCGCTTGAAACGCCGAGGGACACAATCCGGCCAATTGGCATCTTTCACACGCGGGCTTACGCGCGGCACACACCGCTCGCCCATGCGCAATAAGCAGATGGGAAACAAGCGTCCAGTCGCTTTGGGGAATTAGTGACATCAGATCTGTCTCCACTTTTTCCGGGTCATCATGCTGCGACAATCCCAAACGCCGTGCCAGACGTCCCACATGCGTATCGACCACCACACCAATCTGCTTGCCAAACGCATTGCCCAATACCACATTGGCGGTTTTACGCCCCACACCCCGAAAAGCCGTAAGCTCTTCCATGGAATTTGGCACCTGCCCGCCATGAGCTTCGACAAGCTGCCGAGCCGTATGCTGAATAGACTTAGCCTTCGCCCGAAAAAACCCGGTGCTTTTAATAATGTCTTCAATATGAGAAATATCCGCAGCAGCCAATGAGGCGGCATCGGGAAATCGCCTGAAAAGTATCGGCGTAACCATATTGACGCGCACATCCGTGCACTGCGCGGAAAGAATTGTGGCGACCAGCAACTCCAAAGGGGACTGATGAACCAAAGCGCAATGCGCATCAGGGTACATTTTTTTCAATAAGGCCAGAATCTGATCACAGCGCTTTCGCCGGGCCGCAGCGGTTTCCCGGAACTTTTTTTTTAGCCCGTCCCTTTTTATCATGAAAGCGTCCATTCCACCGCGATTTTTCGATTCTTTCGCACGCCTGCTTGCGCGGCAACATGCGCCAGCTTTTTGCCCCAAGGCCGCAAACACGCCGCAGCCAGTTAGCTTTTGGGCATCCGACGCATGGGAGCGTGAGAAAGCATTATAGGATTTATCCACATTCTTTGCATATCGCCGATGTATGTCGCCGATGTATGTTGACTTATGGCGGCAGGTCCAGCTTGAACTAACGCCAGCCACTTCAAGGCTTGGCGGCTTTCACCGGCACCAGCTTCAACGGCGGAATTTTCAGCGGTACATCCGTCACGCCGCCGGGGAGGGGCGGTACCGTGAAGGTGCCGTCAACTGTGCCGATGGTTTGGTCGGTAGAACCGAACTGCATGGGCACCGTGACGGCTGGATTGGCCGCGATCGCTGTAACTACGTATGTTCCCGGAACCACATCATGAATGGTGAAAGTATTATTTGCGTTGATAACAAAGGGATAATCGTGGAGCTGCGTTCGCCTCCATAATTGATAGCGCGCAAAGAAGGCCTTGCCGGCAGCGGTAGCGAAAAACTTGTTAAACCACTGGGATTGCTGCGCATCAGTGCCGTGCTTTACACTGGCCGGAATGGGCCAAGTTAGGGGCTTGGTTTCGGCGTCGGCCATCTCGAAATACCAGCCGCGAAATGCCGCCAGCGATTGAGGAACTGCGATGCGCCCCTCCACTGTTCGCCCAACGCCTCCCAGCGTTACCTTAACAGTTGTCCCGGGCGGGACGGTAACGGGGCAGCCCAGCGCTCCCGATTCACCCGCCATCGGGCCTGAAATCCGCATTTGGACGGATGCTTTGCCAGCGGGAAAGCGGGAAATCTTGAATCGGCCGCCCGAATCTGTCCGAGCCGTCACCCACCATGAGACGCCGGAGTAAGAGGCTCCAGGTTTGGAATCCAAGCGGATATCGCAATAGGCGAGAATTTTTTTATTGGCTCCCGGCTTGGTGCCAAATAGCAGCAGGCCCTGAATATGCCCCCATTTCGTCAGGTGGATAGTGCCTGACTTGGGCATCTGTGATCGCGATAAAACAGCGGAACCCGATTTGTCGTAAACGACAATCTGATAATTTCCCCGCTGCGGCTCAAAATTCATCCGGCCATCCGCCCGAGTCCGGGTTGTGCTGTCGCCTTGGGTCTGGTTCCACGTCGTTAAATGAATCGTGGCATTTTGACCCGCCGGAATCAATATCGCTTTGGCCCCCGCAGCAGGCGACCCGTTGGGATTCAAAACGTTTGCCGTGATTTCCGGCGCGACGGTCAGTCTGAACACCAGATGAACTGTTGGTTTATTATTATGAAACAGTCGGGAAACTGCGGGACGATAGCCCGGTGCCGCGATGCGCAGCGCATAGCCCGCGCGCTGCGTGGGCAAGGTATAAATGAAGTGCCCATCACCAGTGATTTTTTTGGGATACATCCGGTCCCAGGATATTTGCATCCCACCCGGCACGTTAGCAGCTGTAGATGCAAAAACACAGCCGCGAATAATTGTGAATTTATCAACCGGTTTACTGGTGAGGGCATCCACCACGGTACCGTTAACACGAACTGCGTAGTGTAAGGTGACGACATTGTCGTGGCTATTGGCTTGAACGGGAGCACGCATTCTGGAGGCGTAGTTGTTGTCCAACACCTCCACGAGAAGTTTGCCTGCCGGGGCGCTGTACCATGTGAACCTGCCCCGGCTGTCCGTGTTCATCTGATGCATAATGGTGCGGCACCCCCGCCATGTGTCGATGAGAACCGTCGCCCCTGCCAATGGTTGGCCAACCGGATTGACAACACGCCCAACCAGTATTTGCGGCCGGGGAAGTTTCAGCGCAATTTCACGGGGTCTTGAACCCATGATAAATTTCAACAGCATGGGACTGCAGCCCTTGGATATTGCCGTGACAACCACCCGCTTACCCGGCTTGGCTGCAAAAGCAAATTGCCCCTTGGCGTCGGTGGTCATCGCCGGCGGGGTGTTGGATCCCCAGATATCTGACCCGATTACTACGCGGGCACCGGCAATCGGCGCATTGTTCTGTCCCACCACCAGTCCTTTAACCATTTCGCCCCGTTGGAGAACGGAAATGGCCGTGCCGTTGCGCAGCTTAGTCAGATTCGAGACAAACGGCATGAAATTGTTAGTATTCCGTACATATTGGTAATCCCACACGCCTACGCCGATGTTCTTAACGCCGGTCGCCGGGATCCCATCATAATGCCACGCACCGTCCCTGTTTGTCCGCAGATTGATCGGCACGACAAAAGGCTTTTCATGGGGTGCCTCCGCTTTGGCGTTGATCCAGAGCATAACGTGCGCACCGGCAATAGGATGACCCGCATCATCCACGACGCGCCCGGAAATTCTGGTGCCGCGGGGCATGGCCACGGTAAAGCTTGAGGGGATTTGCGTTGGGTTGCCGTTGTGCGAGCCCCAGATAAGTTGCTGCCAAACGTAATGCCGCGCCTTGAGGAAAATCTGCAGCCACGCTGAACGCGCCCGCGGCAGCGCGACGTTCGCACGACCGTGCGCGTCCGTAACGGTTTCAGTGCCACCGCCAAAGTCTACCTGAGAATCCACTTTCACCCCCGCCAGGGGCTTGCCGGTTTGCTTGTCGATAACAGTGAGTTCCATGGTTTTGCGCCCCTGGGCGGGCGGTGCTGCCATTATATCCATCGCGGGCACGGTCTTAACCGCAGGCACGCGCTTCGGCGCGGGTACCGGTGGATCAGCGGGCTTCGCAGTTTTCACCCGCACAAGCTTCAGCGGCGGAATTTTCAGCGGCACATCCGTCACGCCGCCGGGGATGGGCGGCATCGTAAACGTCGCCTTCGCAACTGCGAGAGGAGGAATCATAGGAGATGCCATCATAGGTGTCGGTTTTCGACCGTCGAGAACGGTCACGTACACTCGGTATTTCCCAGGCACGACATCAGGAATGAGAAAATGGCCGTCGGGCTTGACGATGAAAAAGTAGAATTCCCCGTGCGTCTTTGCCCAGCGATCATCATTGGAGATCCAAGTCTTCCCCGCAGGCGTCTTGAGAAATGTCCGCATCCATCTATTTTGTACTGCGTTGGTGCTGGCTCGAACATCCTTGGGAAATGGTAAAGGCGGGCCTTTTATTCCGGCCTGGGCCACGCCGAAGTGCCAATGGCGCCTGCGTGCGAACGCCGACGGAATAATCACTCGACCCGTCACGCATCGTCCCTTTCCTCCGAGCGTAACATCACTGGTTTTCCCGGCTTGTACCCTGATCGTATCATTGAGATTACCGCCATGCGTAAAGGCTGTCATACCGCTGCCCGGCTCCCAGATAATCAGCCGTACCGATGTTTCACCCGCTGGTAGTTGTTTGCAGACAAACTCACCCTTTGAATTCGTTTTTATCAGGCGGGACCATAGGATCCCTTGAAAAACGGGTAGGTACTTGCCAGCCGGCGAATCGACCACGACGGTCTGCCCAGGCGCAGTCTCGGAACCGAACAGCAGTCGACCATGGACATGGCCCCAGGGCAACAACCGCACGACCTTCGATCTTGAAAATCCGGCCCGTGTAACGACCGCATAGCCATCGTGATCACGTATTGCTACCTGAAAATTACTCGCCTGCGGCGGAAAACTCAGCAGGCCGTGGTGGTCGGCAACGCGGCTTATATTCCCTTGCGGCAATGCAAACGGTCGGAATCCTATGGTGGCACCCTGGCCCGCGGGTACCAGCAACGCCTTTGCCCCGGCTGCGGGAGCGCCATCCGGATTCAAGATGGCCGCGGTAATAGTCCTTGCCGGCCTGAGCTTGAAGTGCAGGTAGACATTCCGCACATTGCTGTTAAACAGTTTGGAATCCGCAGGGCCGTAGCCGTTGGCTTCGATCCGAATCTCGTACATGGGGAATTGACCAAATGGCCGATATACAAAATGCCCATCACCGACAACATTTTGCGGAGATCGCGTGTTCCAGAAAACTTGCGGTGCCCCGCCCGGACTGGCCGGAGCTGATCCGAACCCGCCGATCACGCGAAATTTGTTGATCGGCTTACCGGTCCCGGCATCAACCACTGTGCCATGCACGGTGACCTGGTATCGCAGTACAACACGGTTCTTGGAGCCTGCGTGGATTGGAATGTCCATTGCGTAGGCGTAGCCAGGGGCCTGCGCATTAACAAATATTTGCCCGCCAGGTGCGTCGTTCCAGAGAAAACGCCCCTGGTAATCCGATCGCATGGTATGCATCAGCGTGCGGCAGTCGCGCCACCGATCGGGGTATACCAAGGCCCCAGGGATCGGTCGACCCGAGGGTCCGACCACCTTTCCGGTCAGTAGCCGCGGTGCCGGGAGATTGATCAAAAGCTTAGATGGTTTTTGTCCGGCATTGAACCGTATGAGACGCGGTCCGTAGCCCTTTGCGGTGGCCGTTACGAATACCAATCGGTAGGGTTTTACGGCGAAGGCAAAGCGTCCAAGTTTGTCCGTCACCAGTGGCGACGGCACGTTCGTGGCAATGCGATCCATTCCCAGCACAACCTTCGCCCCCGCAACCGGTTTTCCATCTCGTCCACGGACTACCCCATGCACCATGACGCCACGTTGGAGTGTGTATACCGCCCGGCCGTTGAGGAATGTGCGGAGATCCTTAAATTTCCGTAGTGGCACATATCCGCTGAACGCTCCTGTCTGGTGCAAGCTGCCCCACACGTAATTATAATCCCATACGCCCAGGCTAATTCCCTTCAGACGCCCCACCGGAACGCCCGCACAATGCCAAAATCCCTGGGCGTCAGTCACTGTCGAGATCGGGTAGGCGTCTATTCGCTCTAAGGATGGCGTCTGCGGACCAGTGTCCCACCAAACTTGAACGTGCGCACCGGCAATAGGATTTCCCAGATCATCGTCCACACGGCCTGAAATGGTTTTACCGCGCCACATCTTAACCGTGTAACGCGCCGGTATCCGCGTGGCCGCAGAGTTTTGAGAATTCCATGATAATTCCATCGGTACGTAGGAGGGTTTCTCGATCTGAAGGTTAAGGATGGAAGTCGGGGACGCTTTCAGCAACGGGATATCAACAATCCCGCGCACGGAGGTTCGCAGCATAGAGCCGTTCCATAATATTACTTTTACCCACGCCAGCGGTTTGCCGGTTTGCTTGTCAATCACAGTGAGTGTCATGGTTTTGCGCGCTGGAGCCGTCGCGGCGGCCCGTGTATTGCCGGGATGCGAGCTTGGCAATGGAGGACTCGCTTGCAGATGCAGCGCGGCACAAGACGCTACGACCAGCGTACCGCCGATCAGCATTCCTACCGCCAGCCTCACTCCTATGGGGCGGCGGTTTTTGCGATCATCTAAAATTGCCGCGATGCGGCCTTTCAGTTCCGAAGGCCGGGCCATGGCCAAGGTTGCGGGAAGCGGCGGTGATAGCGCGGCGGAATGCAAACTGCGAGCGATGGCTAATAAATTTTCCGCATAGTCTGTCGGTGCTGTTGCGCAACGCAGCACTGCGTCGTCGCAGGCCCGTTCACATTCGCTGCGCAAACTCCGCCAGCCCCACCATACCAACGGATCCGGCCAATGCAGTATGCAGGCAATCAGGCCGCAGAAGAGACTGGCACAATCCCATCGTGCCACATGAGCGAACTCATGGAGCAAAACGGTCCGCAATTTTTCACGTGGCCACGATTCTGCCGCAGTGGGCAGTAGCACACACGGGCGAAAAACCCCGTGTGCCAACGGAATACGCAGGTTTTCATCCAGTGCAATGCGGGTTGGCCGACGTAACTTAAGCTCATGGCAAATTTCGCCCGCCAGCTGCGCAATGGGACCAGTCGAAATTGTTCGCGCCCGCGCAAGCCGCCGAGCCACGCTCAAATGGCCGATTAACCCGGCCAAACCAATAGCGATCACGCCTATCCCCCAAATCGCCAAAAGCAGCACTGGCCAGTGATTGGCCATTCGGTGCCATGTCATCGCGGCCAACCCGCCTGTCTTGGCGGCTGGGGCAACAGCCGTAGTATCGCGGTGCGGGGCCACAACTGCTGCACTCTGCGGTGCAGCCACCACACCCGCCGTCTTGCGGAGTCGCGGCATGGCATGACGATCAGCGGCTACGCCAACGGTTCCAACGGGAAGCGGACGAACGGCAGTGGCATGGACCGACAAGCTACGCAGACGCAACGCCGGCAAGTTCACCGGGGCAACGGCTGTAATCCGCGGCAGAATCGGAAGCCGGAGCGTGGGCACTTCTGCCGAGAGCATCGGCAACACCAGCACACCGCACAGGGCAATCGCCCATACCAGATGGCGCGCCGCAGCCGAGGTTTTGCGCATGGCGGCGGTAATCAATCCGGCGGCGAACATTATTACGGTGCCCTTGATCAGAACATCACCAAGAACAGCAAGCAGTTCCAATGACAATGAAGTTCCGGGAAAATCATTTGCGATCATGGCGTTTTCTCCTCGCACGAGCCTGGGCGATCATGTCCGACATTTCATCGAGCTGTTCATCTGACAAGGTGGCATCTGAGCCGTCCAGCAGCGCTGCGACGGTTTTGGAGGTCGAACTGTCAAAAAAGGTTTCTACGAGGCGTCGCAATGCCGACTTGCCCGCTTCGGTGCGCGCCTGCTGCGGCATGTAAATGTATTTCCCATCTTCGCAGCGATGCTGCACGTGTCCCTTTTCCTCGAGAATGCGCAGCAAAGCCCGCACCGCAGAGTAGCCAGGTGCGTCGGGAAGTGAGGCTCGCACCTGCGCTACCGTCGCGTGGCCACGGGCATAAAGAATATCCATGATCTGCCGTTCCCGGCGACTTAAATGCGTGGTCGTGTGAGGCTTCATAGCACTCCCGGTATTACAGAAAACATAACTATGCTAAAATTTTAGCACGTTAGACGAACGGTGTCAAGCCGTGTCGCGCCATTGATGCTGTCCGGGGCGTGGACATTCTTGCTGGGGTGCCGAAATAACGGTCGATCACACCGCCTGCTCCAATGGCAGCGGGGTGCGATCAAGGTGCGTTCCACCACCGGCAAAGCCGGCGGCTATGTGAAGTTCATCCGCACGCCCCTGTGACCCGGAAATATTGCCACGCGGGCGTTTACCGGTTGTATCCCCTGAACTCTTGCATTGGCGGGCGATTGCGTCTATGTTCAAGGCGGTCGGGGCGTGTTATGGGGGTAACATTATGGCGGTTCAATTTGTGATGGGTCGTGCGGGAACGGGCAAGACGCGATTTTGCGTGGATGCACTTTCTGCCGCTTCGCACGCGGATCCGCTGGGGCCGCTGTTGCTGTGGGTTGTGCCGGAGCAGGGAACATTCATGTCCGAGCAACGGCTCGTTGCCAGTGCATCGCTGGCGGGAAGTTTCCGTATTCGGGTGGTGGGATTTCGGCGACTGTGCCGATTTCTTGCCGAGGAACTGCATCTACCCCTGGGGCCGGAACTCTCCCCGATAGGCCGGCAATTGTTACTGGCACGGGCGGTGCAGCGATGTCGGGGAAATCTGATCGCCTATCATCAGGTAGCGCATCTGCCGGGGTTTCTGGCAACTCTGGATCGCACGCTTAGGGAAATTATGCAAGCCGGGCAAAGTTCCCAGGATCTGCGTGCGGCTGCCGAGAGAATGCGGTCCGGTGCTACGCAACGTAGCGATCATATTGGAGCCGGCGTACTGGCGGATAAACTTCAGGATTTGGCATGGTTGCTGGAAAGCTGGGACAGCGTCCGGCCGGTCGGGGCCATTGATGCCGACATGCTTCCAGGAATTATTGAAAATGCTCTGGTGAACGACCGCCGGTTACACAATATACGTATATATGTTGATGCATTCAGTTCCATGAGCGTGATGGAAATCCGACTTTTATCGCTGCTGGCCAAATCCGTGCAGGAGATGTCCATAACGCTGCTGGGCGATCCGGCCAGTCCGGTTTTTACCAATCCGGCTGCTGTCCCGGAACCGCTGGGCGTATTCCGCCGCACGGAACGGTTGTTTCAACGACTGATGCGGCAATTTCAGTTATCCGGTGTAGTCGTGGAAAAGCCCATATTTTTGCGCACGCCCCACCGCTTTGCCCGCGCGGGTGCCCTGGTCCATCTGGAATCGCAATTGTTTACCAGCCGACAGCACCGAACACCGCCCGTTTCTTCCCAAAACGCCGTGACCTTGCTTTCCTGTGCGTCCCCGGAAGAGGAAGTACTTTGCGCGGGCCGAAAAATACGATTGCTGGCCGCCGGAGGAATGCGTTACCGGGAAATCGGGGTCGTTGTCAGCGATTTAGGCCGGTATGAGAAGTTGATCAATACCATCTTTCCAAGCCTGGATATTCCCTATTTTCTCGATGAGCGCCAAAGTCTGAAATTTCATCCGCTGATCGAATTGTTGCAGGCTCTGGCCGCGCTGATTCAGAATAATTTTGCCCGTCGAGACTTACTATCACTGGTAAAAACCTCTCTGACCGGCATCACCCGTTCCGATGCGTACAATCTCGAGAACTATTTGCTGGCGCACGGCATTGAGCGCGACACGCTCAAATCCGATTGGACCTGGGAACAATTGCCGACCGAAAACGACGGCAACCGGCCAACGGCGATGGAAGCGGAAATCCTGAATTCGGTCAACGCGGCGCGAAATAAATTGCACCGCGCCCTGGAGCCTTGGATCACGCTGCATTCCGATCCGCAACAATCAAGACCCGTTGCCCAATACGCCCAAGCCATCATAACACTACTTGGCTCCATGCGGGTCGCGCCAATCATGGAACAGTGGATTGCGCAGGCCACCGCTCAGGGCGCTATTGAACAAGCGCAGATTCACCAGCAAGTCTGGTCCCAATGCAGCGAGATGCTCCAGGAAATGACCCGGGTAAAATTGGAACACACCCAAACGTCATCGGAATTCTTCGAATTATTGCAAACCGTGCTGGAAAATTTAACCCTGGGGCTTATTCCACCAGCGGTGGATCAGATCCTGATAAGTTCCGCACAGCGGTCCCGTCATCCGGAACTAAAAGTCGTGTTGATCATGGGGGCATTGGAAACGCTGATGCCAAAAGCCGCTGCGGAAGACAGCATGATTAACGACGCCGATCGACGCCGACTTGAGCCGATATTCGGTGATGCTCTGAATGCCGATACATCGCAAGATTTTATAGAAGCCGCATTTTTTGATTATGTCGCCATGACGCGTCCCAGCGAGCAATTACTAATCAGTTATCCCGCCGCCGATGCCGAAGGGCGAAAGACCGCCCCAAGTGTCTACATAGCCCGATTGCGCGATCTGTTTACGGATGTCCACATTCAACAGCTTGAATCCACCGATATCCACTGGCCGGATTTTTCCGCGCTCGACGAGTTGATCCGCTGGGTTCTCCTGGCCAGGGAGGATGTCGGTCTGGGGCGATCTCAGCGGGCGAATGGGCTTTCAGCCGAAGCGGCGCAACAGTGGCTTAATTCACAGACCGACCCGGCCATTGCTCAACGCTGGCACCATGCACTGGATTCAAAGAAGCGGCGGCATATTGCACCTCTGCCGCGGGACCTGGGCCGGTTCGCGTGCGGCCCGGCCACAATAAGTGTAAGCGAATTGGAAACCTACGCGGCGTGCCCCCTGCAGCATTTTTACAGCTATACCCTGCGTTTGCGGGCGCGGCCTGAATGGCAAATCGATGCGCGCAGTCTTGGCCTGATGTATCATCATGCTCTGGATCTCTTTTACCGTGCGGTCATTAACGGCTCGCTGGCGTGGCCGGACTGTGAACGAGCCGATTTTGAAAAAGCGCTGACCAAGGCAATTGCGGAAAGTACTGAAAATCTTTCCGCTCATGCCATTGCCGATGCGTTGGAGATCCAGGCCATTGTCAAACCTTTACATCGGCAACTGGCGGTTATTCTTGAGGCACAACGCCGGGCCGCACAGGGCAATAACTTCCGCCCCGCCGCAACGGAATTGCGGTTTGGCAGTTTTTCCAATCGTGAGTCAGCCGCCGGGGATTCAGCCGCGCCGGCACTCCCGGCGGTCACATTAGATCCCGCCAATGGGTCGCTGGAACTGCGCGGCAAAATTGACCGCGTGGATCTTGACCCAGCCGGAAATGCCATGCTTGTTGATTACAAGTCCGGAGGAAAGAAATTCAATCTGGGAAAATTTGTGCACGGCCTGGATTTACAATTAGTGGCCTACCTGCTGGCCGTGCGTAATGCCACCCTCAACGGCGCGGGCCCGCTGCACCCGATCGGTGCATTTTATTATCCTTTGCGCCCGGCGGAAATTCCGGTTCACCCTGCCCCCGGCGAAGAGCCGCTGAATGCAAACGATCCGGCATACTATAAAACATGCAAACCGGACGGCCCGTTTGATAACCTGGCCATTCCATCATTGGATTCACGGGTCCAACGCGGAACTTCCAGCGACTGGTTCAAGATAGCGCTGAAACAAGACGGCATGCCTCATGCCGGTAGAAACGATGGATTGAATCATCCCTTATTTTCCGCGATGCTGGAATCGGGGTTAACAACCATGCGATCCATAACCCGGTGCATGGAGGATGGAAACATCGCCCCCTCGCCTTATAAGACCGGAAAGTTAATCCCCTGTTCCACCTGTGAATACAAAAGCATTTGCCCATTTCCACGTCAGGGCGGTCCATTCCGCAACCTGGATACGAACCATGACAACGCAATAAAAGTTTTGACTGCCATGGCCCAACCCGCAAGCGCGGAGGCCCAATGAACGATCCCATCCATGCGACAAATCAAACGCAGACTCTTTCGTTCACCGCCGCGCAGCGATGCGCCATCGCCCATCGTCGCGGAGAAATGGTGGTGCTGGCCGGAGCTGGATCAGGGAAAACGGCGACGCTGGCCCGGCGTTGCGCGGAACTTGTAACAGCTACCCCCGAAGGCTGCAATGTACGCGAACTTCTTGTGCTGACATTCACACGGGAAGCCGCTGATGAAATGCGCAGCCGCATTGCTCGTGTCCTGCGGGAGACAGCCGACGGCCAGACCGCCCCTGATCTTTTTCAACATCTGCATCAGCAGGCCGCTTCCGTGGACACGGCACAAATCAGCACGTTTCACGGCTTTTGCAATTGGGCGGCAAAAACCTGGTTTATGTTCTGCCGGGTTGATCCGAGATTTACCTTACTTAATGAGCATGAGTCCGCCATGCTCCAGACCGATGCGTTACAGGAGACAGCCCGACTCTTTATGGCATCCGACCATCCGCAGCACAATAATTTTGTTGAAGTATTTGATTTGTACGCCGGCGCATCACCGGCAAAACTGGAAATGCTTATTATGCCAATTTTGCGGGTCATGCATACCATCGTGGATCCTGAAGCGTGGTGCGCCAGGGCGGCCGGCAACGGGAGTGCTGAAATACAGGACGTTCTTACCACTTTTATTCAACAGAAAGCACGTCGCTCGGAGGAACTTGCCCTCATGCTGGCGGCCGGTGCCGATGAAGCGCGACTCTTTCAAGCCGATGGCAAAAAGTTAATGTTCAGCGGTCTTACCGAGGCGGCAATGGCGGCTAAACAATCGGCTGAAGCATTAGACGCTGATGGTGCCGCCGGATGGACAAAGGCACGCAATTATTTGGCAAGCGTAACATTTGCTGCCCAGATTCGGCTGGGCGATGGTGATGATAAGTCGCAGGCGGAGCACTTCAGAGACGGAATGTACAAGCCTCTGAAAGAGGCGTTTACCCAACTGCGCAACGAATTGGCCGGTTCGGATATTACGCAGTTGCAGGCGCTTGAAACCACCAGTCGCAAGCGTGTTGCCGCATTTCTGGCGTTTGCCAATGCCGTGCAGCAGCAGTATCAGCGGGCGAAGAAATGGCGCCGCCAGTTGGATTATTCAGATCTGGAACGCACACTTCTGGCCGGCCTTTCAGAGCCGGGCAACCCGCTGCAAGCCCTGCTGCATCAGCGCTTTCGACATATTCTGGTCGATGAATATCAGGATATCAATCCCGTGCAGCAACGGCTTATTGAATTGCTCTATCGCGGGGAAGCCGGCTCGCGTGGATTAATGCCCGGCTCACTATTTGGCGTAGGGGATGTGCTGCAGAGCATTTACAGCTTTCGCGGGAGCGAGCCGAAAATACTCCATGATATGGCCGGCCATCTGACCACGGCCGGGCAGGGCGACAAAATTATTACCATGCGGGAGAATTACCGCACCGTGCCGGCATTGGTGGATGCGCTAAATGCAATCATTGCACCGATGCTGCAAATGGTTCAGCAGGAGTCCCCGCCCACCGGAATTAATATGGCGGAACTTGCCCCACTGTATCATGGCCGCAAGCCGCCGGTATCCCCCTGTTTTCCGGGAATACCCGTGGAACTACACGTTTTAACGGCATCAAAGAATGATCCGCATGCCAACGCCGATGACGAGGACAACGGCAGCCCGGCGGATGCGAACGATGCATTCAACGAAATGCAGGCCGACGAACTGGAAGCCACCAGAATCGGCCAGCTTATTGTTCAAATGCTGCAAAGCTCACGCAAGGTCGGCCCGGAGTTGCGCCCGCTGGAATTAAAAGATATCGCCATACTTCTGCGCGCGCCCGGCCAGCGGGCACCGCATTATGTGCGGACACTGGGCGCTATGGGCATTTTCGCTAACGCGGCCCTGACGACCGGCTTTTTTGAATCCAGTGAAGTGCTGGAGGTACTGGATATTTTGCGCGTGCTGGATAACCCGAAACAGGATATCGCGCTGGTGAGCGTGTTAATCGGGCCTATTGGCGGATGCACCATGGCGGACTTGGCCTATATCCGCAAAAATGTCCCGGACTCCATCCCGTTTCATCAGGCGGTGACCGACTTCGGGCAGAAAAACCATACCGATGCCGCTGCGGCCGCACTGGCCGGGAAAATCACTCATACCATGGCCAAACTGGAACAGTGGCGATCAGCCATGCGCGCTGAAACACTGGTCAACGCCTTGTCCCGAATTATGCAGGAAGCCGGTTTGCTGAATCAGGCCGCCGCCATGGTCGGCGGTCGTCAGCGTCTGGCTAATTTACGTCTGCTGCAGCAGCGGGCGATGGAGTTTTCCGGTTTTGAATTACAGAGCCTGGCCCGATTCGTCAACTTTTTCGAGCGCTTGCGCGAAGAGCGAGACCTGGGTGAGGCGGCCCCGCCGGCCGGCAATGCGGTACGGATCATGTCCATCCATGGCAGTAAGGGACTGGAATTTCCCGTCGTTTTTGTGGCGGGTCTGGGAACGGCATTTAATAAACGTGATCTTCAACAACAACTGCTGGTAGACCGCGACAAAGGCATTGGCCTTAAGATTCTGGATGCCAATGGCGTTCTGGTGCAGGATTCGCCGGGCCGCAGGGTGCTGGCCGAAGAGAAATTGGGAAAGCTTCTTCAGGAAGAGGCACGCTTACTTTATGTGGCGATGACACGAGCCAGAGATCAACTGATCCTCATTGGAAGAATGCCGGAATCCGCGGTGGAGAAATGGTCGCAAATACGCTTGCCTGACGCCGCGAAAAAAAAGGAACGCACCCCTGCATTAAAACCCGCCAATTGCCCATTGGCATGGCTGGGACCCATTTTCAGCCAATATGCGAACCGGCAACCTGCCAACGCAACCGGGCCGCTCCTGGCGCTGCATGTGGTGCCTGAGAGCACACTGAATTCTCCTGACACCCAGCGCCCCCATAGCCCTGCGCCAACCGACGCTGCCGGAAATGTTACTGATGACAGCGTGGCCCATACAGAAGCGGTGAACCCCAACACCGAGGCCTTGAACGCCATGTTCAACCGTATCACGCAGCCCTACGCCCATGAGCAATTAACGCGCGTTGCCGCGGTCGCCAGCGTCAGTCGGCTTAAGTCCATGCGTAACAGCGACATTGACTCGCCCTCAATTATCATCGACGCGCCGCCGAGCGCACAGTTGGAATTAACTGCGGATCATTCGGGCATAAAAGTTGGATTGATCATGCATCGTGTTGTTGAGTGGTTGGACTTTCAGCGCACCAGTGAGGATTTATTGGGGGCCGCGTTAGCTGAACTGGTAACGCAGGGCCATTTAACGCCGGAGGAATTGACGCTGGTTGATGAGCCGGCGCTGCGCTGGTTCTTCAGCAGCGAGTTGGGGCAACGCATGAGGCTAGCCGCGAAACAAGCCTCCCGTCATCACCAACTGCTGCGGGAATTAAGTTTTCTCTGGTCGCTGCCCGCGATGCAGGCGGCCGGCCTGAACCCGACTACCCTGACCGGTTCAGGTGTTGCACAACGCTCTAATTCCAATCTCGGCCCCGTAAAATCGCATACCGGAGGTCTGGATACCATGCTGATTCGCGGCACCATTGACGCCTTATTAATTGAACCCGATGCGCTGGAAATCATCGACTACAAAACCGATGCCGCCGTCTTCATCCCCTCCCGTCTGCCAGCCTATCAGCAGCAAGTACAGTATTACGCCTCCGCCGCCGCCGACATCCTCAAAACCCCCGTTCACCGCACCTCGCTGGTATTTTTTTCCACCCGACAAATTGTCTCCTGGACAGTGTCCCAGTAAACGTCCACAAGGATTAGCTGCGTCCATTTGCGCCCGAGGCACCCAATAAAGCCGCTGTGAAAGCCATTATCCCAGGTCGGAATTCCAGGCGATTATGTGCTCTAAAACCAAGGGCAATTTATGCCTCATGCACTCCAAAGAGCCAGCTTGCCGGCAGTGGTTGCTTTCTGTTTCCGCGCAGCGTTAGTCTTGCGCCGGCTTGATTCGCCAAAGAGACTGTCATAGGTTGCTTGCGTGCCGAGTTCATTCGCTAAAAGCCGAAGACTCAGCCGGGCCAGCAGGTCAACGGTAATGGGGCGTTTGGAATCCCAAAAGACATAGGAACTGAAAAACGCCCTTGCGATGTCGGAATTCAAAAGATCGACCAGGTAGTCTGCGGCAGCTTGTGTCGGGCATGGCAAAAAGTAGCAGGTGTCATCCAGAACAAACGGCTTCCCATCGGCGGAACCGATACTGACGAAATTAAGTTTCTTATAGAAGCCGGAAATGGCGACTTTCCATGGACTGAACGAATAATCGCCCACGCCAAAAATCGAAAACCTGGACTTGCCACGATAAATGGAACTTTTCCGGCGCTTGAATAAATCGGCGTGTGCTTGCAGATAATTCCAGGTCAGAGGGGCGTAGTCTTCGATGATGGAAGTGTCATCCCCGACTCGCCTTTGCGGTACAAGCATCCAACGCCCGGAAAATTTCGCGCTGCCACCGGCGATTTCGGAGCTTTTGAGCATCGGAAACAGGTATGTATCTTCCAGGCTTACCAGTTCAGCAAGCCCGTTGCGATATTGACCATCGTGCCGACGCAACTCCATGACCCTGGAACAGTCGTGCTTAATACCCGATCGCCAGGCGGGACGGTCGTCGCCCTCGAGATGGCGCCAGCGACGATGCATATCGAGGTCAGCGATGAGCGTGCCATCCTGATAGGCAAGCGTGCCGCTTGCCCCGTGCACTGTGAGGCCCGGGTAAACCGTCGCCGTCTGATTCGTCGATTGAGAACCAAATTGGATCACCAGCAGGGACGCCTGCACTGCCGCCCTGAAGTGGTAATCAGCGTCGATTTTATAAATGGCGGCGTGTTTGACACTCAGATCCAAGCTCCAACAGTGCGCAAGAATCTTGCGCGCAACAGCGGTTTTACAAAGCATGGCCAGTTAACCCAACTGGCGTTTGAAAGTCGCCGAACTCAACTATTTCTCTGGTTTTCACGACCGCACACTCACTAGCGAAGTTTTCTTATGCCCTCTACCTGTCCGGCTTTTTCTATTATACGGCTGTATTGTAATCGCCACTGGAGGGCGTTGGAAATCGTCAGATATCCTTGGGCCTACCCGATAAATCCCCCTCCGCGCTGGCACGCTGCCGTCGGTTGCCGTATCTTAATTCGCTGTAGGAATACTTGGAGTGGCTATGACAACACATATTGGATTGCTGGGATGCGGAACGGTCGGAGCGACGGTGGCGGAGATGCTGCTGACCGAGAAAGCGCTGCTGGCCAAGCGATCCGGACAGTCGCTGGCTTTGAAGCGGATTTTAATTCGGGATACGGCTAAAACCCGGAATAACAAAATTCCGGCGAATTTATTTACCACCAATCCGGATGATATTCTCAATGATCCGGACATTCAGATTGTCGTGGAAGTCATGGGCGGCGTTGAACCGGCGAAAGCGTTCTCCCTGCGGGCTGTTAAATCCGGGAAGTTACTGGTAACCGCCAATAAGCATCTGCTGGCGCTGCATGGGACGGAAATATTTCGCGCCGCGGCTAAAGCCAACTCCTGCGTCTGCTTTGAAGCTTCCTGCGGCGGAGCTATTCCCATTGTTCTGGCACTGACTCGCGGGTTGATCGCCAATGAAATTGATCAGGTCGTCGGAATTGTCAATGGGACATGCAATTACATTTTAAGTGAAATGAGTTCCGCCGGTAAAAGCTACAGCACCGCCTTAGCCGAAGCCCAGGCCGCCGGCTTTGCCGAGCCTGATCCGACACTGGATGTCACCGGCGGAGATAGTGCTCATAAACTGGCCATTCTGGCGTCGCTGGCGTTCGGGACCCATGTGCCATTTGACCAGATTCATGTCAGCGGAATAAATACCATTGACGATATGGATTTGCGCTATGGCCTGGAATTGGGCTACGTATGCAAACTCCTGGCGATCGCGGAAAAACACGGCCATGGCATTTCCCTGCGGGTACACCCTTCGTTTGTTCCGCAGAAACATCTGCTGGCCAATGTGAATGGGTCATTTAATGCCATTGCCGTCGTCGGCCATGCCAGCGGCCAGACCATTCATTATGGTCGCGGAGCCGGAGGAAAGCCCACGGCCAGCGCCATCATCGCAGACATTGTGGAAGCGGCCATGGGAACCGCCCCACTGCTTTTCAAGCAACTGCCGCTGCTGACACGGCGCAGTACCGCCGGCGTTATTCCAATTCAAGATGTGTCATCCCGGCATTATTTAAGGATGATGGTACAGGATAAACCGGGAATGCTGCATCAGATTACCGGCATACTTGGTAAGCTGGGCATTTCCTTGGCCGCGATGGTGCAACATGAAGCCCACGAGGATCAATTTGTGCCCCTGGTAATTATGACGCATGAAGCACCGGACGGCAAAGTGACCGAGGCTACCGCCAAAATTGACCGCCTGCGCGGCATACGCGGCCAGACCCGGCACATTCGGGTCATCGATCCGCCGCCGTGAGCTGTTGCGGATCGCCTCATCGCACGGGTCGCCGTGTTAGAATATTGTTGATAGGAATTAGGAATCGAAAGCAACACCATGAAATATGCCATTATCATTCCCGACGGAGCTGCCGACGCCCCGATTGCCGAACTGGGCAATAAAACGCCCCTGGAAGTTGCCTGTAAACCCAATATGGACGCAGCCGCCCGCAACGGTCGCATTGGTACGGTTCGCACCACACCGCCGGATTTCAGCCCGGGCAGCGACGTTTGCACGCTATGCCTTCTGGGGTATGACCCGGCACAATATCATCCCGGCCGTGCTCCGCTGGAGGCGGCGGCAATGGGCCTGAAACTCAACGCCTCAAACTGGGTTATGCGGTGCAACTTCGTCACCATTATTGATGGAAAAATGGTGGATCATTCCGCCGGACATATCAAAGACAACGAAGGCCGCACGCTTTTGCAGGCGGTCACAGACGCCGTAGGAAGCGCCAGCGGAGTGACGTTTCACCCGGGCGTAAGTTATCGCAATTTAATGACGCTGGCCGGCACGGATTTAAG
>JAKBCC010000127.1 GCA_021808105.1 Planctomycetota bacterium
GGCAACTACGCCGCGCCAAGGAAAAAGACGGCCTACGACCCAGGAATGCAAGCTGTAGAAATGATAGCAAGCGCACGACCCTTTTTCATCCTGCGCGGGTGAGGCTTGGCATCATGGGAGACTAACTCCTGCGTTCTCGTCGCTGTCCCCTGTAATCTGTCAGGACAACTGTAACCTGTAACCTGTAACCTGTAACCTGTAACCTGTAACCTGCAACCTGTAACCTGTAACCTGTAACCTCGCGTGCCCCCCGGCCTATAACATTTCGGGACTTTTTTTGATGGATTTTACTTGCATTGGCGTTGCGGCCAAGTTATACTTCCTTCCGTTGTGCAACTAAGAGCGCAACAGGGAAAGCCCAGAGAGCTTCTTTGCAGGGACGCGAGATAATCTCTCTTATTTTTTGTTTTTTAAGCTGCTAAACAGTTCCGGTTTTTTGTCGGAAAATTTAAGCGGCTTGGTGTTGCGGAATGTGTTGTTCCGCGATTGTTTATCGGACGTGTTGAGATCCTCGGAATGCCGAGGGCCATGTCCAAATGTTATCGGACTCTTTTTGCAGTCCAGTCTTTTTTTCAAGGGAGCATCATCATGGTATCGACCAAAAAATCATTCGGAAATGTAACACTCGCCGGTATTTTCGCCGCCGCCACCCTGGCCGCCGCCGTGCCGGCTTTCGCCAGCACCAATACGCAGATAACCTGGAATTTTAATTCTCCATCCAGCTGGGCCAATACCACGAACACAACAGGTATCGACGACATCGGGACTTGGGCTACCTTCACGGGAGGGGAAAACCCACCCGGCTCGCTTCAGCCTCCGCTGAGCAGCGACCTCGGCATTACCGCATACGGTGAGGTGTTAACGGCTACAACCACGAGCTCCGTCAATTACCAAAATAGTTGGTCGGGCTGGCAGAACCCCGTGACCACCTCGACCGGCCCGGTCTACGGTTCGGGCGCGACGGATCTGTATGCCAAGAATTTGGGCGGAACGGAAAATGGCTTGGGATTAAATGGCTACCTTGACAGCGAGATCGGCGATGCGACAACCGTCTCCCCATCAGTCACGACCTATTCGGGCCAAGTAAATACACAATGGGGAAGCTATTACAAGAACAAGACCGTAACCACCTCGACCACGCAGGATACCGGCATGATCCAGTTGGACATTTCAAATCTCCTGACCCTGCTTGGCTATGCCAGTAACAAGGATGCAACCGTGACCATCGGCAGCCTGCAAGGTTCCGACACCGCTGTTTTCTCAGGCTCTGGTGCCTTGGGCGATTTCGGCACCGCAATCACCTCCCTTGGCTCGGTTACTAGTGGCCCCCAGAAGGGCAACGACCAAACCACAACTTTCACCCTTAACGCCCTGGAATCCTACAAATACCTGAACGTCACTGTCGCCGCGCCCGGCCAGACCGTACTGCTTAGCACCATAGTTCTCTCGGTGCCAAGTGGCTCGGGCAATCCCTCGCCGGCACCGGTACCCGCTTCCGCAGGCCTGACGCTGGTGGGTGCTTTGGGCATGGGCATGATGCTTCTGGCCCGCCGTCGGCGGTCCATGTAAGTGTTCGTAAGTTAATCACCAAACCCGGGCGGAGGGCGTAAATCCCTTCCGCCCGGTGTTTCAAGAAAATCCGGGACTGGGGCAGAGAAGACCGAGCACGGTACAATTGCGAAATGTATCGACCGTCGCAGAGCCAACTTTTTTGGAGTTCTTCACATGCCTGCCCGTAAAATCTGGATGAAACACTTATTTTTTGCTTCCATTCTAGCTGCTTCACCGGCATGGGCGGCGAGTGCCCGGGCAACGGTGGCTGCGGGAGGGATGAACATCCTTCCCACGTTTGACAGCTCTATTACCAGCGACCCTAATGCTGCAGCCATTGAAAACACCATCAACAACGCGATCAGCGTTTACCATCAGGATTTTTCCAATCAGTTAAGCGTCCCGATTTATTTCTCGGAAATGTCTACCGGCCTGGGCCAAAGTTCAGATGCGCTGACGTCTGTAAATTATTCCGACTTCCGTACTGCTTTGGCCTCTGAGCCGGCCAGCCCGGTTCGTACCACGGCCCTGCAGTATCTGCCCAGTCAATCCAGTGATCCAATACCCAATACGACCGGCTCTGGCCTGTGGCTTTCCGCAGCCAACGCCAATGCGCTGGTGGCGTCGGGGCAACTTTCCTCCAGTTATTCTTCAACGCCACAATATGATGGCACCATCAGCCTCAACACTTCCATCACCTACCCCGGCGGCGCTGGCTCCCCGAGCGGCTACAGCCTGGAAACCGTGGTCATGCACGAAATTGATGAAGTGCTGGGCTTGGGATCAGCGTTGCCCAATTACGGAACCGCCAGCGGCGATCTTAACGCCCCACGACCCGAAGACCTTTACCGCTATGCTGCCGATGGCACGCGCAGCTTTTCCACCAGTGCCTCCGGAAGTGTCTATTTTTCTCTTAACGGCACAACGGATTTAACCCAGTTCAACAATTCCAATAACGGCGGCGACTATGGCGACTGGGCCAGCAATCCCCTGCCGTCGGGTGCCAGCCCCCAGGTGCAGGACGCCTTTATCACCGGTGGCCAAAATATCACCTTGGGCAGCAACGAGTTCGCCGCCCTGCAAGCCATCGGATATGTGCAAGTTCCGGACCCTGCCGGCATCGCTCTGCTGGCCGCAGGGTTGGCCGCAGCCCTGACGCTGTCCACGCGCCGCAAACGCCCGCGTGCATAATCCAGAAAACCCGTAACCCACTGACGCAGCAGCGGTACGGAGGGACACAATACCCCCGCACGGAGAGACGCCTTTCAGCAAAAACGCCGCCCCTTGCGGAATTCTAAGACTGCCCAATATCCCAATGCTCCAAAGCACGACATCACACTTATTTCATCTGCAATATTTCTTCCGCCAGCACCTGATAATCCGCGGCACCGGCACAGTTGGGGGCGTATTCGAAGATGCTTTTATTGAAGCTCGGAGCTTCCGCTAATTTAATATTTCGGCGAATGTGTGTTTCCAATACCACCGCCGTACTCCAGGGCTGGTTGCTTTCCCGGCTCTCGCCGAGAAATTTCTCAACTTCTTCCGTAACTTCTCCCGTAAGCCGGGGTGCGGATTCATATTGACAGAACAGAATCGCACTGATGCGCAAGGCGGAGTTGAGTCTTTCCCGGACCATGGAACACGTTTCCAGCAACCGCGCCATTCCCTGCAACGCCAGAAAATGCGCCTGCAGCGGGATAATCACTTCCGTCACCAGGCACAACGCATTGACGGTTAACAGCCCCAGGCTCGGCGGGCAGTCAATAAGCAGAAAATCGTAATCCACTGGCTTGGCCGTTGCCATTTTGCGCAGCCGTGATTCACGGTCCGGGAGATTGACCAGTTCCACTTCCGCCCCCGCGAGATCAGGCGTCGCCGGGACCACCCACAGTTTATCCGCCACCGGATACAGCGCATCGGCCAGCGGCAGTTCCTGACACAGCACATCGTAAATGGAATGCTTCACCTTGTCGGCTTCCAAGCCAAGATGAAAGGAGAGATTGGCCTGCGGATCCATATCAATGAGGATCGTCTTTTTCCCCACCGCCGCCAAAGCCGCGCCAAGGTTGACCGTGGTGGTCGTTTTGCCGACCCCACCTTTTTGATTGAATAAAGCAATAGTTCTCATAGTGATCGCAGTGTATCCGATTCTCGTTATCCGCGAAACTCCGGCCCCCCGAAAAGGTGTCAGGTACCTTTTTTGGCCCTGCATACAAAAAAGGTACCTGACACCTTTTTTGAGCCGCTTGACATATTCCATCATGGGAATATAATACCGTCATGGCTCGAGCTGCAACAACTTCTGATGTCTTCAACGCCATCGCCGAACCCCGGCGACGGGAAATCGTGGATCTGCTGGCCCTGGGCTATCGCCGGGATGTTACGGAACTGGTGCGCAAGCTCAAGCTTCCCCAGCCTGCCGTCTCCAAGCATTTGCGGGTCCTGCGAAAAGTCGGGCTGGTGACCGTTCATAAGGCCGGCCAGCGCCGCTTATATGAGTTAAACGCGGAAGAACTTAAGCCGGTACATGATTGGATCCAACATTTTGAGCGGTTATGGACCGATCACCTGGCCGGCATAAAAGAAGCCGCCGAAACAACTGCCCGGGACCTTGCGGTGCGGAATCGTTCCGCGCCGGGTCATCAACGTCATTCCAAGGAGTAGCATCATGGTCGCACAAGTAAGTGATTCCACCATCAGAACCTTCCATATTGTTAAAGAGCTGCTGATCGCGGCTCCGGCGGAAGTAGTCTTTCAGAGCGTCCTGGAACCGCATGGCCCCATGCAGCAGATGAATATGAAACTTGAGCCATGGCCTGGCGGGCGCTGGTTCCGCGATCTGGGCAATAACGCGGGGCACCTGTGGGGGCATGTGCAGGTGATTAAACCGCCAAAACTCCTGGAAATCGTGGGACCCATGATGATGTCCTATCCCGCAATCTCGCATATCCAGTATCGCCTCACCGAACAGCCTGACGGCATCCTGCTGAAATTCACGCACCAGGCGATGGGGCTGATGGAACCGGAAATCGAACAGAATGTCACCAAGGGCTGGGGCGAAATCCTGGAACAGATTCGCACCGCAGCGGAGAAAAAACGCGGTTAAGTGGAACTGCAGGAATATTCAATGAACGATTTTATCCAGCTTTTTAAAGGAGCATATAATGTCCATCGCACACGCCATGCTTGGCGAATTCGAACATGAGTCCAAGATCACCGGCAAATTTCTCGAGCGCATTGCACAAGATAAGCTGGGATGGAAAGCACATGAGAAATCCCACACCGCCGGCGAACTGGGTTTGCATATTGCCACCGTGCCGGGAGTCGTGGTGCAATTCGCCCTGATGGATGAGATACCAATACCTGACCCTGCAGCGTCGTTCAAACAACCCGCAACTGTGCAGGATATTCTCAGTAGCCACGAAAACAGCGCCCAGATGGTGCGAGAGATTCTTCCCACGTTGGACAATGGCCGCCTGATGACTAACTCGTCATTCATGCGCGACGGAAAGCCAGTCACGACAATGCCCAAGGTGATGATTCTCAGATTGATTATGCTTAACCATTGGATTCAGCACCGCGGACAGTTGGGTGTGTATCTCAGGCTCATGGAAGCGAAGGTGCCATCCAGCTACGGCCCCAGCGGTGACGAAGGGTAAATCCCACGGGCGCGGCCACACGCCATGGCCTTGGCGTTGCGTCTTTTCCGTCAGCCCGCGGCTTTGTCCGCCGCGCGACGGGCTAACGGCCTCACCGCTTTCCATATGCGACGTAATGACGGCGGGCGCATTCAACGGCGATAGACCATTGAACAAAGGAATTAATTTATGAAAACAAACGGTGAAAACCAAATCATATTTCAAAAAATCGTCGATCACGCCGAATGGCAGAAGGCTAGCGCTGCTCTGCTCCTGAAGGAAAAGGCGGCCACGCACGCCCGCGATGCGCTGGCCGCCGAACGGCGGCGCCTGCCCATGGTCAGAATAGATAAGACTTACGCATTCGCCGGCCCGCAGGGTAAAAAGAGTCTGCTGGATTTATTTGAAGGCCGTCGCCAACTTATCCTGTACCATTTTATGTTTGCACCGACCGTGCCGGGCTGGCCGGATGGAGGATGCGTAGGGTGTTCCATGGTGGCTGATCAATTCGGTTGCCTGGCGCATTTTCATGCACGCAATACTTCTTTTTGCCTGGTCTCCCGTGCACCTTTGAACACTATTGAGAAATTAAAAAAGCGAATGGGGTGGACATACCCCTGGTACTCGTCCGATGGCAGTGAATTCAATCAGGACCTTGGTCTTACGACCGACAAGCACGAAAAGTATGGCTTGAGCGTCTTTATCCATGATGGCAAGGATGTGTACCGAACGTACCACACCAATGGCCGCGGAGTAGAGGGGCTGAACATCTGGACATTCCTGGATTTGACACCACTGGGCCGACAGGAGATATGGGAAGATTCTCCCGCCGGCGGCCCGCGCAGCAAACCTGGTGCCTGGTGGCGCCGCCACGATGAATACGAAAGTGGGGCGCCTAAAGACTGCTGCGCTTGAACGCATGGAAACCCTATGACCGTCCAACTGCAACGCCAATATTTAACCGGCGGCGTGAGATATTCACAGCCCCTCGGGTTTATCGCGATGTGTGCGCTTGCATTTTTCGGCGGCGTATGGGCAACCGCTTATTTTTGTCATACGATGCATGGCGGCATGGACATGCCTGGCGGTTGGACAATGTCCATGATATGGATGCGGATGAACGGTCACTCCTGGTTCAGTTCCGCTGCGGATTTCCAACTTATGTGGTTGGCCATGATGGCGGCCATGATGCTGCCATCCGCGGTGCCGATGTTTCTTAAAACGAGCCGCTCGCCCACGTCTTTGGCGGCAATGGCGGCCGGGTACTTCACCGTCTGGCAGGCCGTCGGCGCAGGCATTTACGTGCTCGCCGACAATTACCGGCGGCGGCGTGTGGGGAAGCGACCGGAAATTGGGCGGCGGGTTACTACCGTGGGTTCCGGGGCGGTGAATGACGTCGGCGCGTAGCCATCGACTGCCGGGGTGGCGGGTTGGGAGTCCGCAGGTCCCGCGCTGGCATCACCTGAAGCGGCTGGCCGGCCATCCTGTGCAGGGTGCGGCAACGCACCGGGTCGTTTGCTTGGCTCCATGGAAGGGGTAAATCCGGGAATCCGATATTCTTCCAGAAGATGGTTGATCATCTTTTCAATTTCCGTCTGCAACTGCGCCTGCCCGATGGAGACGAACGTAAACGCCTTGCCGGTGGCTCCCATTCGGGCGGTGCGGCCGACGCGATGGACATAAGCCTCAGGGTCTTCCGGAACGTCGTAATTTATCACATGGCTTATTTCATGCACGTCAATGCCGCGGCTGGCCAGATCCGTGGCGACCAGCACATTAATTTTCCCGGTGCGAAAACCACGCATCACGCGTTCCCGCTGATTTTGCAGCAGATCGCCATGAATAGCTGAGGCATTGACGCCTCTTTCGCATAAGCCGTGGGCTACTTTATCCACACTGCGTTTGGTGCGGCAGAAAATAATGGCCAGCCCCGGCTGCTCATGGTGAATCAAACACCGCAAGGCCCGTAATTTATCCCACGGCTGAACCCCAACCACATACTGAACCGCTTCCGGATTGGTCAGCGTTTCATCCGCTTTGGCAGTGAAAATCCGTTGCGGGTTGGTCATGTGCTGCTGGACCATGCGTTCAATATCATCATTGATGGTGGCGGAAACAAAAATGGTCTGCCGCGGTGCTTTGCACAAGGCCAGTATTTTCCGGACATCATCACGGAACCCGATGTCAAACATCCGGTCCACTTCATCAAACACCACGAACTTCATGTTTGCCAACGGTAATGAGCCGCGCTGATTTAAATCCAAAATACGCCCCGGTGTCCCTACCACGACATGCGGTTGGCGTTCCAGAAGTTTGGTCTGATGCTGAATTTTCTGCCCGCCGTACACCACGATCATCCGGGATGATTTGTGCCGGGCGAAGCGTACCATTTCCGCTTCCACCTGAATGGCCAGTTCCCGCGTGGGGGTGACGATTAACGCCTGCAAACTATGCGCCAGGTCCAGGCGTTGCAGAATCGGCAGTCCAAAGGCGGCGGTTTTTCCGGTACCCGTGCGCGCCTGCCCGATAATATCCGCACCCTTCAGAGCGGCAGGAATCATTAAGCGCTGAATTTCTGACGGCTCGACAAAATGCAAGTCATCAAGCGCCATGACAATCGCAGGTTCAAGCCCCAGAGCGGAAAAAGCGTTAGACGGTTCAATTTGCGACATGCGGTCCTTGTAATTTCTCATCTGTTATCATCAAGGTTATCATACGGCTTGATTTGGCGGGGTCAACTGGGGGCCGGCCTGAAAGCTCCGGAGGAGTTTAACGCCCGGTGCGGGTTTGCCCGGTGGCGGCACCGCTACGGGTCATCGTCCCATGAGGAGTCTATGGAATTTACCGTTATCAGTATTGGCACGCTCTCAAAAAATCCCCTGTGGCAGGAGCGTTCCCCGATACGCACCAGCCACAGCACCACCACACTAATTCGCAGCGCGGCAGCGGTCATTCTGGTGGATCCTTCCCTGCCGGCCCAAATCCTGGAAGCACGGTTGTTTGAGCGTACCGGATTAAAGCCGGAGGCAATCACCCACGTATTTTTAACGAATTTAAAGCCCGTTCATCGACGCGGACTGGATTTATTCCCCAAGGCGATCCATTGGGCCGGCGAAGTGGAGTTGGATGTCGCCCGGCAAGCCCTGGCCGCAGCGGCCAAACATCTGGGAGCGCATGCCGACGGGCAGGAAAAACTCACCGCTGAACGGAAAACTTTAGCAGCCATTCGGCCCGCCCCCGATCAACTTGCCGATGGCGTAGATTTGTTCCCCCTGCCCGGCTACACCCCCGGCCAAGCCGGAATCCTGCTGAAGTTCCCCGCCCGCACCGTGATGATCACCGGCGATGCCGTCCCGACTCAAGGGCACTTTGAAGCCGGCCAAGTATTCCAGGAAAGTTTTGATATTAATCAGGCCAAAGAATCTTTAGCGGAAGTGTACGAACTGGCCGACATCATCATACCCGGCCACGATAACGTATTCGTCAACCCCCGCGGGCAATAGAGCACCGTGGTGATAACCCGGTAACTGGTTTGCGGCACTGGATCAACCACCGGATTATCATCCGGTGCTCACGGAGCGTGTCGTAGAGCACCGTGGTGACAACCCGGTGGTTGGTTCGCGGCGCAGCATCAACCATCGTATTCCCATGCGGCACGTAAGCCGCAAGTTTCCCCTCCAGGTTCAGGCGGGTGAAAATTGCTGGCACCGTTTTTGCCCTAACCCCATCCTTCTCGTATCCGCGTTTTCCGCGGTTCAAACCCATGTATCGTACGCAAAATAATCTTCTGGTGCGCGAAAAAAGGTACCTGGAACCTTTTCCGCTGCCAATGCTAAACCAACCATTCTTGTATCCGCGTTATCCGCGTGATCCGCGGTTCATTCCCATGGATCCTACGTCAAATAATCACCTGGTCCTTGAAAAAAGGTACCTGACACCTTTTTTTGTGTTGAGGGTTATTCCAGGGTGGACAGGGCGTCGTCGAGGGTGCGGCAGGTGGTGATTTGCATGTGTTGTGCGACGCCGGCGGCGGCGGCTTTGTCGGTTTCGCTGCGGTGAATGGGGACCAGCAGGCGGCTGTAGCCTAACCGGGCGGCTTCGCTGATGCGCTGACCAAGAGCGCCAATTTGCCGAAATTCTCCCAACAGGCCCAGTTCACCCATCACCAGCGTGCGGCTGGAAAGGCCGCGCTTCATGCGCGCTCCGGCGATGGCCAGAGCGATGGCGGCATCGGCGGCGGGGTCATTGACGCGCAGGCCCCCTACCACATTGACAAACACATCCTGATCCACCAGACGTAAGCCGGAGCGCTTTTCCAGAACCGCAATAATCATCGCCACGCGATTGGCATCGCAACCGCTGACCTTGCGGCGGGCGGCTCCTAACATGCTGTCGGCGGTCAGAGCCTGAATCTCCAGGGCCAGCACACGGGAACCTTGGGTCACCGCACAAATAACACTGCCGGGGGGTGATCCGGCGTGCGGTTCAATGAGCAGTGCTGACGCGTCCTGCACACTTTCCAAACCGGCAGCCCCCATGCGAAACAGACCCACTTCCAAAGTGTTGCCGTGACGATTTTTAACACAACGGACAATGCGGTGATCGTGATGCGTGTCGCCTTCAAAGTACAACACGGTATCGACAATATGTTCCAATAGTTTCGGCCCGGCCAGCAGGCCCTGCTTGGTAACATGGCCCACGAGGCATACCGCGGTTCCGCCCGCCTTGGCCAGATAGACCAATTCCGTGGCACAGTCGCGCAATTGGGATACGCTGCCCGGCGGTGAGGCATTGGTGGGTTCATAAATCATCTGGACGGAATCAATCACGCAAAGATGCGGACGCAATTTCTGAATTTGCCGGCCGATTTTCTCCAGGTTGGTCTGGGCATAAATCAGCAGGCGGTCATCGTCCACCCCCAGTCGCCTGGCCCGTAATTTGGTCTGCTGCGCGGATTCCTCACTGCTGACATACAACACCCGGTGGCCTTGCCGGGCCATGCGATCACCGGCCTGCAGCAGCAGGGTCGATTTGCCAATGCCCGGATCACCGCCGAGCAGCACGGCCGCGCCCGGCACGATGCCGCCGCCGAGAACGCGGTCAAATTCCGGCAAGCCGGTGGGCATGCGGGGAATATCCAGCTCCGGGATTTCCGATAAGGGCCGGGCGGGAACGTCATCGTCGGATGCAAAGCGTTCAGGCCCACTTTCGGACGAAGCTTCCGATAAGGCGCGTGGCCG
>JAKBCC010000128.1 GCA_021808105.1 Planctomycetota bacterium
AAAGTCACAAAGCAGGAGATGGCCACATTGAATTTGGAGCGGGACCCATTCCACGGAGAGTGGAATTACACCCTGAAGCCACGGACCGCTGCCGTACAAATGTAAATGTTATTTTTTAACGGGCCCTTACCTCGTTTTTATATATTGTCAAGGCGCGGACAATCCGTGAACGGTTCCATTCTCATGTCGGTTGC
Organism: Planctomycetota bacterium; assembly: GCA_021808105.1. Lineage (GTDB taxonomy): Bacteria > Planctomycetota > Phycisphaerae > WQYP01 > WQYP01 > JAMDCX01. Next base: position 195 of record JAKBCC010000128.1, read on the forward strand.
AAGGGATGCTGCGTGCCGCTAAAATTATTCAGGATGCGGGAAAGAAAACACTACAACAAGGCGCCGATTATTCAGGCTTTAATCGACGTTCAGGTGAAAAGCTCGCATTTAGTGGATCTGGCGACGTTGGTATCTCCTCCCCGGGAAATCACGACGGATTATCCTATCGTTCAGCCGGTATTCACTGGGAGTGCGACTTTCGCGATGAATCCCGGCACGGTGCCGGCATTTGACGCGAGGCAGGTGGGCTATTCGAGAACTGGCCCCGGGGAACATAAATATGCAGTGCAGGCCCGGCTTGATGGATTAACAGTCAGTCGGTTCGCTCCATACGAAACGTGGGAAAATCTTCGGGATGAGTTTTTCAGAATCTGGAACTGGTACAGAGAAGTAGTTGAGCCTGCGGAAATTGTGCGGCTGGCTGTGCGCTACTCTAATCGGCTTGACCTCCCTTTGCCAGTCGATGATTTTAAGCATTACCTTCGTACAACACCGGAGATTGGAGGGAGCCTGCCGGGATCGCTTAGCGGGTTCGTTATGCAGCTGCAAATTCCCTCACCCCACAGGTCCCGAATGATCATATTAAATGAGGCAATGGTTCCTGCCGCGGAGGCTGGTATTGCCTCAATTCTTCTGGACATCAATGTCTATCAAACGCAACACATCGACCATCATTTTAAGCAGCAGCTTGAGCAATTGCATGATGAAGAAAATGATTTTTTTGAAGGTTCCATAACAGATAAAACAAGGGAGTTGATAAAATGATGCCTGCAGCAAGCAACCATCTTACATCTGGGCAGTTTGGCCCGCCCTTCGCATACGAACATGGATATTTACCGTTGCCTTCTGAGCCGGCACGGCAGTGCAGCCTGTATTTGAATTTGATTCAGGCTTATTTGGAAGCTCCCGGCCAAGTGAGAAGTGTCCCTTACTCTGGATCGCAGGGAGTCGTGGCACCGGAGGCAATTCCGCTGGTCGATATCAGGACGATAGATTTCAAGCGTATTAAAGCAGGGATGCAGGAACTAGCCCGGGAGCAAGGCCTTGATTTTAACGCTATAGCAGATGGCGCTTCCCGGAATTTTCAGCGCGCCCGGATCGATCTTGCTGCGCATCGACTGACAGCCTCAAATATAGATGACCTCATAAATGACGACAATCAGGCAATTGATGAGTAAATGCCCGCCATGGTCTGCCGATGGTCCGAGCACACGGGATGGTGCTTTCCACCAAGCGTGCCGGGCAGCCTACCAATCAGTAGGAAACTGTGCGATAAAGAAGATCGTCAATTCCGGTGATTGCTGTGGTTGGCACCGCACGATGTTTTCCTCTCGTGTTCCGTTGGACTACTACGCGGGGAATTTCCGCCAGATTGACCCATCGCGGCCCTGTTTGCGGATAAACGTCCAAGTCGCGGGAATTCCGGGCGAAACTCCAGAGCGGGTGGGCCGGGAAATCGAGTTGCTTTTTCAAGACATGGAAACGCGCCTGGTCCATTTGGAAATACGTTGGTCGGAGTTGACGGCGAGGGAACGGGCCGAAGAACTTGCCGTGACACTGGGCGTAATGGTTGGCCGATTTATCCAGATTCACCCCTTTATAAATGGAAACGGACGAACCTCACGCCTGCTCTGGGCATGGGGATTGATGCGGGTTGGTGTCCCGCCACAGTTCCGTATAGGCATGCATCCTGAGCACCCCACGTACAATGAGGTCATGGCCAAAGCAATGAAGGGGGATTTCGTGCACCTCTCGCTATTTATTCTGAAACATCTGGCGAAAAATTCGCCACGCATGCCGACAGTTGGGGATTAAAGAGCAGCAACATCACATAGGGTGTATTCCGCCGCCCGCAGAGCCGGCGGCTTTGTGAAGTTTTCCCGCACGGCGCGTTGCCCGGAAATATTGCCACGCTCACCGTTTTAGTCGCATACCAAGTCGATCGCCACGGAGACAACAGGAAATTAAAACTGGCTACGCAGGGATCGCTTTGCCGATAAAAACTTCAGCAAGATCTGTGTTGGAATCTTCCGGCGACAGCTTGTAACGCTGCGCGATGAAGAATCTTTGAATGGGAATAGCAAGATGGGTGCTGACCCGCGAACATTATTTTTATCCATTATGCTGATCCTGGCGGTTATGGGGCTTGCTCAACTGGCTTTTTATCGCCTGCGCCCGCGCGAGCATTATTTTGGATATTGGTCACTGGCGAACTTCACCTGTATGGGGGCGGTCTTGTTGTTGTCGTTCAGAGGCCGCACGCCACCGCTTTGGATCATCGCCGCAACCAATACCCTGATTGTATTGGCCTGGGGGTGGTGCTGGTGCGGGTGCCGGGTATTTTCCGGCCGCCGCCCGCGATTGCGGGCACTGATGATTTTTACCGTCGTATTTTTCGCAATTCTCGTTATCCCCTCACCCATCAGCGAACAATTGTCCTGTCGGTTGCTGGTGCTGTCCGCCGCGATTGAGTTCCTGGTTCTGGCAACCGGCCGGGAGGTTTTATCGGTCGCGCGGCGTGAGCATTTGGCCTGTGCATGGATGATGTCCATTATGGCCGGATGTATCGCTACCGTGATTGCCGCGCGGGGTTGCTGGGGGGCCTTGGCATTACAGCCTGGCGTGCTTTTAACCCAGCAGCTTCTGGGGGTGCTGGTGTTTCCATCCATTATTATTGTGCTGGCGTTAAACATGGGATTAACACTGATGGTGGCTGAGCGCATGCGCAACGTGCTCGTACGTGCCGCTGATCGCGACGAACTCACGCAGGTGCTCAATCGCCGCGGGTTTAAGGCGGAACTGTGGCGGCTGCTTGGACACGGGAATCAGGCGACTCCGGGTGCCGTGGTATTAATTGATCTGGATCATTTTAAGGCAACCAATGATACGCTCGGCCACGCAGCCGGTGATCGACTTCTGCGCTGCCTTGCGGAGGCGGTAAGCGGGCAGTTGCGGACCGGCGATGCCGTGGGCCGGATGGGTGGCGACGAATTCGCTGTCGCGCTTGCCGGCGTTAACAGCTCGCAGGCTGCGGAAATTGCCGAGCGATTACGCGCGGCTTATGTGGCCGCCGCCGCGTCAATTTCACCGGAAATCAGCCCGACGATGAGTACGGGAGTTGCGATGATCAGCCCGGATGATCGGTCCATCAATGACTTGATATCGCGTGCGGACAAGGCTTTGTACGAAGCCAAAGCCGCAGGCCGGGACACGGCGGTCTTCTGGTCAGAATCTCCGCGCGCGGTTGCATGAGAATCTTGCACTCCAACGCGCAGAAAGACCGTGTCAGCCGGGGAGCGCTATCACGCCTACAGATTAGGATTGGCTTGATGCCGGGCGATGGCTTCGGTGATGCGGGTGGCGACATCCACGGCGAAGGTGCCGTCTTCACCGGTGACGACTGGTTCGGTGCGGTTGCGTACCGCGTGTAAGAATGATTGCAATTGCAGTTTCAGGGGTTCCTGATCATCAATTTCCAGTTGATCCACGTGCACCAGTTGGGTGTAATCGAGGTTGGATAAATCCGGGGTTTCTTCCGCAGCAAGTTGTTGCTGCAGAATATCGAGCTGTTCCTGATTGGCGGTTTTGTGAATGACCACGCCGGCTTTTTTTTGATAATCCACACTCACATACGCATCGGGGCTGAAAAGCCTCATGCGGCGTTCGGTTTTCATGGCCAGGCGTGATGCGGTAATGTTGGCCACGCAGCCGTTGGCAAATACGATCCGCGCGTTGGCAACATCTTCATACCGCCCGATCACCGCCACACCGACTGCCGCGATGGAAGCCACCGGGGAACGGACAAGGTGATGAACAATATCAATATCATGGATCATCAAATCCAGCACCACACCGATGTCCACGCTGCGAAAACGCATGGGGCTGATGCGATGCACTTCAATGAATCGCGGTTCCAGTTGGTGTTGACTTAAGGCGCGCACCACGGGATTAAAACGCTCTGAATGGCCCACCTGCAATACGCACTGCTTACTGCGAGCCAAGGCCACCAGAGCCTGGGCATCTGCGACGGTGGGAGCCAGGGGCTTTTCAATAAGCGTGTCGATCGCTCGTATCAAAAGCGTTTCTGCTAAAGCGCGATGGTAAATTGTTGGAGTGGAAATGCTGGCGGCGCGAAGGTCCGGGCACGCTGTCAGCAGCGCTTCAATGGATGCGTAGGCTCCGCAGTTGTGTTGCTGGGCAAGCAAATGGGCGCGCGATATATCCGTATCCACGATGCCCACCAGTTGCGCTTCCGGCAAGGAGGCATAAATGCGGGCATGGTGCCCGCCCATGCGGCCTGCGCCGATGACCGCAACCGGCAGCGGTGCTTGAGAATTTTGTCGCGCCATGGTTATGAATCCTTTCCTGCTATCGCGCTGCACTGCTGACGCGGACGCTTGGCCAAACGGCAAGGGTCAAGCGCCGCTCCATGCCGTTTTTCCGCGCAGGGATTCCCGATAACGGCCAAATTTTCCCTCCGCAGCCCGGCGGATAAAGGAAAGCATGGTGTTGATCTCGGCGTTTCCGGGATACAGTTTTTCCAGTTCCGCTGCACCGATGGCCAGCGGTGTTTCTTTACGATACAGCAGGCGATAGGCTTCCTTGATTGGTTCAATCTGCTTGTCATCAAAGCCGCGGCGCTTCAGGCCCACGCGGTTTAACCCGCGTATGGAGGCGGGGCGACCATCCACTGTAAGGAACGGCGGCACATCATGCACCACCACCGCCACACCTCCGATAAATGAATACTGCCCGATGCTGACAAAATGGGTCACGGCGACGGCTCCGGAAAGCACGGCACCGTCTTCAACTTCAATATGTCCCGCGAGCATCACATTATTGGCAAAAATGCACTTGTTGCGTACAAAGCAATCATGCGCGATGTGTACATTGGCCATCAGCAAGTTGCCGCTGCCGATTTCCGTTACGCCGCCGCCGTCTTCCGTGCCCATATTCACGGTTACCAGTTCGCGGAAGCGGTTGTTGTCCCCGATTAAAACCCGGCAATTGCCACCCCGATATTTGAGATCCTGGGGAATTCCACCAATCACGCAGCCGGGAAAAAAATGATTATCTTTTCCTGCAACCGTATGGCCATGAATCGAAGCCCGGTGATGCACCACGCAACCCGGTCCAAGAACAACATTCGAACCAATATACGCAAACGGCCCGACGGTTACGTCATCGGCCAGCTGCGCTCCGGTTTCAACCACGGCCATGGGATGTATCTGCGGCATAAATTCCAACTCAAGAATTCAAAATACTCAACGCTTCCAAAACGGCGTTACGGCACGGCCGGGCGGCTCTTGCACACCTCCGGGTAGCCTCCGGACGGAGTTTGCCGACGGGCGCGCGGCGGCATTTACGTTTGCGATTCATCAACAAGCATAAACTTCAGCACGGCCTCAGCCGCGAGCTGATCACCAACCATGGCCCGGCATTTTACATGCCCGGTGCGGGCCTTTACACGAATCGTCTGGGATTCCAGAATCAGCTGGTCTCCGGGTACGACGGGCCGGCGTAATTTAACTTTATCCATGGAAAGCAGCATGGGCAATTTTCCGCTGTGTTCCAGTTGCCGGGCCAGAAGTAATCCGGAAAGCTGGGCCATGGCTTCGACAATCAGCACGCCCGGCATGACCGGCGAGCCGGGATAATGCCCTTGAAAAAACGGCTCGTTCATACTGACATTTTTTATTCCCACGGCATGATTGTTGGAATCCATTTCAATCACGCGGTCCACCAGCAGCATGGGAAAGCGATGCGGCAATATGCGGGTGATCTGTTTAATATCCATCACAGGTCCGCGGACGCTCAAGGCGGCATGGCGCTGGGCCTGAAGCATGGACACCAGTTTTCGCACCAGGGCGTGATTGAGCGAATGCCCGGATTTATACGCGATAATTTTCCCGCGAATTGAGCAGCCCAGCAGATACAGATCCCCGATCATATCCAGAATCTTGTGCCGCACGCATTCATCCGGGAAACGATATTTCGTGGCCATTGGCCCGTCGTTATCAATCACCAGCACATCACCGGGCTGCAAGTGCAATCCCAGGCCCCGCTGGCGAAGCATGTCGGCTTCGTGTTTGAGCACAAACGTGCGGGCCGGGGCGATTACGTCGGCAAAATCATCGCCCAGTGTGTAGGAAAACAACTGGTGGCCGATGGGGGTGTTGGTGCCATAGTCCAGATCAAAAATCATCTGAAATTCATCGCCCGCGGCCGGGGAGGCAATCAGTGTGGACGTGCCATCGGTAACTTCCACGGGTTCGCTGATACGGAGAAATTGCTTTTCCGCGGATTGTTCGACAATGCCCGCGCTTTGCAGGGCCTGAACAAACGGCAGGCATGAACCGTCCACGCCCGGGACTTCGCCGCCTGAAATATTGACTTCGATATTATCAATGCCCAGGCCGTGGATGGCGGACATGCAGTGTTCAATGGTTTCCACGGAATCGGCACCGTTGCGTATGGTGCTCCGGCGGGTCCGTTTGGTGATCTGCTGCACCAGTGCGGGAATTCGCACCGGCCGATCCAGATCACTGCGTACAAACACCACACCGTGGCCGGCTGGGGCGGGCTTAAAGGTCAGCGTTGCAGGTTCCCCGGTAAACAGCCCCCGTCCGGTTACCACTGCTTCACTGACAATTGTTTTTTGTGGAGGATTCAAGCTCTGTTATCCGTTGCTCAAGCTGCTGAATCTTCTGCACCAGCGCCGGCAGCTTGTGCAACGCGCGCAGTTCTGAAAAGTATTGTTTACCCGCACGCGCCGGCGCTCCCGCCACCCGGTCTCCGGCGGCTAAATCGGATGCGGCGACGGAAAATGCCGCGATCTGTGCTCCCGCACCGATCCGAAGGTGATCAGCTACTACCGCACCGCCGCCAACGACCAGGTAATCTCCGGCCTGAACTGATCCTCCGATGGCTACATGTGCCACGAGAATCGTGTGCTTACCAAGGCGCACATTATGGCCCACCTGCACCAGATTATCCAGTTTACTTCCCTGCCCGATGATCGTATTGGAAAATTTACCGCGATCAACCGTCGTATTAGCACCAAGCTCGCAATCATCTTCTATGATCACACCGCCGATTTGCGGAATTTTAACATGCCGGGATTGCGCAAATCGGTAGCCGAAGCCATCGGCACCAATGACGCACCCCGAATGCAGAATAACTCGATTGCCAATACGGCAACCGTCTCGCACGACCACCTGCGGCCAGATGACACATTCCTGACCAATCCGCGCGTCGCGGCCTACAAAACTCTGCGCCATCAGCACGGTGTTGTCCCCAATACTTGCACCCGCCTGCACCACGCAACAGGGTCCGATGCGGACATCGGTTCCCAGTGTTGCAGTATCGGCAATCACGGCCGTGGCATGAATGCCAAGGGGCGGAAACGGTGCCGGCGGAGCCAGTTTCGCAAGAATTTCCGCCACCGCTAAATCGGCATCGGGCACCATAATCAGCGTTTGATCCACGCGGCGCGGAACGGTCAGGCCTTCGCGGCATACGGCTCCGCCCGCCGGGGATTGTTCAAACTTTCGGCCGTAGATTGCGGTTCCAATGAAGGTCAGTTGATTGGCCTGGGCCAATTCCATGGATTCCATGGAATCAAATAATTGCCCGGGCACGCCTTCAATTTTCCCGCCGCACCATTCGGCTGCCTGTAGCGCTGAAAAAGGCATGGGAAACTCCGAAATTATCCAGGGTACGCAGTTCTTACTGCGGATTGGCTTTCTGATACGCCTGATTCATGATTCGCACCAGCGGTGCGGTAATATCCACGGCACCATCATGGTACAGCACCGAACGATTGGCGATTTGCAGCATCAGCGCCCGCGTGCTGGTGACGTTGTAATCAAATTTATGCGTTACCAGCACCATGTCGATGCCATGGGCTTTGGCGTATTGGGCCACGGCGGCGTTGACATCACGGTAGATATCCGCGGTGAGCATGCGCTGTTTGATTTTCAGCCGATCTTGTGTGAATTGTTCAAATACCTGCAATTTCAGGCTGGCTTTGAGCAATTTGTTTTCCTGAGCTTTATATTCCGGAGTACCCTGCTTCAGCGCGATAACGCTTTGGGGATTCAGCGGTTCTTCGAGTTTTTGAATCGCCTTTTTCCGTGCATTTACTTCCTGTTTGAATTGGGATAAGCGGCTTTGCATGATCTGCTGATCCGCAGACTGTTCCGTGAGTTGGGACGTTAGTTTACCCAAATCCACCACCGCAAGTTTGATAGACGCTGCCTTAGCCGATGTCGGTGCCATCAAGCCGCCGGCGCACAGGGCCATGGCAGTCATAAGAACAGCGATAGCTTTGGATTTTGTGAGGGTGTGATACATTTCAATTGCTCCTGCAATAACGCAATAACCGGCAACCTTTAGCCGAAAGTGGAACTATAACGCCGGAACGCCAATGTATAAAGCGCCTGACGGTGCAGGGAGGGCTGACGAACAATCATCACGCTGGCACAGCGTTTGATCTATTCGTCAAAACGAGCAAGTACAAATATCCTGCCGCTGTAAAATGCCTGAAGAAAAACCGGGGGAAAGTTGCTGCCGAACGCTGGGTGCATATTCGCACGTACAGTCCAAAGAATGAGATCGCGGGAATTATTTATAAAGATGGTATCAAAAAAAATCAGCCATCTGCATATCTTCCATCCGCAACATTTGGTAGCGTTTCTCGCAAGACTGTACAGTGTGGAGATCGCCTTGGGCTACGCCACCCGCGCCCGTGTTCGGCCGATCATGGGCTGTCTCGGCCCCCTAAGACCCGTGAGGAGACGGTGTTCTTGGCACCCATCCAAGCGGGCCAGACTGATTAAGGAGTAGCGGGTGCGGCCAACCCTGGCCACCCTGGACCTGTGAAAACTGCGCGGAACATTACGTAAAGTGTCACGGGGCGCTTCAAAACCAGCCACCAAAGGGCGCAATTCAGGGGTTCAAAACCAGCCACTGGTTTTCTTTCTTATAACGTCCAATAACCTTTCTTGTCAATGCCTGTGTTGAGTTCATATTCGCATGTTGTTCGGTAGTGTCAGGCCGGCCAATGGAGGCCTTCACCGGTGCGCTGTGCGGGGCCGTTGCCACGCCTGGGTTCTCATCGGCAGCACGGTCGCCTTCCCATGAGGGAAGAGAGTTGCAAGTCGCCCCGCCGGCGATTGAGGCGAGCAAAATTGGCAGCTTCCTTATTTTCCAATACCGTACCATCATGGTGTTTCCTCCGATACCTGGTTGGCCTGGAGTGGTTGTTCCATTCCCTGTGGCTGCATCCGGCCCGGGTTCGCGTTGGCTTCCCGTGAGGTAGGCGGGTGGGCCGTTTCCTGCGGTGATGAGTCATCATTGCTGTTCCCCGACGTGTAGAGGCCGAGGCCTGAGGGAATCTGCGATACGGCAGGACGCTGCAGCCGATAGCTTCTCCCCGTGATGCTGATGATCTGGGCATGTTGCAGGAAGCGATCCAGAATGGCCGTGGCAGCGGGGGCATCGCCAATGAGCTTGCCCCAGTCTTCCAGCGGACGGTTGCTGGTCATCATGGTCGAGCGGTTCTCATGCCGCCGCAGGATGATCTCCAGCAGGTACTCTCCACTTCGCCGGGGCAACTGCTTCATGCCCATATCATCAATAATCAGCAGATCGGGCTTGAGGTACCGGTACAGTGTCTTATCCTGTTGCTGGGGCAACTGTTCCTCCAAAAAGTCTCTGGCCAGATCGAATATCGAACGGTACAGCACCATAAAGCCGCTTTTGATGGCCTGTTGGCCGATCGCCTGGGCCAGGAAGCTTTTACCCACCCCCGGCGGGCCAAGGAATAACACATCGCCTTTCTGGCGGATGAACTGGCCCGTGGCCAGATCATAAATCTGCCGCCGGGGAACGGTCGTGTTGAAGGCGAAGTCGAATTCATCCAGACTCTTGCATTCCCGGAAGCACGCCGCGCGTATCCTCCGCTGCACCTGCCGACTGGTACGCACGGCAATCTCATCGTGCAGCACCAGTTCCAGGAATTCCGCGTGGCCCAGACGATTGCCCATCGCCTCAGCCAAACGGACTTCCAGGCTCGATAGCAGGCCCGATAAGTGTAAGGCCCTTATGGCCTGGGTTAAGGAAGATCGAATCATACAGGCTCCTTGTTACTTTCTGCCACACCAGACCTCTGACCGGCCAGAGCGTCTTGAACAAAT
>JAKBCC010000019.1 GCA_021808105.1 Planctomycetota bacterium
AAAATTGATAACCCGGCCGCCGGTAAACCATTTGCCGGCCGCACTGGTCTGAGGCTCGCCCACCCAGGGATTGCTCCAGCGGTTGCCGTTCATGCGTCGCTTGCCGGCATCCGTGGGGTAAAAGTCATTGTTGTAGACCACCTGCAACATGGCCTTTTCAACATGCACCGGCTTATGGGCAATCTTGCCGTCAATGAATACCTCGCCGTTGACTATTTCCACGGTATTTCCGGGCAGGCCCACCAATCGCTTGATGAAGTTCTGCCGCCCGGACATAGGCTCGCGGAAGACCACGATATTCCACCGCGTGGGCGGCGCAAGCCAATACAGATATTTCATCACCAGGATATGGTCACCGTTGTAGGTATACGGGAACTGCAGGGTTTCCGAAGAATTATTGGTGCTGTAAATTCGTTTGACGATGGGTTTACCGCGCAACGCATCGGCGGGAATTTGAAAATGACAGTTGGGGCACATGGAATAACCGGGTGCAGGAATGGCATAGGGATTGTTGAGTTCACCACTACTTAATCGCACCAGTGTCGATTCAACCTGACCGGTTTCCGGATCACGCACGGGGACCCATTGTCGATCCACATTGGCATTGACATTGAAATTATAACCGCACACAGGACACACCGCCCGGAAATGCGCGCCACTGAGGGTAGGGGCCATGGAACCGGTGGGAATGACAAACACCTCCACGCAAAAGATGCGAAACGTGAAGACGAAAATAAGCGCCAGGATCACCAATTCCAATATTTCACGAAGGCCAATATCCGAAATGCCCGTAGCGCGAGCGGCGCGCGGCGACACGGGCGAAATCGGTGGAATTGCCGCAGATTGCGGTACGCCGGCGGTACCGGGCGGCGTAGGCGATACGCCAAGGCCCGGAAACTGTGACGCAGCCGCAGGCGCGTCGGGATTATCTGCCGGCAGGTTATTATCCGATTCCATGCGAATCCCTTTTTTTCAACGCGCCGCAACGTTATTTTACCCGCAGTTGCATAACCTGAATTTCCGCGGTCTTACGGCGTCTGGAGGCGTTGTGTGCCTTTTATCCCAACCCATGCGCCCATACGGACATTTCGGATGTTCTTTACACAGGATTTAGAGTGCATGCGCCCCTCCCACCATGGCCGCATCCATCACCGCTTCGGAAAGTGTGGGATGGGCATGAATGGTAGAGGCAATTTCATCGCGCGTGGCCTCCAGCCTGCGGGCCAGTACCAGTTCGGCCAGCATTTCCGTCGCTTCGGCACCCAGTAAATGCGCGCCGAGCAGCTCACCATATTTCTTGTCAAAAATTAATTTAACAAAGCCGTCCGGCTCGCCCATGGCCTGCGCTTTACCATTGGCGGCAAAATTGTATTTGCCGATTTCATAATCCAGCGATTTTTCCTTACATTGCTTTTCCGTCAGGCCCACGCTGGCCACCTGAGGATAACAGTAGGTGCATCCGGGAATGGTGGCGTAATCCATTTCCCGGTTGTTGATGGCAAAGATTCTTTCCACGGCAATCGTCGCCTCCATGCTCGCCACATGCGCCAGCCACGGCGGCCCGATCACATCACCGGCGGCGTAAATGCCGTCCACGGAGGTTTTGAAACTCTTATCAACTTTAATGGCACCGCGATCCATCATGGGCGTGGCGCTGGGGGCAAAAAGATTTTCCACGTTGCCCGTCACGCCAACCGCCAGAAGCACCAGATCCACCGTGAGTGTTTCCGTCTTACCATCCCGCGACAGGGTTACCACAGCACCATCGGATTTTACTTCGACTTTTTCCGTTTTACAGTTGGTGCGAATATCCATGCCGCGCTTCTTGAAAATGGCTTCCAGTCGCGTGCTTACATCCAAATCTTCAATCGGCAGGATATTGGGCAGCATTTCCACCAGCGTGACCTGCGTGCCAAATGCGTTGTACACATACGCAAATTCCACACCGATGGCCCCGGCTCCAATAATCAGCATTTTTCCCGGGATTTTTGGTAGAATCATCGCCTCCCGGCTGGTGATAATGCGTTTTCCATCGGGCTTGATGGTCGGCAAATCTCGGCTGCGTGCCCCGGTACAAATCAGAATTTTATCCGTTTGCAGGGTGCTGGTAACTGTGCCCTTGTCATCTCGCACTTCCACCACGCCGGATTTGGGAATAAAGGCATTGCCGGAAAATTTTGCGACTTTATTTTTCTTGAACAGAAATTCAATGCCCTTGCTCATGGTCAGGGCCACAGACCGGCTGCGGGCAACAATTTTATCCCACTGCATTTTTTCGGTGCTGACGGTAATGCCATAATCACCGGCCGCACGGTGCATCTGATGCATTAAATGGGCATCCTGAATCAGGGCTTTGGTGGGAATGCAGCCCCAGTTCAGGCAAACACCGCCCAGCTCCGCACGCTCCACACACGCCACTTTTTTCCCCAACTGACCCGCCCGCACCGCCGCCACATAACCCGCCGGACCGGAACCGACAATTACCAGATCGAATTTTTCTTCTGCCACAAATAGCTCCTGCCGGCCACCATCAGCCGTTACCGATGAATTGTATGCGAACCAATCCCGTCCGCCAATGACGTGATGCCGCCGCATAGGCCACAGTTAGAAACGGTACCGAAATAATTTTCCGATTTGCACGGTAGCCGACGCCGGCACCACCGGCAGAGCCGGCGGCTATGTGAGGGACGGTAAGTCAGTTTTTGGGGAAGTTATCTGGGACCTGTTGCTTACTCCGTGACTTCCAGTTTCAAAGATTTTGCCGCCGGTCGGGTCATGTTGCGCACGCTGATCTGCCCGGCCAGATTTTCCACAATGCTGTCAAGGAAACTCTGGGACGGGCAGCCCGGTTTGAACCCGGCGAAAAGTTCGCCCTTATCCCCGTGCTGCGGAATGCGGATATCCATGGGAAGTTCGCCAAGAAACGGCAGGCCCATTTCCTTGGCCATGCGTTGCGTGCCGCCGCGCCCGAAAAGGTCGTATTGTGTTCCATGATCGCAGACAAAATAACTCATATTTTCCACCACTCCCAGAATCGAGACGCCCAACTGCTGAAACATTCGCACCGCCCGGCGTGCATCCATCAGGGCCACTTCCTGCGGCGTAGCCACGATCACCGCCCCGGTCAATGGAATAGATTGTGCCAAAGTCAAAGACACATCTCCGGTGCCCGGTGGCAAATCAACCACCAGATAATCCAGATCGCCCCACTGCACCTGCTCAAGAAACTGCTTGATGACGCCGTGCACCATCGGCCCGCGCCAGATGAGAGCTTTTTCACGCGGAACAATAAAACCAATGGACATGACTTTGATGCTCTGCCCGTGCGGACCCACGACAAACGGGATGATTTTATCCCCCTGAACCGCCGGTGACTGCGCTTCCAGCCCCGTCATGGTGGGAATTGATGGGCCGTACACATCAGCATCCATTAATCCGACCGTCGCACCGCGCATGGCCAAGCCGGCGGCTATTGCAACCGCGATCGTACTTTTACCTACGCCGCCTTTACCCGCCCCCACCGCGATAATATTTTTTACACCGGGAAGAATCGTCCGCGGATCACTGGCGGCTCGCACCCGACTGCTGAGAGTAATATCGACTTTTGAAATGCCCGGCACCTGTGCGACCGCCGCTGTCACATCGGCGCGAATGCGATCCTTAAGCGGGCACGCCGGGGTAGTAAGTTCCACATCAATTTTGGCAGTTGCACCATGCACCTCAACCGACTTCACCATATTGAGGCTGACAATATCCTTGAATAATTCGGGATCTTGAACCGAACGCAATGCTTCAAGTACGTCTTCCTTCGATGCCATAATTTTGTCTTCCAACCGTGCCAACTCAATCATCCACAGCCCACGCCGCAGCAAGATGACGATTGTACCCGCTAAGCACTTCCAGAACACCGTGGTGACAACCCGGTGGTTGATTCGCGGCACTGGATCAACCACCGGATTACTCATCCGGTGCTCCGCGGGGCGCATCGCGATCAATATTTCCCGTACAGGGGACCGAAATTGCGGCAGGCGGCAAAATCCGCGGACTGCGGCTCGTTAGCGCCAAAGGCGGTCCAGACGGCGGGACGGAAAATGCGATCATCAGGCACGTTGTGCATATACACCGGAATGCGCAACATCGCCGCCAGCGTCATCAGCTCATGGCCAATATGCCCCGAGCTTAGCGCACAATGATTGGCACCCCAATTGTTCATCACCGAATACACATTGCGAAATGCTCCCTGCCCGGTGCAGCGCGGTGCGAACCACGTGGTGGGCCAAGTGGGATTGGTGCGCTTATCGAGAATATCATGAACGCCGGCAGGCAAATCAATGGTCCATCCTTCCGCGATTTGCAGGGCCGGCCCCAATCCCTTGATAAGATTCAAGCGGGCTGCGGTTACCGCCATGCCGCCGCGCGTTCGATAGCGCACGGAAAAACCGCCTCCTCTAAAATATTCATAGATGGCCGGACACCACTGAGCACTGCGCAGACACTCGGCGGCCTCCTGCGGTTTTATCTGCCACCAGGGCTTGATGGCCGGCCGAGAGTTCTGTGTCTGGCAACCCGTTGCATCCAATGCCGCGGACCCGCTGTTAATCAAATGCAGAATTCCACCCGCTGCATCGTCCTGCAGCTCGTGCCCGGTGGCCTGAAACACCGATTTCGGACTCCAATAGGTACGCACATCGGCAAAGACTTGCGCTGAGCCGGTAAGCAGATGGCCGAACAGCATCGTGGCCCCGTTAAGCGCGTCATTTTCTGTCGCGACAATATACGGCTGCCGGATACCGCTCCAATCAAACGAGGAATTCAAAATGGTTTCCAGATAATCACCGTTGGGGTAATGATCGGTCCAATGGCGTTGCCCCTGAAAACCCGCGGCAATCGCGTTATATCCCAGGGCTTCCTCCCCATAGCCGAGTTTTGCCAGTTGCGGATTACCGACCATCAGATCGCGCACGATGATCGCCATTTTTATACACTGTTCCCACTCTTTGTTTTTTTGTGCTCTACTGCGCCGACTGGCTGCGCTATTGGCATCCAACCCCTCGGCGCAGTTGGCTTTCGTCCACTTCATAGCGTGCGCGAATTCCTGCGGATCAAAAATATTGCGGTCAATCCTTCGCACCAGTTCGGTCATATCCACATTCATGACCCGCATGCCCAGATACGCTTCAAAAAAGCTTGCATCCACCGCTGACCCGGCAATACCCATGGAGACCGAGCCAATCGAGCAATACGACCTGCCGCGCATATCCGCAACCGCCACGGCCGCGCGGGCGAATTGCAGTAATTTTTGTTCCACATCTTCCGGGATCGCGCTCTGGCTGGCACCTTGCACATCCTGACCGTAGATATTAAACGCCGGCAACCCTTTCTGGCTGTGGGCCGCTCCGATCGCGGCCAGATACACCGCTCCCGGTCGTTCGGTGCCGTTAAACCCCCACACCGCTTTGGGAATTAGTGGATCCATATCCATGGTTTCCGAACCGTAACACCAGCAGGGACTGACCGTGATGGAAGCGCCGACACCTTCAACCGCAAACTTTCGCGCGCAAAGCGCCGCTTCCGCCAGAGAGCCAATCGTCGTATCCGCCAGAACGCATTGCACTTTCGTGCCGTCCGCATGACGCAGTTTCCCGGTTACTAATCGCGCTACACTTCGCGCCATATCCATGGTCTGCTTTTCCAGGGATTCCCGCACGCCTCCGCGACGCGCATCAATCGCGGGACGAATGCCAATTTTGGCGTTCGCTACCACCAACCGGTTTTTCGGGGCGTTCATAACCATTTGTTCCGTCGTGCTCATCATGTGTCCTTCTTAATTATTGTGTCATCTGCTGTTACAGCAAATCACCACATCGTCCGGTCTTACCGCGCTACCCACGCCGGAGCGAACGCTGTGGCCAACTGCTCAATGGGATTGTACGCCAGTAACGCCAAGCCATTTAAAATACCCGCAGCCGTAAGCAGCAATAACACGCCGCCGGCCAGGTGCCGCTTCTTTCGGCGTTTATCCGTTACGGCCAATGGCTGGTTTATTTCCGGCATACCCATCATCGCATAACTCCCGACGCGCATCACCGCACCGCTGCCCATTAAAATCCCCAGCGCATTAATACCTAAAACCGCCAGACCCAGTACAGAGCCGGGGCCGGCAGCTGAAAACGACTCAATACGGGCAATGCTTCCCAGCGTCGGCGGAAGGCCGCCAAGCGACAATAGCGCCAGCAGAAAAAGCAGCGCATGCAAAGGCTTTACACGGGCAAAGGACGGCCACTGCTGATTTAATCCCAGGGATTTTCGGCCGATAATTCCAACCGATGAGCCTAATGCGATCCCGACGGTAAGCGCATACAACAGCACGCATCCAACCAGATCCGCAAGCGCCACATGCCTTAACGAAATCCCGGCGGCCAGCGTCACAAAGGTGCAGGCCATGAATATCCCGATGATGTTTCCTAAAATATCCGGGACCACAAACTGGAATAAAGCTTTAACCCCATAAGCGCCAACCGCCAAAGCACCCAGACAAATTACCGTCAGTGTGACCACGTTGGCGGCGGCGGGCGCGATGAAAATTAAGCGGTGCATAATTCGCAGGTAGGGTGCTGCTGATCCAATGGCGGGTACCACCAGCAAAAACAAAACGACGGGGGCAGGCGCATCACCAGCGGCGCTACCGTACCACCAGATCAGCGGAAGGCTGCCGGCCCAGAATAACATGGGGGTCATAAATAAAATCACCAGCACGCCGCCCCACGCTGACGCACTGTGCGGCGTGGTGATAAGCGCTGGGCCAATCTGCAGGCCAAAACATCCCCTGGTCAGGGCCGCCAAGGCTAAAAGCATTACTAATAAGCTGGCCAGCAATGCCACGGTTGTAAACGCCAGGTGATCGCCTGCTCTAAAGGTAGAGGGCATGGCCAGAGGAAGCGAAGCCAGCAGCATCCCCCCCGCCATAACCGGCAAACTGTGTAATGCCGGCATTAAGCTCCAGCCCACTGTACTTAGGGTAATCAGCAGGCAGAATCGCAAATCTCCCTGCCCGCTATAACTTCGCAAGCGCCGGGTCATAACCGCCGCCGTCGCGATAAGCAATATCACCGTCGTAAAAACCCACCCCATCGGATCCACAGCCAGCCAGGGCGGTACAGAGGCCGATTGCGCGGTGCCAAACGTCAGGGGATAAAACCGCAACTGCATTAAGCTTGCAATCACCATGCCCGTAAAACAGATGATGACACTGCCCGGGCGCGAAGCGCCAGAGCGCATCAGGGAGGTAAGTGCCAGAAACCCAACGGTAACCAGCAGCACAATCTGCGGGGCCAATATGGCAAGCACGTGGTATGTCAGGCGTGGCTCTCCTGTGCGATAGTTTCAATTGAGTTCATAGTTAAAATCCCAGTTTTATGTAATGGCAGCCTGCCGACGGCTCTCACCGCTCAATGCAGCACGCCGCTAAGCGCACGCGCCAAAGCCTTGAGCACCGGCGCAACAGGATCCAGCACCAGAAGTGTCGGTAAAATACCTCCGGCAAGTAAGGCGATGATCAAAGGCAGAAACACCAGTCGCTCGCGCAGAGACAAGGCATGAAAATGCTGATGCTCCGGGCGCCCCGGTCCGAAAAACAGCCGCTCAATGGTCCACAACAGCACCGCCGCCATCAGCACCATGGCCAGACACATCGTCAACGCCGCCGGTAACAGGGCATTCCCCATCAGCACATGCTGTGTGACACTTGCCGATGCGGCACGGAACATTCCCAATATGGTCAGCAAGTCCCCGCCAAAGACCGCCAACCCCGGCAACGCCAGCGCCGACATAAAACCAATCATCGAAAAAATAAATAAATCCGGTATGACCTGGGCCAGGCCGCCCAGGCGCGGCAAGTCCCGATGGCTGGCCCGCACTTCAATAATATGACTGGTCCACAGCATGGCCATGGTCGTTACCGCCGCCCCCAGACTCAACAAAAATCCGCCATTAAGGCCCGTTATATTTCCCGCAGCAACCCCCAGAAGAATAAAGCCGCCCTGCCCGATCAGCCAGTAAGCAATGACGCGGCGGAAATCACTTTGCGCCAGGCCGCACAGGGCCGCATAGACCACGCCGGCAGCGCCCAAAATGGCCAGCGTATTGCGCCAGATCGCCAACTGCATGGGAAACAACGCCACCACAAACCGATCCAGGGCATAACCGGACAGAAGAAACTGCGAACAGATAATCATCATCGCCGACGGAGCTGCGGATTCAGCCAGGGCGTCGGGCAACCAGAAATGTACCCCCGCCGTCCCCAGGCGAATTCCCAGCGCCAACATCAGCAGCCAGAACGCCGCCGTCGTCCACGGATTGGCCGGCCCTAAAGCCAGTCTTAATTGCGGATCCTGGGCGATACGGGCAAAGCTTAGCGTGCCCTGGGTAAAGCCTCCAACACCGCGGGTAGAAAGACCTATTAACAAACACGCGCCCAACATCGCTGCTGAGCCGGTAATCCAGAACAATGCCAGTTTCAGAGCCGCCGGCCTTCGCCGCGCCCCTCCCCATACACCGATCAGCAGAAAACAGGGGAACAGTGAAAGTGTGGTAAGCAGATAAAACAGGAACAAATCCATGCTCGCTGCCGCCCCCACCACGCATCCTTCCAGCAGCAGCATGACCACATAATAAGCCTTCACCTGGGCATTGACTCCGTAGCTGGCCAGAATAGAGATCAGACTTATGCCGCAGATCAACAGGACTGTCACCATGGATAAGCCGTCCACACCCACATGGTAGTGAACATTCAAATCCCGAAACCACATCACGTTTTGCTGCAGCTGCGCCCGGCCGCTGAATTGCGGCGACCAGTTAAACAGCCGCGCCGCCGCCAGAGCTATCAGCATATTGCCCGCGCTGACGGCCACAGCGCTGTAGCGAATCAGTCGCAGACGTCCGATGGGCAAAATGCCCAGAACAAATGCACCGATTAACGGCAGGACCATCAGCCACGTCAGAATTGAACTGTAAAAAAATGGTTTCAAGTCTACCTTTCAAACTTGCCGCAAAATTAACCTGTCCGCGATCCGCCGATATCGGGGTTACGCACCTATCCATGCCGCCAGCAACGCTATAACACTTACCATGGCCAGGGCCAGCAGGACGTAGACCACCGGCCGGTTGCGCTTCAATGTTCTTAGTTGTCCTGCGGCCGTCCCCGCCGGACGTTCCAGGCGTTCCCAGAAGGAAACATTTAATCCGGTTTCCGCAGCGGCTACAAGAATGCTTGCCAACCGGATCACAATGGCCAACGTCACCAGCAGCCATTCCACCACCCACCGATCCAGGAACGCCGCCGCCTTTCCAATGACCTGTGCGGGAAAGCCCAACAGGACAAAAAACAGATCCGCAAAATACATATCGGCCGCCAGCCACCGATATACCAGGTTCGGTCCCGGGCGCCGGCGCAGCGTATCGGCCTTTTGCAATCCACCGGCGTAGACCAATGCCACCACCGCCAGCGCCGCAGGCCCCAGCCATTCCAGGGGCCGCAATAACATCCCGTCAAAACCTGCCGCAATGTGCCGCACATGTCGGACTCCCGGCATCCCAATGACATGGGCAAATAAACCGCTTAGATCCGCAAACGGTTGCCCCGCAATAATGACTCCCACCAGTAGAATCAGCAAGGGAAATGTCTGCACCGCCAGTTCACCCTCTTCCAGCGGTTGGCCGCGGGCTTTGCCGGCAAAAATCAGATACCACCATCGGGCCAAGGCCAGTGCCGTCACATAGCACATGATCAGCGGCACCCAATATAAGCACTTCCCGAATTCACCAATGCCCCAGCCGTAGGCATGAACATGCAGCAAACCCTGCCGCATAATTTCCGTCATTCCCGACAACCCCACGCCCGCGCCGCCCAGCACCAGCATGCCACTGACAATGGCTGTGATGGGCAGGCGTCGCCACACGCCGCCAAGCTGCGTTATATCACGCTGACCGTCGCTGGCGCGTAAAACCGTTCCAGCAGCCAGAAATAGTCCGCAATAAATCAGCGCGGTCAACAGCCCACCCAGCAACCCTGCCGCTTCGTTGCCGGAACCGAAAAATACAAAATTCAACCCCGTCTGGGCAATTAACAGCCACGCCACCGTGCGTTTAATATCTTTCTGCACCAGAGCAATACATGATCCGCAAAATTGCGTTGTGGCCCCCATCATCGCTACAGTCAACGCGGCGTTGAGATTCAGCAGCCCCGCGCAATGTGCCAAAAGCAACAGGCCGCCCCCGGCTATCAGCGTTCCAGAGAGCATGGCGTTTGCCCCCGATAAGCCGGTGATGGTTTCCGGCACCCAGGTATGCAGGGGAAACTGCCCGGATTTCGCCAGAGCCGCAGCCACCAGGCACATACCACCCAGACTCCGCCAGGTTAAACCCGGGAACCAGCCTTTCAGTGCGGCAATGGGTTGCTGCATTCCCCCGGCAACTCCAGACATCCGCGACGGGTCATGTCCAAAGAGAATCTGATGGTCCAATGGCGTTCCATGCAAAGCAAAAATGGTAATCCCGATCAGAAATAAAGCATCGGCAATCGCGTGCGGCAGCAAAATACGCCGGGCAATGGGCCGCTCGGGCGGTCGATTCGCCCACTGCAACATGCTGCAGGCCGTATAAATGGCCAGTTCCAGCAGCAGATACATCTGCATCACATTGATCGATAATGCTGCCAAGGCCAGGAAAAATGCGGTCAGAGTGCCCAGCGCAAAATAATCCGGACGAATCGCCTTGTACTTGAGCATTCCCAGCGTGTGCAGTTGGGCTAACAGCACAATGAACAGAAACAACATGAAAAAAACCAGATTCAGCGATCCGCTGGAAATGCCCATCGCAATCATCGGTGTGCCGCCCGTGCCCGCGACGCCGGGCAGAGGTAACCAGGTAAATAAAAGACTGTGCGTCTGTGATTGCCCCGGTACTCCGGCATGCGCCAGGCGGCGGATAATGGCCGCCAGACCCGCCGCCAGGGCTGCCAGTAATGAAATAATGCTGATATAAGCGGCAGTGTGGGCCGATCGGCGCGCCAAGCCGGCCATAACGATAAAGCCACCCAGCAAAAAGCCGACCGCCAGCAACAAAATAGTATTCGCGTATATCAACCGCAAGAATCCATCGGCACGGGGATTGCATAGATTCCGAAACCCCTTCGGCCCTGCTTCCCCTGAACATGGCTAAAGTCTAATCCACAGCGGCCTAACCGGCTACCGTCTGTGGGATGATTGTGGGACGATTTTCCCCTTGACTCGCGCGCTTTGACGCTTATTATCAAGTTGGGGAAAAATAGTTGACCGCAAGAAGCGTGAACGGGCTTCGGGTTTTTAGACTTTGGGCCTGTTGCGTTTTACTGGATGGCTGTGGTGGCGTTCTTAAAATCTAAAGAAATGTTCAGGGTCGTGCTCAGGACTCCCCACGGGGGGAGAATACTGTTTAATCATTTTTGGAACAGAGGGCGGCAGGCCAAAAAGGTTTTCCGCGGAGAGGCTCTCGGTTGGGGCATCCTGGTTGTTTTGTGGGTTCTCGGTTCCATTTTTGTCGGCCATTGCGGCCGGCGTGGAAAAGGGGCCAGTTATTTGTTTTACGGAGTAACGTTATGAAATCTATGAAGAACACGCTTATGGTGGCAATCGTTGCCGCAGGATGTGCTGCGGCCGGCACGGCCCAGGCGGGTGTGGTTGACATTCAGTTTCTGGTGACTGGTGGTACCACGGCCACGTCATTTAGCAATAAGCTATACCGGTGGTAGCCCGAGCCATGGTGAAGCCGATATCAACGGCTTACAGGTCATCAGCGGTGCGGCAGCGGTTCCCGCACCAGTCACCCTCGCCCTCTTCAGCGCCGGTGCGTTAGGGCTATTGCTGGTGGGCCGAAAACACAGGAACGCCTGAAGCGGAGCTGCACGAGCTTCCAGAAATATTTCCTGAAAGGCGTCAAAACCAGCCACCGTGGTTCCGGTTAACAAACAACCCCGCAGCCTGGGCCGAATAAAAGGCCCAGGCTGCTTTTTTTATAGTTGCATTCCTTCCAGCGGCTCCGCCATCCGGTGCCCGGCGGGCGTAGCGTCACAGAGCACCGTGGTGATAACCCGGTGGTTGGTTGGCGGCACTGGATCAACCACCGGATTATCATCCGGTGCTCTCGGTGAGCATCGCGTCATGGAGCACCGTGGTGATAACCCGGTGGTCGGCATGCAATTCACAACAGACTGTAAAAAAGACGCGGATAAACGTCGGGCCTTCCGTTTCGGCGGCAGCCGCTCTCACGTTCTATCCTTATTTGCTCTACTTTCACCTGTTCTACCCACACCTGCTCTAATCGGGCCGCAGCCCGATTGGTATCCGCGTAATCCGCGGTTCACCACCGTTTGGGATCGGTAAACGGCAAAGTTCCCCATTCTCGACGTGCGTCAAGCAGACGATTGCGGCACCGTACGGGCGGAACACTTGCAAAACGTCCCACCCTGGGGCTGCCCGCCATCCAAGACATCTTGCGGCAATGCGACTAAACTAATCGGCGGTAATAAATGCGTGGAAGGCTTACATGAATTGGGATGTTTCGGTAGCCGCAAACCTGAAAGTGTGTCAGGGCGAGGAATTTTATGGCGAAATCAGGGCCTGCGTGAAGATCAGCGTGAGCTACCGGCTGCCTGGGCGGAGTTACCGATGAACGATTTACCGCTTCCGGTCTATAGCCCGATCGTGGCGGCTATGGCCCGATGGTACATCCCGCGCTTTGTGCGCAAGGCCTTTCATGCCGTGCGGCTGGATGCCCAAAGCATCATCCCCCAGGCTGTTACCCCCACGGTTATTTATTTGAATCATCCCTCCTGGTGGGACCCGTTGCTGGGGGCTGTGATAGCGTGCCAATTTTATCCGCGCCATAAACACTATTGTCCTATCGATGCCCAATCCCTTGCGCAATATCCTGTCATGCGGAAACTGGGCTTTTTCCCCGTCCATAAAAACACAGCCCGTGGCGCTGCGGAATTTTTGCAGGCCAGCCGGAATGTGTTGCAACAAAATAATGCCATTCTCTGGGTAACGCCGCAGGGGGATTTTGTGGATGCTCTGGTTCGTCCGGTTACGATCAAACCCGGTCTGGGCCATCTGGCCAGAGATATTCGCCCGATTCGTTTTGTACCCATGGCGGTTGAATATATTTTCTGGCAGGACCGCCTGCCCGAGGCGTTGCTTTCCATCGGCGCCGAGATCAACCCCGCATCCTATGAGGATAAAACTGCGGCACAATGGACCGAACTTCTCGCTTCCGAATTGGAAGTGCGGCAAAATACGTTGCGGGCCAAAGCCGTTCTGCGATCAGAAGAAGGTTTTACCATGCTGTTAAAAGGCCGGTCAGGCACCGGGGGGATTTATGACTTACGCCGGCGCCTGGGCGGAAAAAAGCCGGTGTCCGGTTCCGCAAGTCATGCAGAACAGGACCGTTTGTAATGCTGCCGGCGCTGGTGATGATGGCATTGATCCTCGCGGGTATTCCGGCCGTGCTGCTGACGATCAATTTTTTCTTATTCCAGGCACCGCCGCCGATTGGGTCGCAACGGCCTGCCGCTGCAGTATCGGTTCTGATTCCCGCGCGAAATGAAGCGAGCCATATTCAGGCGGCGGCGGAATCGGTTCTGGCCAATACCGATGTAACGCTTGAATTAATTATTCTTAACGACGACTCCACAGATGCCACCGGCGAGATTGTGCAAACCCTGGCCGCACGGGATACCCGGGTCACCGTGCTGAATTCCTCCCCACTACCGGAGAACTGGTGCGGCAAACAATACGCCTGCTGGCAATTAGGGCAGAGCGCCAAATATGAGTTGCTGGTATTTATGGATGCCGATGTGGAACTTGCACCCCATGCCCTGGCGCGTATGGCCGGATTCATGCAAAGCAGCGGCGTGGCATTAGGCAGCGGATTTCCCTTGCAGAAAACGCAGGGCCTGTTTGAAAAACTCCTGATTCCCCTGATGCACTTTATTTTATTGGGATTTCTCCCGATCTACCGGATGAGAAAAACCAGTAATCCGGCGTACAGTGCCGGCTGCGGGCAACTGTTTATCGCGAAGAAATCCGCTTATATGGCGGTCGGCGGCCATAGCGCCATTCGTGCCTCACGCCATGACGGAATCACGCTGCCACGGGCGTTCCGGCAGGCCGGATTCGCCACCGATATCTTTGACGCCACCGCGATAGCCACCTGTCGGATGTATCAATCCGCAGGCCAGGTATTTCATGGGCTGGCGAAAAATGCCACGGAGGCGCTGGCATCTCGAAACGTCATTGTTCCGGCGACGGCTATTCTGCTGGGTGGTCAGGTTATGCCGGCGGTGCTGCTGATTACAGCATTGCTGCTGCACTCAAAATCCGCCCTGATTGTTTCCGCAGCCATCGCTACGGCCCTAAGTTACTGGCCGCGCATGCTGCTGACGATTCGCTTTCGGCAATCCCTGCTGGGAGCGTTCCTGCATCCACTGGGAATAGGCCTGCTGGTTGCGATTCAGTGGTACGCGCTGCTGCGGCAACTGCTGGGCAAAAACATTGCATGGCGCGGCCGGGCATAAAGACCAAGCGATCAAGCGATCTAGCCGACCAGCAATTTACATGACCAATACAGCGCGGAATCGCACCTTATTGGCCATCATACGCTCATAGGCCTCCTCAGCCTTATCCAGAGGGAATTTTTCCACCATCACCTTGACGCCCGTAAGGGCCGCAAAGTTCAGCGTATCTTGTGAATCCATGGCAGTACCGGATGGCCAGCCGGCAATCGATTTGCTTTCGCCGATAAGCTGCAGGGGCGTTACCGGTATCGGATCTGTGCCGGCTCCAACAATGACCAGATGGCCGCCGATGCCCAGGCCTGCAATCAGCGGTGCCATCGATTTACTATCGGGTGCGGTAGCTAAAATAACCCGTGCACCACCCCATTTTTTCAATGCCTGCGCCGGAGATTCTTTGGATGTATCTATATATTCATGTGCCCCGAGTTTCATCGCCAGTTCACGTTTGGCATCCGAAGCGGAAATGGCAAACGTATGAAACCCCATGGCCCGCGCGAATTGCACGCCCAGGTGACCCAATCCGCCAAGGCCCTGTATGGCCACCACATCACCGGCTCTGGCCCCGCTGTTGCGCAGGGCGTTATACGTTGTAATGCCGGCGCACATAAGCGGCGCGGCATCCGCCGCATCCAGCGCCCTGGGCACCATCGCAACCGCCTCTTGGGGAACTACGCAATATTCAGCATAGCCGCCGTCATAACTGATACCGGCAATCTTTTCTTTGCCGCAATGAATAAAATCTCCCCGCCGGCAAGGCTCACAGACAAAACAATGGCCGCCATGCCAGCCCACACCCACCCTCTGCCCCGGCTGGAAGTTTTTTACCCCACTTCCCACGGCGTCTACGGTACCAATGATTTCATGGCCCGGAATTCGCGGATAAGTTATGCCGGGAAATAGTCCCTCTTTGACAAACATATCGCTGTGGCAAACGCCGCAGGCCTGAACCTTAATGCGAATCTCTGCCGCACCGGGTTGGCCAATGGGCCGTTCTACCATCTCAAAAGCCCCTTTTGCACGAGAAACCTGAACTGCACGCATCATGGCCATGATAAACTCCAAAAACATAATTTACCGCCGAACCACTGCGGTGGTACAGGCATTTTAGGCAACGTGGTGCTGGAGGGCCAGTTTTTACCGGTCATGCCGGGCGGCCTGTTGGCCTATAAGTAAAATATCGTATTTTTTTCTTTACTTTTGACCTCTGGATGATGTACCATTCCATATAGCGGAAGTTCGCGATGCGGCCGCAAGGCGAGAAGGTCGTAGTATTCTTACGAGAGGAAACGCTCATGGTCAATAAATTTCTCCAAACCGGTTCAATCTCCCGCGGAATATCGCGCCGGGCATTTACACTCATTGAAATTCTTGTTGTTATCTCCATCATCGCGATTCTCATTGCCATTCTGATTCCGGCCTTGGCGGCGGCGAAAGCGGAATCAGAATCCGTCGGATGCCTGGCGAATCAGAGAACAATCGCCCAGTCACTGATCATGTTTGCTCATCAACATAATGGATATATGGTGAAGGGGCAGAATAATGGGTATGGGGTGGCTGGCAACGCCGCAGTCTGCGACGGGGCGTACTACGATTCACCGCAGATATGGGGATACAGCACCAGTCTGACGCTTGGCACCGCGAGCCCGCTGAACTGGGATCAGGTTTTGGTCGTGGATAAATATGTCAGGTTCGGAGTGCTTCAAGACCCGGCGGATACTCAGGACGACTACCGCAGGGCGGGAAACGGGCAGTTACGATATTCCTCGCTTCCCTTGGCGGCGGCACAACCTTACCAGAACCTCCCAGGCTCATACCGGCTGAACGTCAGCAATCAGCCGGAGGATTCTAACAACTCGAACGGCCCAGCATATTACCCCCCAAGCTTCAATGCGTACGCCATCGCTGATATTTCAGCCCCTTCGCAATCGATCGTCCTCTGTGACGGCGGGTACGCCACGGGTTGGCAAACCACCCCGGACGTGGCAACTTGGGGCTTGCCCGGAAGTCACGAGAGAGTTAGCGCCCCCAGCCCAGCAAACACGCCGTCGTTGAGCAGGCCTCTGAATCCCAACACGCCGGCCAGCACAGACGATATTGCGAACATCAACACGATCATCCACTCCGGCGAGTTCAATGTCGCATTTCTGGACGGTCATTGCCAGACAATGAAATGGCCGGATACCTGGGCACCGGCCGGCCAGCCGGTGGTTGTGCAGGGTGCCGCAGCGCAACCAGCAACCCTTGTTACAACACAATGGCGGCAAATATTCAGTACCGATTACCTGGACCAGAATTGATACGCTCCTTTTTCTACGCCTAACTGTTTCCCCGATCAAGTTCCTTGCTGGAACAACAGCGGCGCGAACGTCGACAAATTTCCCCGCCATACGCGAAAGGCATGCTGGCCGGGGGTCCATACGGGCGTGAACTTAATGCCTTTGGCCGTCATCCAGGCATCGAGATTATGATTGGCTTTGGCGACAATGGGATCCTGTTTGCCGCAGGCGATCCACAGCAGTTTAATTCGGGCATTATCGCTTTTATTTAACGTGGGGAAAACACTGGAAAAGTCTGGGCCACTGGTATTGAGATATGAACTCATGCCAATTACCCACGCGAAGCGATTGAGATTATTTAACCCCACCGACAAAGATTCCCCGCCCCCCATGGATAACCCGGCGATTGCGGTCTGCTCACGATGCGTCTGAATCCGATATTGCCGCGCGATGCGCGGCATGACTTCCGTCAGCAGCGTGGCCTGGAATTTTTTCACATTACTCTGATACAACTGCTTCTGATTTAACCCCGGCCCGGTGCGGGAAATAACCCGCAAATCTCCGTATCCCAGCGGCATGACCACAATCATTTTCCGGGCTTTTCCCTGCGCAATAAGATTATCGAGAATAAAATTGGCCCTTCCCACTTTTGTCCAGGCGTCCGCCATATCGCTGTAGCCGTGCAGCAGATAAAGAACCGGATATTTTTGCGCGTTATCACCCTCATATCCCGGCGGGGTATAGACGTAATAATCGCGATTATCACCGACGATTTTAGAATGGTAAAAATGCCGGTGCACCACACCGTGCGGCACGTTGCAATCCTGCCAGAGCGACGGCGGATTGCCGGGAATAAGAACCATGCTGGCGGAATAAAACAGGTTCGGCTTCGCCCAGGGATTCAGCGGATCCAGCACCCGTGCACCGTCCACGGAAAACGCGTATGTATATATTTCCGGTGCCAATGGCCCGACAGTAACGGCCCACATGCCCTTGGCATTTTTCTTCAGAGGGGCTGCCGACACTCCGCCCATTTCCAGAATAACCGATTTTGCCTTGGCGTCCTGAAACAGAAATGTCACGCGACGATCCGCATGGACCAGTGGCGAAACCGGCAATTGATTCCAGGATACCGCAGCACGAGCCAACCGGGCGGAGCCGCTGGCCAGAACACCTGCGGCCAAGGCAAGCTGCATCGTAAATTCTCTTCGGTTTACCTGGGGCAATGTGATTTCAGATTCTCGCTGCATGATTACTCCTCGCGTGTAAGACTGTGGGAAACAATGTCGACCAGGTGGCGCTGGCTTCAGGATCTCCATGAACGCTACGTAAATATACTACCGCAATACAAGTTTGAATAGGTCCAAATTCCCGCCGCAGAATCCCGGCACCGAATCAATCCTATATCTGGGAATGCTACGTGCCGGGAGACCGCGCGTTACGCCGATGAATAACAATCCATATCACCAGCACCACCGCTCCCAATAATCCCCCACAATACGACATCAGATGGGCGCAGAAATCCGTCATTTCCCGCCGCGCTACAAACAATTTTGAATCCGCCTGCCACGCGTGATAACCCCAGATTCCCCCCGCCACAGCCATCAAGGCCATGGCACCAAATACCAGCAGCAACGGCTTAAATAAATCGCGAGCTGAAATGCGGGAACCACGACCCGCCTGCGCTGCAATGGCAATCATTGTCCCCAGAACTGTAGCCAGAGGTACCGTTGCCACGGTCCCCCACGCAAACGCCAGAACCGTGGGATCGGAGCTGTGAAAAATCGCCGGATAACCCAAATCCGGATGATCAACATTGAACATAAGAGTGGCGGCCGCCGACACGGAAGGCCCGGCGTTTATCCGCGTAATCCGCGAAATCCGCGGTTTTTTTTATAGTTCATTTTGGATTGCATTTCCCTTGGCGGGGTTCAGGCACATTCCGAAGCCTTGTGCGGTCCAGCGGTACGAAGCTTGAAGAATTCTTGCGCTTGTTGCCACGAGCCGATCATAATCCGATAGGCGACGGCGAATGAAAGCCCGTCGTTTATCCCCGTAATCCGCGTAATCCGCGGTTTTTCTTTCCGGCCTACGCTCATTTCCGAAAAAATGTTTTTCCCGGCAGATTCACTTTGCTTAAGCGGTTATTCACATACAACCCTTCCAGAATAAATTCGCCGGCACTTACCAGCGCTGCCGGATCATCCGGGGACATATCCAATTTGCCGGCCATGCGAGCCGCGGCGGCTTTCAGGCCTTTGATATGCGCGTAATTTTCCAGCATAGTGGCGGTGGAAACCTCATCACCCACCTGCAGCGTTAAGCCTCCCTTGAATTGCAGGCAAATGTCATCAAAGGCATCCAACTCGCCCTGCCGGCTGAAGACCAGTTTCACCGCTTCGCCGATCAGAGATGTCACGAGTTTATCTTCCGCCGATTCGCCTTCCGCCAGCATGAGTTCAATTTTTCCGCGGCAACTGGCATGGATAAACGGCAGATCATCCGTCCGGGCAACAACTGCGTTTTCCCCATGAACAATGCCGCGACGTTCGGCAGAGCTGACCAGATTTTCTGAATTGGTGATGGAGCACCGAACGCTTACGCCGCTGGCCTGATTGATATGCGGACTGTGGCGTGCCAGGCGGACAAATTCCTCCAGAATTTCGTGCATATAAAGCGGAATCGTCACCTTGATGCCGCTGTCGCGTTCCAGCCACGCATTTTCCCGCGTTATTTTAATTGCTTCCCCAATGGTATGCGGATAATGCGTTCGCACCACCGTGCCGATACGGTCTTTCAACGGGGTGACAATGCGGCCGCGATTGGTGTAATCTTCAGGGTTGGCGGAAAATACCATGCACAGGTCCAAATCCAGGCGAATGGGGTAACCGCGAATCTGCACATCACGCTCTTCCAGCACATTGAAAAGCCCGACTTGAATTTTAGGGGCCAGATCAGGCAGCTCGTTCATGGCAAATATGCCGCGGTTGCAGCGCGGAATTAAGCCAAAGTGCATGGTGCTTTCATCAGATAAATAGCGTCCCTGCGCATGGCGCACCAGATCAATTTCTCCGATCAAATCAGCGATCGTCACATCCGGTGTGGCCAGTTTTTCATGGTAACGATTGCTGCGATGCACCCATTCTATCGCGGCCTCATCGCCTTGCTCGGCGATGATCTTTTTTCCGGTAGCTAAATGCGGATCCAGCGGATCATCCGGAATTTCACACGCGGCAAGAACCGGAATCCAGGGATCCAGTAAATCCGGCAGCATACGCAAAAGCCGCGTTTTGGCCTGCCCGCGCAGTCCCAGAAACAGCATGTCATGCCGACTCAAAAGGCCATTCACCATTTCTGGAATAACCGTTTCGCGATAGCCTACAATACCGGGGAATAACGGTTTACCGCTGCGCAGAGCAGCAATGACATTACGCCGCAGTTCGTCTTTGACCGAACAGGGTTGATACGACATTTTTTTTAATTCAGCTACGGTACGCGCGGCAGGGGCATTGGCCATGTTTATCCTCATCACGTTCTACAATACGAATGTACGTTCTGCCAGCGACAATCCGTCACGCATCGGTGGCAGTCGGTATTGGTTCATTTCTCCAATACACTCAAGATGGTAGCGCCGAGAGGGCGGAGAATCAATGGCGGAAATATCCGGCGGCTGGAAAAGTTAAGCTGCGGCCGGTCGGCACTTAAATAATATTGATGGCCCGACCGGCAATTAATACCACAATGCCCAGAGAAATAATGGCCTGCAACATCGTCAACAGTTTCGCCCAGCGGGAAAGTACGGGCGTATCGGTTGGGGAGAAAGCGGTGCTGGTGGTGAAGGCGACGAACAAATAATCCAAAAAAAGCGGCGACCAGGATGGATCGCTGTTTTTCATGGTCATTTGCGGAAACAAAAAACACCCCGTTTGATAATGGCCGCGCGATGCCCGCGCGTGCGGCCCCCCGCCATCAAGCCGCCAGTACCAGAAGGCGAAAATCAAGACATTAATCATCCAAAGCACGCCCGCCGCCATGAGCATCTGTACCGGCGCATCATGATGCCGAGGCAAATCCCGCACCAGTGTCATTAGCGAATAACCCGAAAACAGCGTAATAATCGCTG
The DNA here is from genome assembly GCA_021808105.1 of Planctomycetota bacterium. GTDB lineage: Bacteria > Planctomycetota > Phycisphaerae > WQYP01 > WQYP01 > JAMDCX01. Next base: position 21,008 of record JAKBCC010000019.1, read on the forward strand.
CGGAAATGTGGCCACATACGTGGCTTGGGAAAAAGCGTTGCTGCAACCTGAAAATAATCAGTGGGATCAGCACCGCGGTAACAATAATCAACAGCAGCCAGCGCGGACCCAACGTCATGGCCGCCGGCAATAACATGTACAATCCACAGGTTGCCCAGGTGGCCAGCAGCGGGACAGAAAGCGGCTCCGTCCTGACCTGTCCCCCGCCCGCGTGCGGCGTGGCCGCGACATCATGCTTGGATGTTGGCATCTGATTCATACGGGTAGTATACCGCCAAAACATGATGGGCACGGAGTCGGACGGGCAGCGATTTTGGAATCGGCATAGCCAGGCAGGAGAGCGGAATTTAACCACCCCGGCATTTCGCATTCACCGGTCACGCATGTTGTCAGCTCAATGCTGCAGTGTTGAGTTCTCCGCGAAATGTGATTTCATAACAAGGTGCTCTTGGATACGTCGCAATCGGCACAGCACCCGCCGCCCCCAGTGCGCGAGAAAAAGGTGTCAGGTACCTTTTTCAAATAAAAAGGTACCTGACACCTTTTTTATGGCACCATTTTTCCGCATTCAGCCGCCACGTGCGTCCTTCGCTCAATGCGGCAGCATTGAGTTCGCGGCGGAAATTCGCCGATCAATAAATCGGGAGGGTTTACGAGGGTTGGCAGCGCTTTGCAGTTGGCGGATGGTGGTGCTGCTGGAAAAGATAATTTTTGGCTGCACTTTTAACAGCGCCCGCACGGTTAACGCCACGCGTTCTCGGATGGCGGAACTGTTTCTTGCCAGGCATACATGAAGTTCTACACGATCACTTAAATCATGCTCCCGCTGCGCGATAATGGCGTAGTCCCGCACATCGCCAATCCCGTTCAGGCAGTCGGCAATCGCCGAGGGAAACAAACTCGAACCGCGCACCTTCAGCAACTGCTGCTTCCGGCCTACGATCGGGCCTAAGCGCGGAGTCGTGCGACCACAGGGACATGGATCGGTGTACAGGGCGGCAATATCGCCGGTGCAAAAGCGTACCAGCGGCATACCCTCCACGCCCAGCGGCGTAACGACTACTTCACCTGGTATGCCGGACGGGACCGGCTCCCCTTGTTCATTTATTATCTCCACTACCGCCAGCTCTGGATTCAAATGCCCCCCCACACACAATGGCCCCTCGGCGAAGCTGCAGCAGGTTTCGGTACACGCATACGTGCTAAGCAGGGGCACCCGCAGATTATCCGCCAGGCGCTGCGCCAGGGCATTGGGACATAGCGCCAGAGTGCGCAAAGGCTCTCCAATACCAATGACCGCCTGAATTTTCGGCGCATGGTTGTCGCAACACACCGCACCGCCGGCCCCCGCCAGCAGCGACGGCACGGTGATGACAAACGTCCTGCTTCCGGGCTGCAGAAGCGATTGCAGCACGTCGATCTGCGCACAATACGCAGCCCCCGCGCGGATGCACGCCGCTCCTAATTTCTGCGCTCCCAGCCAGTACGCCAAACCCGCAACAAACATCCGGTCCAGTGCCAGCGCCAGAATCAGCGTGTCGCCCCGGTTTAGCCCGGCAATGTTCAAAGCAACTGCCTCATTTTCCGCCAGGCGCTGCAAATCCGCTTCCGTCAGGGGGACACGCAGAGGCTTACCCATAGTACCGGACGTCGTCACCCACTCGCGCACATGTTGATTCGCGCAAGCAAATGCCGCCTCGCCCGCTGCGGCCAACTGATCTTTATACGTCAGCGGAAATTCGACAAGATGGTCCAGCGATTTTATAGTTTTAGCCAACCGCCCGGCATAGAAGGCCGACTTGCCCGCGTGGTTAATATGCCCGCGCAGGGCCTTGATCTGCATGGCCTGCCAGCGTTTTACCGGCCAGAATAAATGCTTGCCGACCTGACTCGCATGGCTTCTGCCTACTGTATCACCTGATAGGCGTTTATTTATCACAGAGTGTCCTGAATAGTACACGTGTCATTGTGCATCAAAGTTTATAGTCAACAGCAGGCAATGGCCAGCATCCCAGATCAGTATTTCGTGCGGAACATGGCGGTCATGATAATGACGATATTGGATTTCGATGTTCTCATGCGAATTCCGGATACGGCAGACGCGCAACGTTCCAGCCGGCCCGGCAAATAAATACCGTGTATGATCACGCGTTCCAGAAAGCAGATGTTTGCGGCGGTGAAAGTTTTTTAACGGCAACGCCGCTGCCGCCGGCAGACGCAGCGCTGATGCGACATCCATTGCAATATGCCGCGCGAGAGCTTTGGGAAACGCTGCGGAAGTGTGCAGCACCTGGCTCGCGTTGCCTGTAACACGCACATCGCACAACAGGGTTCCAAATTCCGACGCACAGGTTACGCGCAGCGTGCCCGGGGATTTACCCTTTATTCTTCCGATCATGCTTACGCGATGGCCGTGCCAGTTTAACGCCGCAAAAAATTGCCGATCCCATTGTCGGGGGAATTTGGCCAGGGCATGGCGCGCGGCAGCGGTGGTTGGCGGAGGAGCCATCGGAGGGCGATACGCCTGCGGCGGCGGCACACTGCAACACCCTCCCAGCAGGCCTACCAGTAGAATCGCCATGGCCAGCAGTACGATGGTTCGCCAGACATTTAATACCATCAGGTAAATCCGCCTCTTCGTCGGTGCTGTCGGTGGATTAAGCACAATTCTAACCAGCGGCCCTACCACAAAATAACTCGCCAGATAGCCGCCCAGAATTCCCGCGGTCAATGTTATTCCAATCCAATGCAGCACCGGATGACCTGCCAGAATCATAGCCGCCGTTCCCAGAATGGTCGTGGCAGCGCACAGAAATGTCGCGGAATTGCGATTTTGTATCATGGCACCGCCGGGCCCCAGAGACGGATCACTGGACGCATAAATGCCATAATCCACCGCAACGCCCATGGTGAAAAGTATCGGCACCAGACAAAGAAGGTTTAAGCCGCCGCCCCACCACTGCGCTACACCCAGCAACCAGATAAAGCCAATCGCCAGGGAAAGTGCGGCGATAGCCGCAACGTCCAGCCGCCGAAAATAGATCCACATGGGAATTAAAATAAACAGTATCACCCAGGGGAACAAGCGCTTGGCTTCTAACTGAGCATGATGCGATGCATTCAGATAGAGCACCTGCCCGCAAATGATGGAAACGCCGGGAACATCATGCCGCACGTCCGCGGCCCATCGGGTGGCCAGCGCCGGAGGCAGCGCTGCATTAAGCTGCACGGTCGAAGAAATGGAAATGTCATGCGGGCCAATAGCGACCACGCCGGGAAACAGCGTTGCCGGTGATTCCTGTAACCGCTGCAACGCCGATGCGGTACCCAATGGCGATTGCCAGGACTTGAGTGCGGAATCAAAAGCACCGGCACGCAAGCCATTCGCGATAGCAGCTTCCGCCAGAAGCGCCTGAGCGTGAACCATCTGTTCAGGCGTAAAAAACGCCCGCCATGCGGCTAACCGCCTTTGCGCGGTTTGTGTATCGGGAAGAATTGCCGATGCGGTGGTGTATCCCGCAATCAATCGCTTCGCTTGCAGCACCTTAAGCAAATGATCTAACGTGTGCAGTTGAGCTAGCGCCCGATCCGCGGACACTTGATGAATCGTAATCACCCCTGATTGCCGCAAGTGCCCCCATACGGCCGAAAATTTGGCTTCGTCATGCTTGAGTGCCACCGAGGAACCATCCAAGGATTGCCCGTTGGCGGTATAATCCACGGCGATCGCCCGGCTTCCCAGCCACAGCGTCATGAGAATAAATGCCGATGTTGCGATGAGCTTGAGCAATCCGGGATGGAACCATTGATTCAAGCTGCGCGACAAGGACCGCGGATTTCGCGGATCATGCGGATTACCAGAGGGCGTTGCCCGGTTGTTCGGGCCATTAGCCGCCACATCCGCCCCTTCGGATTCCGGTGCGATCTCATCATTTAACGATGCGTTCCGCGCTTTGGTTGGCAAGCAATCACCGCGAATTCTTTTATCCGCGCTATCCGCGTAATCCGCGGTCCGGCAAACCCAAGGCCCAAGATACGCCGGTAAAACTATAAATGTCACCAGCCAGATACACCCGGTGGCGCTGGCAATAAAGAGTCCCAACGTCTGTAACCCCGTGGCGGAACTCTCGGCCAACGCGCCGTAACCCGTCATGCTGGTACATACACTCATGGATATGGGTCCAACTAAATCCCTTGCGGATAAAGCGGGCATATCGGTTTGATACTGGCCCGCCTGTTTTACGCGCCGCTGTAATGCCGCAATAAGTTGAATGCCGTAATCGGTCGTCGAGCCGCAGAGTAACCCATCAAATCCCAGCACGATTAACGGAATATGCAGGTGGAATAAGCCCGCTATGCCCATGGCCGCACCCAGACCAACTATCGGCGGAATCATGCACAGAACCACCGAACCCATGCGACGGAAATACCAGGCGATAACCCCGGCCACCAGCAGCGATCCGACAATTGAAATCATTTTCAAATCATGCTTCACCAACCGCTGATTTTCTACAAAATTGCGATAAGGTCCCACGATCCACACGCGCAAAGCGGGCATGTGTTTTTCTACTGATGCAATTGCACTGCGAATCGCGGTGAGCATTTTCTCAGAAGCGGCGACATTTTCCGGCCTGAAAGGCGGAACCAGAATCATCATCGCATGTCGGCCATTGGCGCTAACCAGCAGTGGACCGGAAAAATGCGCCCCCGCCCCTGCATGAACGGATTTAAATTGTGAAACCAGCAATTGCCGCATATCCAGGGGATCAGCCTGCAATTGTGCGGCAACAATCTGCCCGGCGGGTCCCGCCATTTTCTGCACTTGCCTGTGAAAATAGTGATCCAGCCACCGTGCTGACAACCGCCGGCGAAGGGTATTAAATTGCTGATGCGAAAGCAGAATGGGAGCGCTATTCTGTAAAGCCACTTGTGCCTGAACCTGCCGCGATGCCGGTGTTCCGTACCAGAGACTTGAAAAGGCGTGCGTGTTTTGCAGCGCCTGGGCCAAGAGGCGCACGGCCACACTTAAATTGCCCTTTTTCCCCGCAGCAAAATGCACATCCAGCCGCATGGCATCCGCCAAGCCATTACGATCCTCGGACAGCCGCACATCATGGATCGCTGCGCTGTGTGCCGAAAAAAAACTCAACAGACTGGTCTGCCACACAATATTCCGCGATGCGGTAAACAGCAGAACGCCAAGCACCAGCAGCACCACGGTTAAGCCAATGCGTTGCCTCTGCAATCGCCCATACCACCAGATCATCCAACGCGTGAGTTGATCGGGCTTCGGGGCGTTAGCGCCCGCAATGCTTGGGCTATCGGGTGGATTCATGGCGGACCCACCGGGGCAAAACTTTTCGGTGCCAGTCGCGGATTCAGCCGGGTATGGCGCAACCAGAACATGCTTTGATCGCCATTTTTTGCGACAATACGAATATATTTTAATTGTTCAGGGCCAGCCTGATGTCCGACCGTAACCTTTTGGGTTGAGGCCGCAAAGCCAAGTTGAATCTCACGAATGGCCTCTTGGAGCAATCCGCCCAGCGGACGCAACGTAAACAGTTCAAGGTCGGGCGGTGTTTTTTTATGGTTTACGGACACGACTCCGGCCGGAGCATCTTTTGGCACCGGACGCGGCGCCTTCTGGAAACGGACCTGATACTGCCTGCTGACGTTACCGACGTTCCCCAGCGACCACGCCGCGAATTGCTGCATCATAATTCCAATCGCCGGCTGCGAGTCCACTGAACTGGTGCTCCAATGCGCATTGGATTCATTACGCATGTCAAGATGGCGTCCGTTAAGAATATAGCAGGAGCGATACGGCCAAATCGTTGCAAAGCGAACCCGACTGGGTCGGGCAATGGTAATAATTCCCTTGCTGAAAAAAGGCTTCCGAAGCACCTGCAACTTCTTTTCACATAAAAAGGCGGACTGAATTGCTTGAACCGATTTCATTCCCGCAAGTACGTTCACCAGTTGTTTCCGTGCGGCACCGCCATTGGCAGCCCCGGCATGGGCCAGGGGTGGCAGCACTGACAGCCCGGCCAGAATACAAACCAGAAAAGCCGAGATCTGAAAATTGAATCCGCGCGGCCGGCCAATGCCTTCAGAGCAATCTGCGATGGCCGTGCAATCTTGCCGAGATTTCATTAAAGCCACAACTTTAACCACTTTGATCATGATCCTGATAATACCATATAAACATAGCGGCGGCAGCGCCAGGAATGCGGTTGGCATTTGTGCCAGCATACAATTAACATACTCTCATGGCAGCGAAGATTACTGAAGCTAAAATTCAGATACATCCGGTCATGGTGCTGGCGGGAAGTGAGGCGTTTTTGCGCCGCCAGTGGCTGGGGCGAATCCGCCGGGCGGCTCTGGATGAGTCTTCCATGGACGCGGGATATATTCGCATGGAAACGAATGTTTCAGTCACAGCCTTGCTGGATGAATGCCGGACGTTCGGCATGTTTTCCAGCCGCAAGTTAGTGGTGCTTGAGCCGGCCGATATGTTGCTCAAAGCGCGGGGCGGCAACACTCCTGAATCGCAAAATGAGATTGATGAAGATCAATCCGAAGAACTGGCAGCTTCCGGCGCTTCGACAGCTCGCGATCTGATTTTGCGATATGCCCAGGCCCCCAGTGACAACGCCACGCTCGTATTAATCTGTGATAACTGGCTGAAAACGACACGCCTGCATAAATTCCTGGACAAACAAGGTGCCGTGATCCTCTGCCAGGCGATGAAGGAAGATGAAGTTCCGCGCTGGCTGACCCAGCATGCGCGAAGCGAGTTTGCAAAAACCCTCGATGCGCAGGCGGCCATGCGTCTGGCGGACCTGGTGGGCACCGATCTGGGACGCCTGGAAAGCGAATTGGCTAAATTGGCGCTATTCGCGGATAAACAAACTGCGATTACCACCGCGATGGTCGATGAATTGGTTGGTTTTCAACATGAACAGGTCGTATGGAGTCTTATTGACGCCCTGGCCGCAGGGAACGCCAAGGAAGCATTAACCCGCCATACAGAACTATGGCAGATGGATGCGCGGATCGGATTTTCTCTGGTGGGAGCCATATTTTTCTGGCTAAGCCAGGTGTTGCGGGCACGGGAAATGCTGGATCGCCGCCTTAGCGATAACCAGATAATCAAGGAACTTAAACTCTGGCCGGCACCACGGGCCAGCGCCGTTATGGCTTCCGCCCGCCGCTGGGGTATTGCAGGCAGCCGCCGGGTCAGTGCTGCGTTGCTGGCAGCGGACATGGCGGCAAAAACCAGCCTGGGCGATCCGCAGCGCAACATGGAGCGCTTTATCGTGCAGGCGTGCACCAACATGGATGTACCGGCGTAAAACTATTCCGGCTATTTACAACGGCTTGCCCAGTAGTTGCCGTTTATGCTTGAGAAATTTCATGTGATGATCAAAGTGCTGCACATACAATTTCAACAGTTCTTCCAACGTAACGCGCCCGCGCTGATTGTGCGTACCGGCACGCAGGAAGGCGGTTGCGGGCAGGCGATTGAGAATTTCCGCAGTCAGCAGACGATTTTTCGCGAAGACTTCCCCTGCCATCACCGCGTCAAGATGGTCATAGAACAAATGAGCCGCAAAAGCACTTTCATCGAATCCGATCAGGGTAGGATTATTTTCCGCGATAATGCGTTTCATGCGGTCGGATGCAATTAGATCACTGTCCATGACATGCAGGATGATTTGCCGGATACTCCAGGTATTGGGTATCGGACAGGCGTTAAGGTCCGCAGCAGTCAAGCCTTTTATGGCTGCCGGAAAGATAGATGCCTGTCGCAGATATTCATCAATAACAGCCTGTTCCATGGTCTGATTCTCCAAACAAGTCCATCTTGCATCCACTATCATCAAAATTATAGCGAAAAAAAGCAACCTGTGCTGTCGAGCCATACGCAAAGTTTTTATTTCTCTCATATTACGCAAATACGGTTCCCATAACCTGCTTTTCGGAGATCACGCGATGTTGCTGTGATCCGATTTTATTTCTTCCGGAGGAACCGATCATGCGTCTACTTAACCCAAAAATATCCCCTGGCAAGGCACTGGCTGTAGCCACCGCCTGTACCACCACGCTGGCCCTGGCTGCATCCCACGCCAATGGCAGTCCAACCGTAGCGGCCGGTTATTCGCTGACCACCTTTGCGTCCCCCTTTACGGCAGCGGGATTGAATCAGGGAATTATCCCCGGCGCTTCACAAGTCGTCAGCGCCCCGGACGACATCACCGTCGCCGGCAACAGTGTGTTTATCGGCTGGGGCAACAACGTCATGTCCGATGGCAGTGACGGCGGCCAAAGCGTTGTAGCGCAATACACCCTGACCGGGCAGTTGGTTAACCATTTTAATGTGACCGGCCATGTGGAAGGCCTGGCCATGGGCAATAACGGCCTGCTTTACACCGATGAAAATGAAGACGGCAACTCCGCACTGACCGTTATCAACACGGCCACCGGCAGCCAAATGCGTTATGGCTACCCCAACCCATCCGTGCACGGTGGCGGGTTTGACGGCCTGCAATTTATCAATGGGAACCTCTATGCATCCGGCTCAAATCCGGATAATGGCGGCGATGGCCCCGGGCAGGTCAACAGCCATCCTGTCATTTACCAGGTCACCGCCAATCCAAATTCTTATCCTGCCACAGCCACCGCGATGGGTGTGGTCTGGGGCAATGATATGGCGACCAATTCTGTGACCGGTCAAACCGTGCAGATGAATGTTTTTGATCCGGATTCGCTGAACCTTACTCCCACGGGCAGTCTGCTTTTGTCCAACGAAAGCGGAGCACAATTAACTGAAGTTACCAATCCGGGTGCAACTCAGAGCATTTCCGTGTTGAATCTGACGGATGCCTCCGGCAACCCGGTCAATACCGATGACACAGGTTTTGCCACCGCCGCGCGCGGAACACTTTTATTTTCCGATGTGAAAAATAACGTGGTTTATGCCCTGACCGCCAATAACGGCTTTACCTTGAATCAGGCTTATTCCTCCGACAAAACCAACCACAGTCTGGATATGCTCAACTTCAGCACCGGCGTACTGACCCCCATCGTCACCGGCCTGGGCGGCCCGGCGGGCATCGGCTTTGTGAACGATCCAGCGGCAGTGCCGGAACCGGCAACCCTGGCCTTGATTATTCTGGCCGCGGGCGGATTACTGCTGATGCCGCGCAAGCGCGCTTCCCGATAACTTTCAGTAACGCTTTAACGCCGGGAAATATTGACGCGAAGCACGACCCGGCACATCCCAATTTTCCAACACCGATACAACTCCCCAGCCCCGCACAGCCCCCGCCGTGCGGGGCTTTTTTTCAAAACAAAGGTACCTGACACCTTTTCCGAAAAAAAAGGTGTCAGGTACCTTTTTTTCGAGTTGGGCGATTTTTTTGCCGCATTCGGGGGTGCCGGGAAGGAGGCATCAGGGGAGGCGCTGCTTGGAGATGCGCCCTTGCGATGTATTTTCCGCGAGGCGGTGTGGAACGGAAATATTGCGGTGCGCAGCGACATCTGCGGCTAACACTCTGCGGCTAACACTCATTTGAATTAGTTGGTTCAATATTTGATAATAGCCTCAACGGCGCTGTGTAGCGCAGGGCCGGTCATGCGGGGACTTTTTATGCGGGCGTATTATTATCCACAGAGTTTGCGAACCACCTTGTCCGTTATGGCGGTGATCCTGGGTTTAATGATTTCTTCCAACGCACTGCCGGCAGCGGTCGCAGCAACTGCGGTAACTTACCATTCGGCGGCGGGCAGTAAAGTAGTCGTGCGCGGCCATTCGACGTTGCATGACTGGTCGGTGAAAAGCTCAACGCTAACCGGGAAGATGATACTAAGCGGGCCTGTAGCATCTGGGAAGCTTGTGACCCTTGATTTGCTGCACGTGTCCATTCCCGTTTCCACGCTGAAGGGCAGCGACGGCAGTGGAATGACCCATACCATCATGCACGCCCTGCATCGCAAACAGCACCCGAACATCACCTTTGTTTTAACGCACGCGAAACTGCAGAACAGCAAGCCGGCAAAATCCGGCGGTTATATCTTCCAAACCGCCGGGTTATTGAAAATCAACGGCATTATGCGCAAGGAACCCATGACGTTGCGGATTACGCCACATGGGAGCGGGAAAATGACAGTGCAAACGCGCGTGAAACTTAAGATGCGCGATTTCTCGGTTAAACCCCCGACGGCCATGTTCGGAATTATTCGTTCTGCCAATGCAATTACCGTCAGCGCCAACTGGCAGTTGGCTGAAGTTAATAGCGGCGAAAAACCGGGATCCAAATAAACGCATGAAATCTAACGCTGCCCATTGTCCGCAAAACCGCTATAATTAGGCTAGGAGTCTGTCCGAGTAATCGCAATCCCGGCCATTCCTCGGACAGGCTCCTGGTTAAATTGGAGTATCGAATCTCATGCAGGTAATTCCGATTCTCCGGGCGGATCACCCGGCCGGACAAGAACACATATCTCAGATAAAGTCGCGATTATCGCTGGCCCCGCTGCTGTTGTCCGGCCTGGAAGCCCAAGGCGAAAGTTTGACCGTGCAGGTGCAGCGGATCATCACTGATGTCCGCCGCACCGGTGATGACGCCGTGGTGCAGTACACCCGCCGCTTTGATTATCCGGAATATACCTTGGAGCACCTGCGGGTACCGCAGGAGCAAATAGATGCCGCAGTAAAAAACGCCGATGCAAAATTTCTCGCGGCTTTAGATATTTCCATCGCCAATGTCCGACGGTATCAGCAGGCCATGTTACCTCCCGCTCCGGCACCCATCAGACCACTGGGATCTGATAGTGACGTGGCCATGCTGGCGATGCGTTATGAGCCGCTGAAACGCGTCGGCGTTTATGTCCCGGGTGGTGCCGGGGCGTATCCCTCCACGGTGGTGATGACAGTGGTGCCGGCCCAGGTCGCGGGTGTGGAAAGCATTTGTATTGCCAGCCCCATGCGCGGCGGGCAGGTGGCACCGGCGGTCCTGGTGGCAGCGGCGCGGTTGGGCGTGCACGAGGTTTACGCCATGGGCGGTCCGCAGGCGGTGGCTGCGATGGCATTTGGCACGCAAACCGTTCCGGCAGTGGATAAAATTGTCGGCCCCGGCAACAGCTACGTCCAACTGGCTAAGAAAGAACTCTTTGGCATTGTGGATATTGACAGCTTTGCCGGCCCCAGCGAAGTCATCGTTCTGGCGGATGATTCCGCAGATGCACGCGTCGTGGCGGCCGAGTTACTGGCTCAGGCGGAACATGCCCCGGGCAGTTGCCTGCTGATTACACCGAGCCTGAATCTGGCCCAAAGCGTGGAACTGGAACTGAAATCGCAATTGGCGTTGCTGCCCCGCCGGGAGTTAACCGCCAAGGCTCTACAATATGCCAGCGCCTTAATTGTGACCGCGGATATGGATTCGGCCATTAAACTCGTCAATGATTTCGCCCCGGAACATTTGCAGATCACCACGCGACAGGCCCGCCGTGATGCGGCCAAAATTCATCACGCGGGTGCGATATTTATCGGAGCCTACACGCCAGTGGCCGCCGGGGATTACCTGGCCGGTCCGTCACATGTATTGCCCACCTCGGGCACCGGGCGGTTTTTCAGCGGCCTTTCGGCAGAAAGTTTCCGCAAACGCATCAGCATTGTGGAGTTGGATGCCGGCGCATTGCAGATGCTTGGAGGCGCTATTTGCGATTTTGCCCGGACCGAAGGCTTTGATGCCCACGCCCGCTCCGTAGAAGCACGACTGCAGCAGAAAGGGCCGGACCATGGCGTTGGCTGAGGCAGAACCCATCGGCCTGATTGCCGGACAGGGCACCTTGCCACTGGCGGTAGCCCGCGGGCTTAAAGCGGCGGGTCACCCGGTGATTTGCCTGGGTCTATCCGGCCAAAGCCGCGAGGAGGAACTTGCCGCGCAGTGTGACGTATTTCATCGGGTAGGATTAATTCGGCTGAATCAATGGATTCGCGTGTTGCGGCGACACAGTGCCCGGCGGACGGTAATGGTTGGCCGAGTCGCCAAGGAAAGAATGTATGATCGCTTTCACATGTTGCGGTATATGCCCGACTGGCGTACGGCGCGGCTATGGCTGGTGCGGCTGCGGCATGATAAGCGCAGCGACCGCCTGCTGCGCGCTGTGGCGGATGAGCTGGCCAGCGGTGGAGTTGAAATAATGGACCCACTGCCCTACATCCCGGAATTGTTGGCTGCCAACGGCGTGATGACGCGCTGCCAACCCAGCGCGGACATTTTGGCCGATATCGATTTTGCCTGGCCGTTGCTGCGGCAAGTCAATACGCTGTTAATCGGCCAGAGTCTGGCGTGTAAAGACCGGGAAATCATCGCGGTAGAGGCCGTAGAAGGCACGGATCGCATGATTGAGCGCACCGGGGCATTGTGCAAACGCGGCGGATGGGTGCTGTGCAAGGCCAGTAATCCCAATCAGGATATGCGCTTTGACGTGCCGACCATCGGGCCGGCAACCATCGAACGTCTGAAGAAATTTGGTGCTGCGGCGGTGGTCGTGGAAACCGGGAGAACCATCATGCTGGAGAAGGCCGAATTATTAAAATTGGCCGATAAATTGGGCATGGTGGTGATCGGACGCACGGCGGGCGAGGGTTAACCGGCAAAATTCACCAATCCGTCGCAGTTCGCCAACCAAAGTCAATTATCACCGCTTTTTTCACTGTTTTTATGGGCCGTCATTTGACATATAGACGGGTATGACTAGTATCATAATTGAGAAACCGCCTGTTGCTTTTGCGGTGAAAATCATGAGCGAACGAGAAAAATTTGGAATTGAAGAACTCGCAGTCGTGCTGAGTCACTATGATATTGGTGTCATAAGCACGCTAAAAGAGTACGCTCGCGGGTCACGGAAAGCTCCAAAATTGCTGATTCGCTCTGAAAAGGGAGATTACCTGCTCAAACGCCGGGCACGCGGCAAAGATGATCCGTTCAAGGTGGCATTTTGCCATGCGATTCAACTGTACCTGGCGGAAAAGCAATTTCCGTTGCCGCATCTGATTGGTACCAGGCATGATAATAATTCGATGTTGCAGCTTTCCAGCACAATATACGAGCTTTTTGAGTACATTCGCGGAACGGGCTATGACAGCTCGCCGGAGGCCACTCAGGATTCCGGACGCATTCTGGCGCTTTATCACAAACTTCTGCGCAATTACCGGCCGGAATATGACCCGCCTACGGGGAGTTACCACAATTCGAAACATATCGGCAGCAGCATTGATCAGATTCCCAACACCATGAGCCGCAACAGGCAAGGGCATGGCAGCACAGCTGTGGTAACAGATACCCTGGACATATTGCGTACAGCGTATGTGGAGGCCGCGGCCAAAGTTAATGAAATCGGACTGATGGACTGGCCGCTGCAAATTGTGCACTGTGACTGGCATCCGGGAAATATGCTGTTTAGAAATCAAAAAGTCGTCGCGGTCATTGATTATGATTCCGCACGCATGCAGCAGCGCATTGTGGACCTGGCCAACGGGGTGCTGCAATTTTCAATTATTGGCGGTGGTGATGACCCAGCGACCTGGCCGGATCACGTGGATGAAGGCCGCTTTGAAAGATTCATGTACGGATATGATTCGGTGGATATGATAAGTGTGGCGGAATTACAGGCGGTACCGTGGCTGATGGTAGAAGCCATGGTCGCGGAAAGCGCGTTCCACATTGCGGCGACGGGATCATTTGGACGCATAGAGGGATCTGGATTCTTGAAAATGATTGAGAGGAAAGTAAAATGGGTACAGGACCATGCGGATCAACTGATGAAATTAATTCACAGTTAGCCGTAAGATCCAGTCGCCATCTGAGGCGCGACACCAGTTCTTGGGTCCGCCACAGGTCGAAAAGTTCCGCGTTCACGGAGGAACCTCGGATACGAACGAAACGGGCTAAACGGCGGTTCTCAGAGGCCATCGTACGGATGGGAAAGATTTCTGCATGTTGGATCAATCCGGCCAGCTCCGGCAATTGCCGGGAATGCGGTCGAAGCAAAAATATTCCGCACCATGGAAGCGGACGATAAAAAGGAGTTAGCCATGAATGTGCTGATGCCTCAAACAAATTTAAGTGGAAATTATGCGTTGATTTGTGAACGACTTAAGCAGGTTCGCACGCAGGTCTGCGGCCGCCGCGGACAGTCGCGCTTCGCATTTTTGCTGGGGCTTTCACCGTCCACCTACAATTATTATGAGAAGGGCCGTGTCCCGCCCGTGGAAGTGCTGGATTTGGCCGCCAAAATATCCGGTGCGCCGCTGCTATGGCTGATTCGCGGTGAGCCGGCGGATTTCAGCACCACGACGTTGAATTTTATCGTGGGTGAAATGCCGGAAAAGCAAACCGGCGAAACTAAAACCGATCCCGTTTAAAGGGATCCGAAGTTTTCGTGTTCTGGAGGTACGAGCAAGTTCGAACCGGATGTTCAGCGCATCATATTAATAACTGCGCGCCGCAGCGTGCAGATAGAGAGATGTTTCAGGCTGATCCTTTTTTTTCAAATAAAATTCGATGTTCACACCCGGAAAAGCGTATAATTCAGACTTGGATTTTGCCCGAGTACTGGCCGCGCGGGCACTCGGACAGGCTTCCGGGCGGGCGAAGCCCTGTTTTGACAAAGGTATCTGATGCACGATTATTCCGGGAAATCAGTTCGCCAACCCGTGGCTTTCGCGCTGCTCATAATCGCATCCTTGATTTTTATATTCGGAGCTACCTCCGCGCGGGCGCAGGTGGCGGGGTTCGGCTTTCTATCACCGCGCGTTGTGCAAACCACGATTCAAGCAACGCCCGAAAAGTTGCAGGCACCGGGAAAAGGCGTCTTGGACATTACCTGCACCGTCATACCGGGCTATCATCTGCAAAGTCACCACCCCTTTGATAAATTTCTGGTACCGGCGGAAGTTACCCTTTCTCCGGTAACGGGATTTCACTTTGGAAAAATTACGTTTCCAAATGCTCGGACAATTCCGGCATCGGCTCAAATAACCAGTTTTGGCAAACTCTCGGTTTATGAAGGACAATTTGTCATCCACGTTCCATTTACCGTTTCTATCGAGGCACGCAATGCACGCAACGCTATCAACGCAGCATTTACATTTCAGGCCTGCAATGCCCAATCCTGCCTGCCCCCGCAAACGCTGAAACTTTCAACTTCCGTTACGATCTCCGGTGCGCAACAGCCCGCCGCCGGCGTGCACAAACCCGCCAAACCCATACAGGCCGGCCCAAGCCATAACACACCCGTTGCCGTTACTCATGTCACGCGACCGCAATCCAGTACCCAGACGACACTGGCGGCTATCCAGTCAACGCATTATCACGTTAAAACTGTTCATGAGCCGTTGTGGCGCTTGATATTATTTGCGCTGCTGGGCGGATTGATTCTTAATGTCATGCCGTGCGTGCTTCCGGTGATACCATTAAAAGTTCTGGCTATGGTGCAGCAGGCACAAGGCTCGCGCAAGATGGCGGTCATTCATGCCCTGGTATTTTCCGCGGGAATTATTAGTCTGTTTTTAATTCTTGCCGTCGTCATGGGTGTGTATCGGGCGGCCAGCGGACAAGCCCTGACCTATGGCATGCAGTATCAACACCCGATATTTTTAATTGCCATAGCGTTAATTGTTCTGGCATTGGCATTATCCATGCTGGGCGTGTGGACTATTCAAGCTCCCAACGCGTTATACGCCGTTGAAAGTAATCGTGGCGGACTGACCGGGGCCTTTGGCATGGGCTTGCTTGCGACGCTTCTGGCAACACCTTGCAGCGCCCCCTTTCTGGGCGTGATGCTGACGTGGGCATTGGTGCAGCCGACCGCCATCATCGTACTATTTTTTGTGCTCATCGGAGTGGGCATGGCGTGGCCGTATGTGCTGCTGGCGGCATTTCCATCCTGGCTTAGTCATGTCCCGCGTGCGGGGCGCTGGTCGGATATTGTCAAACAAGCGCTGGGGCTGGTGATGGTGGCGGTGGCGGTTTATCTGTTGTTAAGCACCGAAAACCATTCGCAAATTACAGCAGGATTTCTGCTGGCGATGATTCTGGCGATCGTCTGCTGGGGGTGGGGAACATTGCCGGATATTAATATGTCGAAGGTAAAAATCTGGGGTATCCGTCTGGGATTTGTAGCGGGCGGCATCCTCGCCGGTGGGTCCTATCTGGCGTGGGCCGGTGGAATTCATGCCACCAGAAGCGCGCGGACGGCACCGGTCCAATCGGGAAACGGGCAGGCATTTGCCGTAAATCGGTGGCAGGAATTTAACTGGGATGCTATGAATGCGGCCTTAAAGTCCGGGCATCCGGTCGTGGTGGATTTTACCGCTCCCTGGTGCATTAACTGCCGATTTGTCAAAGCCACCGTACTGGATGCACAAGCGGTGCGGCAGAAGATCAAACAAACCAGAGCGGTTCTCTTCAGTGCGGATATTGATCAACCCATTCCCAAAGCGTTCTGGCTGAAACTGGGCGGCCGGGCAATACCGTATCTGGCCATTTTATCGCCGAAGCATCCGACAGTTCCGGCAATTCTGCGGGATATTTACACGCAGCAGGCGGTCATGAATGATATTAAAGCAGCCGTCCGATAAGTCCGACGGCACAAAATTGAATCATTTGTCCGGTTGATTCGTTTGGCATCTGGTGCCAGGGCAAGCCTGCAACTTGCGATTGACACCGCACCGGGATACTGCCGATGATGAAGGGCAGTGAAATTCCTGCGTTGGAAACGGAAAGGCAGGCCTTGAATTTGAAGTATAAACAAATCTGGATGACTCTTATCTTAGCACTGTGTATCGCGCCTGGATTATCGCGCGGCAGCACGCTGGGGACGGGCTGGACCTACCGGCGTGTGTTACGCGTCAATTTATTTCCAACCTCAGCACCGGGTAAGAATCTGGCCTGGGCACAATTCTATACAAATAGTGCGCGACTTCCCGATGGCCGGGATTTGCGCGTGACCACCGCATCGGGAACCCTATTGCCCATGCGCATACTGCGCGTATCATACAAAGATGATCTGGTGCGCTTGGCTTTTCAGGAGCCGGCGGCGGGGGAATATTTTGTATGGTGGGGTAACAAGCATCCCGGAGCGGCACCTCCGGCTTTGAAAATTGACCGTGGAATATTTCTGCGGGTGTATCCGCTGGTGCAAGGCCCGCGTCGCAACTGGCGACAAATGCGGCGGCACTTTAAGCAGGCGACGTGCTTTGCGTCTATGTTTGTGCCGGAAATGTTCATGGGCTACGACCCCACCGGATGGAATCGGCAGGACATGATGTTGTACCGGGCCACCCTGCACATTACCAGCGCCGGCAACTATACCTTTGCGTTTGATGTGGCGGATGTGGGATTTTTGAATCTTAACGGAAAAAATCTGCTGACAAAAACCCGCCCGGGCGGCATGATGGGACGGGTACGGTTCAAGCACACTGTCCACCTGAAACCGGGATGGTACCCGATGACGGTAGGTGAATTGCACCTGTGGTGGCTGGCGGGACTATCGGTAGACTGGAAACCGCCCGGATCAGCGCAATACGCTCCGATTCCGCCGGCGGCATTTGCACCGGCCAATCAGGCTTCGGTCGGGGCGCTGCAGAAAGTCGGCGGTGGATATGCGGCAGACTTCTCTATTAAACCACAGTCGCAATTATTTGTTCCACCAGATAATTATCTTCAGCGTTACACCTTTTCCGCCCGCGTACCTGCAACATTTGCGCCGGGCGTGAATTGGACATTTTCCGACGGCCAGACCGCCCACGGCCTGCAGGTAGACCATGAGTTTTTGGCCCCCGGCGTCTACACGGTGCGCGAGACGGTAAAACAGGCAGGCAACACCTTTATCGCAAACCGCCGCATATTGGTACGCACGGAAATATTTTCAAAATTTCCCTATCCCCCCGTGGACCCCTCAGGCGTGGTGGCGGATATTATTGATAATTACAATCTGAAAACCCTTTCCGGCCGACAACTTTTCCGCGGCATCATGTTTTATCATCATTACCGGAATCTCCGCGGCTTGCGTGCGTGGGGGCTGGCATGGGCGATTTCAACCGATGAGCAAAATCCGCAAGCCGTCGTCAATACCGCGGACATGCTGGTTCGCCGACAGTTGGAGAAAGGCCAATTCCGACAGGCTGGGAATATTTATCTGCTGGCTTCGCGAAAACATATTGACGCCATGACCCAGGCCCATCTGCTGCTGCATTACGCGGTAACCGCCTGCAATTATACGTCTACAGCGCCAGAGGTGCTCCGGAACCTGCAAAGTTGGAAGGCGGGTCACACCCATTTGTCCAAGCCGGCTGCCCATGATATTGATGCCGCCCTGGCCTACGCGGAAATCGCCAACGGTAACGGCGCCGCCGCCGCTCGATACGTCACACAGGCCGGTGACGTAACGCCCATGGCCTATAGCGCCCAGGAGATTCGGCAAGGCGTGCTGGCGCGCAATGTGGAAAGTTATATTGACAGCCGGCATTACCGCACCGCCGACCATCTGCTGGACCAATGGGAACTGCAATTCCCGCGGGCGATTATCAAAGGCTATACGCGGCTGCTGCGCGTCAAACTGATGATGGCACAGGATCATTTTCTAAATGCCGCAAGCATTGCCGTGCAATATGTTAATAGCGAACCAAAATCATTTTATGCCGCGAAGTTACTGTATCGCGGCAGTGAAGCATATAAAAATGCAGCGAAGATCAATCGCTCTGAACTTCTGCTGGCGCGGCTGAAAAAGGATTATCCTGAATCTCCGTATGCCTATAAAAACTGATGTTCTATCGCCCTTTAAAGAATTGCAGATCGGCGTGGCGCGGATACATTTTTCGCACGGACCGGAATGCCACATACGGGGTTACGCCATCACAGAGCATTTTTTTATAAAACAATTGGCTTACCAGCGCCGCATCCGCCCAGCGTATTTCACGCCGCGGACTGATAAAAGCTGCTGCGCCGGTACCGCGTACAAACGCTTCACCAAAAGTCTCATTTCCAGTAAGGCAACTGGAGGAAAAGACCACCTTTCCCGTAAGATCACCAGCCAGGGTAATAAGCTCATCAATATCCACATCTTCCAACTGCAAAACAAGTTTACGCTTCAAGCCGTGCATGGAAAAATGAATGTGCCGGCTGCTGGACATGCGGGCCAGTTTTAAAAAATGGCCGAGTTCTAATTTGGTGCGTATGAACGAATACAAAGGCTTGGCTCCAATCATGCGGAGAAATTCCCCCAACAGTCGGCCCTCGGACCAATGTTTTTCGGTTGGGTTTCGCGAAACGGATTCAATGACCACGATTTTGTTGGACGGTTGCAGGCGACGTGCTGGCATTCGACCGGTCTCACCATCTACATACGTGAAATAGGCGGTACCGTTGGACAGGAAGGTGACGCGGGCTGGAAACAGCCTTTCATTTTGCCAGGGGGCGTATATGCGGTCGCCAATATGGTAGGGATTTGCCGTCACCCGAAACCTCCAGTCACAAAGGTCCATTATACCCGATGCGCCGCCGTCTTTCGGAATAGCCCAAACTCAAATTAAGTGGAATAGTTATAGGACGTAAAAATTGACCTATCTCGGTCGTCACAAGACCGATACTACGCAGTTTCATATAGTAATATTCGTCTTTACGATGCTCCGGGGCGTTGCGGCTTAACCACTTTCCAGGCCAACCCACAGGCTCGCATCAGAAGAATCGTGACATAGGTAATGTCAATTTCATACCAGCGCATCCCATGGGCGGCGGAACGCTGCTGGGCATGGTGGTTGTTGTGCCAGCCTTCTCCAAAAGATAACAAGGCCACCCACCAGTTATTGCGCGAGTCATCGGTTGTCTCAAAATTGCGGTAGCCCCAGGTATGAGCTGCGGAATTAACAAACCAGGTCGCGTGGTACATCACGACCACTCGAACGCAGACTCCCCAAAGAACCCAGGAAACGCCCCCCATCGCAGTGCCCAGCCACATCCAGCCGAGAGCAAATAAAATGGCGGCGAGAAAAAACTGCGGTACGTACCAGTACCGATCCAGAAAGCACAATACCGGATCGCGCTGAATATCCTTGGTAAGTTTCGCAGGGTCATCACCCAGACGCGACGAATGGATGATCCATAACAAGTGAGACCAGGAAAAGCCGTCACGCGGCGAATGCGGATCACCCGGCTCATCCGATTGCGTATGATGCAGGCGATGCGTGCCAACCCATTGAATGGGTCCCCCCTGCCAGGACAGGCAGGCAAAGATGGTTAAAATATATTCAACAGGTTTATATGTAACGAAGCTGCGGTGAGTCAGGAGACGGTGGTATCCCAAGGTGACGCCTAATCCGCCGGCAATCCATGCCATAATAAAAAATACGGCGATGGATGAAACGTGAATAAACATCGGCACAAAGGCCACCAGTGTCAGCACGTGAAGAATCGCAAAAACCGTAGAGTAATACCACTGAAAATGCACCGTTCGGCCATCGCGCAGTTCGCGTTGGAGAAGCTTCGTGTTTACTGCCATGTACCGCCTCATGTTATGGACCTGCCGCATCGCGGTAAAAACAACTTCATTACCAAGCCGGCACGTCCAGGGACTCAAGCACTTAGTATAGCATACCTGCCTGCAAAAAAAAGAACTCTGCTTATTGAATTAAGCTAATTGCATACGTTAATTGCCAAATCAATAAACTCTTGTATAGTAAAGGCCCCTACGCCACAGGGATCGTCCGCGGACACTGGCAACCAACACACGTACTGAAAGGCATCACGTTATGGAAAACAAATTCCCATCACTGGATCGTCGGGACTTCGTCAAATTGGGGGCAGTTGTCTCCGCAGCGGCAGCTCTTGGGGACGGGGGTTTTGCAGCCGCAGCAGATGCAGAAAAACTTCCGCCCCGGCAGTTTTTTCATCCCCAGCGCATTCGCTACAACCGACATTCTCTGATTTTGGACGATAAGCCCTTTTTTATGTACAGCGGTTGCTTTCATTATTACCGCTGCGCCAAACCATTATGGCGCGAACGATTCGCAAAAATCAAAGAAGCGGGCTTTAACACCGTACAAACCTACGTCGCTTGGAATATGCACGAAGTCAAAATGCCATCCGGGGTCGATGATTACTCCAAAATCGACCTCACCGATCTTGACGACTGGTTGACCATGGCCACGCAGGAGTTCGGACTTTATGTCAGCATCCGCCCGGGACCTTACATTTGTGCCGAATGGGATACCGGCGGCTTCCCGCAATGGCTGATGACTAAAAAGCCGCAGGGATATAAAGGCGAATGGTTGCGCAGCGATAACCCAATTTTTATGGCCTGGAGCAGCCACTGGTACAATGCCGTTTGCCCGGTCATTGCCAAACATCAGATTACCCGCAAGGGTCCGGGCGAACCGGGCGTGCTGATTTTTCAAGTCGAAAATGAATACGATTTCCCGAGTTTCCCCAAGCCGGTGAAACAGACCTATGTTGAATCTCTTGTCTCCGCTGCGTTGAAAAACGGCATTGAAGTTCCGTTGTTTATCAACTGGGGAAGTTGCGTACTGGGCGCAAAAAATCAGCTTCTCCGGCGGGTATTTGATACGATGGATTTTTATCCGGGCTGGAATGTCAACAGTGTTCTCGGCTCAATAGAGGGGATGCGGGACGGACAAAATGATGCCCCATTAATGACCGCAGAATTGCAGGGCGGCTGGTTTTCGGGGGTCTACAATGTTCCGCCGCTGCGCACCCATGAAGATCATTATCGGGCGGATTTA
>JAKBCC010000129.1 GCA_021808105.1 Planctomycetota bacterium
CAAAAAACCTTGACATGAACGTAAGAATGAACTACAGTAACATGTAGATGCAAACATGTATGGCGGGTGGTTGATCCACCTCCGTGACTGAAGTAACGCCTCGTTTCGCTTTTCAGTCAAAACATAACAGGAGGTTTCCATGAACCGCAACGCTCGTAACGCTTTTACGCTGATCGAACTGCTGGTGGTCATTTCCATCATCGCATTGTTGATCGCACTATTGCTGCCGGCCTTGGCCCGTGCCAAGGCACTTGCGGAGCGAACTGTTTGTGCCAGCAACCTGCACGACAATGGTGAGGCATTAGCTATCTATGCCGCGAGCAACAAGGGGTTTTTGCCTTATTGTTATACCCGCAATGGAAACCACGGAACGCCTGATTTTCAAGAAGGTCCGCCAACCTGGCTTTGGGATCTGAATTTTGCCACCCGTGATGCGCTGGTCAACAGTGGTGCCAGCGAAGGCACTATGTATTGCCCCTCGAACCCCATGAACACCAGCATCACGCCTGACACGATGTGGGGCGGCTTTCCAATCGGTCCAGTACCGGTGCAGCCGGCACCCCCGGCGGGCAACCCCAATATTGTTTATGGCTCGGCCATCCATTTATGTGTGACAACGTATTTCTGGCTGTTCCTGCGTGCCCCGGACCAGGGCCTGCCGCCCCAGAACACATTCTTCGGTGAGGTGTGGGGCGGCAGTTCTATGACCAAATGGTATGGACAAGGCCCACCGCCGGGCTACCAGACACGGTTGAATGAGCCGGCAACATTTGACGGTGGCTACAGCGTTGCGGATATTCCCATTATCACGGATGCCGTGCTTTATCAAAATGGAAGCTACACGAATATTAACGGATATTATGCGGGCCACAGCTCCAGCCACTTAAATTCCCAAGGCATACCCGTAGGCGGAAACGAGTGCTATATGGATGGCCATGTTTCCTGGGTGAAATTGGGTAATCCGGCTGAACTGCTTAATGTAAGGGCGCCCGGGCCAATGAAATTCCGCGTGGAGGACGCTTACACCCCATGGTTTATTTACTAGGTCAAATACAATAATTGGCGTTTTCTATACTTGATAATGAAAGGAGCTTTAGATAGAGAGACAACAAACCATGATTTCATGATTTTTCGTTGAGATATTAAGTTTTTTATTTGAAGGAGTCCGAAAGATGTTTACGAACAACACAACTAAATCTTCACTTTCCAGCGCTTTTGGTATCGGGCTAGCCGCTGCCTCGGCGGTCGCTTTTGGCGGAATGGTTTCCTCGGCCACGGCCTCTAATTTCCCCACAGGCCTCACGCACGAGTGGAGCTTTAATACCAGCACCACCAGCGGCGGATACAATTACTCGCCGGATTCGGTAACCGGCAATTCCTCATACAATGCTCTGCTGGCGAACGGTACAACAGTGGCCAACGGCCAAGCGGTTCTGACCAACAACAATGTCCAAAGCGGAATTGCTGGGCTTAATTATGTATCCTTGCCGATCTCCTCTTTGCCCACTACCAGCCCCACAGTTTCATTTGAAGAATGGTTCACCGGGACCTACGATTTCCAATCGGGTACCAGTGGTTCTAACTTTAACCAGAACCGTGGCTTCGACTTTAACAATGACCAGGTAGGCGTTGGGACAGGAACGGATAATGAGATATCCAATCCCAACGCCACCACGGGTGCCTACATGTATCAGTCGCTGGACAACGGCGGCGGCAATGGAACTGGGATTAGCCCATCCGGCTACGGCAGCGAAGTGGGCGTACGTACCGGCTACGAAGGTCCTGGACCGGCCAACTATTACAGCAACGATTGGCTCACGCAACCGAACGCGGCCGGCCAGCCTATTACGCACATGATCGCTGTAGTCATCGACCAGACCGCGACGACGGCTGCGCCGTTTGGTACTATCACATATTATGTCGATCAATATAATTTTGGAACCACGAATCTCACAGCCACAACACAGTGGACGGCGGTATCGCCGAGTTTTACTAATGCATGGCTGGGGCGGTCCGCATTTAACGGCGACGGCGTGTTCAACGGAACGATCGACGAGTTCCGCATCTACAACACCGCTCTTAGCAGTGCTCAAGTCACGGCGGACCAGATCGCCGGGCCGAACGCATTCGGCACGGTTGCAGTTCCCGAACCCACGACGATCCTCATGCTGGGTTTATCGGCTGCCGGGCTATTGCTTCTGCGTCGCCGATCCGTCAAGCACTGATTACGGGCTGTTAAAAAAGCTAAAACTTACGGCAGCCGGAGCGCAATCAACGCCTCCGGCTGCCTTTTTTTTCCCGCTCCAGCTTACGTGCGCGCCAGGATTCGGCCGCGATCTTCGCTATAAATATTAAAACCTTCTAATCAGGCCCGGACAACCTGTAATGAGAGGTTATTATGCTGCACAATCAATGCCTCAAACTGCTTGCGGTATCCGTGGGGGCTATGGGGCTTGGTTCTATTCCACGGCCATCCGCCGGCAGTTCGGCCGATGTTTTCCTCTTTCCCTATTTTCAGAACAACGGAAATTCCGGGATAACTCTTTCTGATAGTACCAACGGCATTAATTTCAGCGCCCTCAATGGAGGAAACCCCATCTTCACCCCGCCTGCCAGTTTTGGCAGCCAGAATCTTACACGCGATCCCGCGATCATTTACCAGAACGGTATTTTTGATATGGTCTGGACCAGCAATTGGACCGGCAACGTCTTCGGGTTTGCCCAATCCACCAATCTAAAAGACTGGACCAATGTTCGGGAGATTCAGCCATTCACCGGCACCACGCAACCCGTGAATGTATCGGCACCGGAAATTCAATATAATCTCGTAGCGAACAATTATGTGATCATCTTTTCATCCGCCCTGACACAAAGTACCAGTTCCGCCGTCGCCTTTATTGCGACGCCGGAGCCGGCCACACTGGGTATTTTCGCCTTGGGCTCACTGGGACTTCTGGCGGGTCGATCCCGCCGCAGGCGTCGCTGACAGGGCGGGTTTGCCAGGAGCCGATCCGAGTAATGGCCGGGATTGCGATTACTCGGCCAGGCTCCTACGCCTGTCCGTCAGAGCCGCATTTTCCATACTTTTGCCGTTTTTGCGGATATTTTACCGACAATTTTGCCTTCATGGCCTGAAGCGCAAGCGATACAAAATCAGAAGTTTTTTTGCACAAAATGACGTATATTTTTTTTACTTATGGGATAGACTACATACAAGGTAGTTCATTTTTCCCCGCCGGTGTGCTGCCGGGCGATGTTGCCCGGATGGACATTTTGCTCCGGGGGGCGAGCAGAGGTTTTCTTTAGAAGGAGTATCCACGATGCGTAGAATTACCACATCATCGGCGCTTTTGCTGGCGGGCATGTCGGCTTTGGCGATGGGCGCAGCCCAGAATGCCGGTGCCACGACATTGATTAATGATCAATTCAGTGGCACCAGCGGAACAAACCTTAGCGGCAACCAGCCGGATACGACGAACCTCGCAGGCAATACATGGGTTCAGTACGGCACACCGAGCAACAACGGAGGGAGCCCAGTCACGCCCAACAGCACGGATGCGATTACCTATGGCGGCAGCAACTCGGCTGCATTTCCACTTTATTCCGGCAGCGGTGCTTACGCCGAGATAGGGGCTGCCATCAATTTCAACGCGGACACCAGTCCTACCGGCGGCCTGCTGACGGTTAGCGGAACACTGGACGCATTGAATAACGGCTCAGAGTGGATGGCTCTGGGTATGGGCCCCAGTAACCCCACGAATAACTACGGGCCTTGGACCGGCGGGCCTTGGGTGCTGGTGAAGCACACTGGCGAAGTCCAGTTTTTTGCCACAGGCGGAACGGGCCATTTGGTTGTTGATGATACGACTGCGGAAAACACCACCGGCACGCACAGCATCCAAATCAGTTACAACCCAACTACCACGACGGCCTCCCTCTCCGTTGATGGCACCGCTGTAACTGGTGGAACCTATACCTATGGCGGAACCAACGCGGCGGCACCGGCGAGTTTTGGATCAGTCTTTATTGATAATCGATATAAATTCGCCTATTCGCCGGTCGCGGGTGCCAGTAACTACGGCACATTCGGTAACGTGGTGGTAACAGGAACCCCCACACCTGAACCCATGACGCTCGCAATTTTTGCCGCAGGAGCCATGGGCCTGTCGCTGCTTCGTCGCAAGCGAGCATCCTGATCAGGCAGCAAATGCAGATTAAGTAATCGACCGCACCCCGGCGCGCCACCCGGCACGCCGGGGTGCTTTTATAATTTTGCGCTTTTTCGATTCCCGCAATCGAATAAAGGGGTGTGGAATGAAAAACTCTTTATCGGCCGCGTTCTGGACTCGCAACAAAAGTAAATTATTGTCTGCGATTGTTCTATCCGGCACATGTTTTTGCACCGCCGTCACACAGGCCGGTAATCTTGAGATTTCATACACCACACTGTCCACCAATGCCTACGGCGCGACGGACATAAATTCCGTCGGGATTCTCCGCGACAACCTCGTCACCTCCGCCGGCTACCAATATGCGGCTTTTTATAACGACAACGGCAATATCGTCCTGGGCCGCCGAAGCACCAATGCCGCCCAATGGAGTCTGGTAACCACAGGTTATCAAATCTCCTCTGCCCTGCTGTCAGATGACCACAACGTCGTGGAGATCGGCATTGATTCCAGCGGATATCTGCAAATGTCCTGGGGAATGCATAACAATCCGTTGAATTATGTCATCTCTACAAATTCTGTAACGGGTACAAACTGGGGCGCATCATCCCTGGCGTTTACCACAAGCGGCACCCCCGTGGACGCATCCACCGGCGTGGATACCAATAACAATGAAGTTACATACCCCGAATTTTACACCACGCCGCAGGGGCACCTGCTGTTTTCATACCGCAACGGCGGCGTTGGCGGCGGATCGGGTAACGGTAATAATTATTTTGATATCTATAATCCAAGCTCGAAATCCTGGACGCAGGATTTTACAATTAACGGCGAAGCCACCAGCGTCAACGGCTATGCCAACCGATTGGCGTATACGTCTACCGGCACTTTGATGATGAGTTGGACCTGGCGGGCTACGCCAAATTGGCAAACCAATTCCAATATCATGTTCGCACAGTCCACGGATAATGGTGCCACCTGGACCACGCAATCGGGAGTCTCGGAAATATCCCCCCAGGGCGGCATCACCCAGGCCACCGGTCAGATTGTGGAAGCGATTCCTCAAGGCTCCAGTATGATCAATCAAAGTACCATGGCCGTGGACAATAACAACAATCCACTTATTGCCACATGGTACGCCCCCGGAGCGCTCAACGGGGGTGGCAATAACACCCGGCAATATATGCTGGACTATTACAATGGATCAAGTTGGCAGACCTCGCAAATTACCGACCGCCCCGCCGGTGAAGCCTATGATTCTTCCGGTGCGTATGTGCGTCAATTGGCACGTCCGGTTGTGCTGGTGGACAAAGAAAATCGCGTGCTGGTGGTCATGCGCTATAACAACGACATCAACACGAATGGTACACCGAATCCAGCCGGCGCGCTG
Organism: Planctomycetota bacterium; assembly: GCA_021808105.1. GTDB lineage: Bacteria > Planctomycetota > Phycisphaerae > WQYP01 > WQYP01 > JAMDCX01. The sequence continues at coordinate 5,560 of JAKBCC010000129.1, forward strand.
CCCGGACGGGATGCAGCCGCCGGTGGCGTGGTGGTGGCGTATGCGCAAATGACCCATTCGGGTACCAGCAGCAGCCTGGGGCCTTGGAGTTACGTGACGCTGGATTCCAGTAACCTGGGGCAATGGGAACCGGCGTATGATGCTGCACTTTGGCAATCCAGCAATATTCTGGATCTGTTTGTTGAACCGGTGGGATTGAGCGGTGAAACATCGGCCACAGCGCAGATCCTGCAATGGAATGAGGCGGCTTTTTTTGGTCCGGTTCCCGAACCAACAGCCCTGCCGCTGTTATTCGGCGGGATGGTTGGTGCACTACTCCTGCGGCGGCGGAGATTGCATCATCGCGGACATTGTACAAGGACTCTGCGCAAATCTTTCGCCAACTGATTGGAGTTTGGAATGTTGAAACGACGAGATTTTATCGCCCTGCTGGCAAGCAGTGCTGCAGTCGGTGCCGTAAGCGACGCCATGCCCCGTTCGGCATTTGCAGCAGCGGTTGCAGCGGACTTACCACAACAATCGCCGGCCTTTGAGTTCACGTCCCGTTATTATCGACTGGCACTTTCGCCCGATGCCCCGGAAATTACCTGCCTTAGCCTGGACTCTCTCGGCAAGGGAAAATTATCGGTTAATCCCATTCTGAACCAGTCTGCGCGACGAAAAAAAGCCTGGGCCGCACGCAGCACCGGCGCTTCGTTTTCTTATCTTGCTCAACATCAGGGGAACGTAACCCGCGCGGGGTGGACATTCCAGTGCGATCCCAAACGGATTGTGATTCGCTCCACGGCGGATAAAGACATGCCGCTGGATGCGTTGATCATCACCTTCAATCAACTCACCAACCATGCGACGCTGCTTGGCCGCATGGACAAATGCAGACAGGCCATGCAAATTCCATGCGTTTTGCATTTGCCCGATCTTGGCACTGCCCGAATTACCTGCAATGTTCCAGGTGTAACGCTGGGTTATGACGCACTGCGGTTTGCCAAAACACCCTTTGTCGCGGTCACCTTTCCCCCGGCTACAGCGGCAAACCCCGTTGTTGAATATACCGTTGAAATTGCCGCCATATATCCGCAGTTGCCGGGAATCGATTCCGACGCACGATATGACGGCTTTCGCCGCAATTTTTTGAATATTTTTCAGATCAATCCCCGCCTCCGCGTATTGGCCAATAATTCCTCAAGTGATATCTGCGCGTTCACGGTGTATCAATATGCCATGGTCGCCGCCCAATGCCCACCCCTGGCTGAAGGGCTTTCGGCACTGGATATTCTCCGCGATACATTAGACCGGTATTGTGACGGGATGCTGGCCTACGGGCTGGTCGGGTACGCTGGTAATTACGAAGGTGCCAATACCAGCACCTGGAAAACCAACACACCCTATGACGCCCTGGATTCCCTGCCGTCACTTCTTATCGCCGCATGTACTTATGTACAGGCCTCACACGACTGGAAATGGGCCAAAGATAAATTCCCGGTGTTGACCGTGTGGGGCCGCAAGATGCTGCAAACGGATCATAATCGCAACGGCCTGATTGAATACCCCATGAGCGGGAACCACGGATGCTACACTGCGGGGGACGCCTACCGCCCCGCTAACTGGTGGGACAATATCGGCTTCGGCCATGAGGATGCGTACTGTAATGCGCTGGCCTATCGTGCGTGCGTCCTGTTAACCGAGGTATTTAACCGGATAGGACAACATTCTGATGCTTCGTTCTTTAGGGCCCATGGTCAGGAACTTCGGGCTGCGTACTATCCAACTTTTTACAATCCGGCAACTGGTTTGCTGGCGGGCTGGAAAAGCACCGACGGACAACTCCACGATTACCATTTTATTTTTGTCAACAGCGTGGCCATTGCGTTTGGCCTCCTGGAAAAGCCTCAGGCTCACGGCATCATGAATCAGGTCATGGCAAAAATCCAAGCCTCCGGCTACGGCAATTTTCATCTTGGCTTGCCCGGCAATCTCATGGCGGTTGCAGCGGATGATTACAACGTGACATCGCCGCGCTGGGGCGGCGGCGGTATGCGGGGTTTTCAGAAATACGAAAACGCCGGTGCCACTGCGTGTTACTGTTATTTTACCATTCAGGCACTTTTTGAACTGGGCCGCCCTGCCGAAGCGCGGACAATCTTATATCCTATGCTGCAAAGCTTTGAAGCCGGAGCATTTCAGGGAAAAAGTTCGGACGGTATGAGCAAAGATTGGAAGACATGGGACGGAAAATGTTACGGCTATGAAGGATTTTTAGTGGATGGATATTTGACGCTGCTGACGGTTTTCGCGGATCGCAAAGCGTTGACAGAACGCAGTTCCAGTACATCCGAAAAGAAGGGATGAAATTCGTCTTTGCGTTTGATAAGGGATGATACAATTCCAGAATTTTTTTTGGAAAAATAGGTATATATTTTTGCTACCCTCCGGATATAATTGGAATCAGAGTAAATAGCTGCAACATTTTTGCAGCGTCCTTAGACGAACTTGGCAATTTTTGCACTTATGGCTTTTTTAAGGAGGCCAAACCTATGAAGTCCTGCAAAACCACCCCATACGACGGACAGGCAGCGAGGAGTCTCGCGAGCATCAGGCGGGCCTTTACACTTATTGAACTACTGGTGGTCATTTCGATCATTGCCCTACTGATTGCGTTGCTGCTGCCGGCATTAGCCAAAGCCCGGGCGGATGCCGAAGATGTGGCGTGCATGTCAAATCTGCGCGTGACCGGCCAAATCACGCAGGAATATGCGCAGAGCTTTAAGGATATTATTTTCCCCGCCGGGCTTGGACCCTACGGCGGCACCTTCACCGACTGGTGGCCTAACATCCTCGCGGAGGCCAAGTTCGTCCCGCAAGAACCGCTTACGGCGGCCACGCAAAACGGCCCCCCGGTCAATTCGATATTTATAGATCCCGCCGCCAGTAATATCATTACTGTGGCTGCCGGATACCACCAGTACGACGGCACATTTATGCGAAGCTATGCCCTGTGGCCCAGCAACAAGGTCGTCTACACCGAGACGTCTTATTGTATTAATGCCGGTTATTTCTGGTTCGGATCAACTCTGGCCAAATCAATGCCCACCGAAATCATGAGCATACCTGCGGCTGGAACAGCCGCCAGTAATGCCACGCGCATGTCCGGAATTCCGAACCCTGCGGAAACGGCCTTCATCTTCGATGGCCAGTGGATGTACCCCGGCTACCCGGGTGCCACCACGTTGACCTTATATGGCCGTCACAACCGCCCGCCCGGTGCGCAACCGACGGATGCGGTTGGAGACGCCAATATTCTGATGCTGGACGGATCCGTTGGCCAGTTTCATCGCGCCAGTATTCCGGGCTGGGGAGGCACGACCAATCTCTCTCAGAACTCCGGCGCGTTTTCCAGTTACGGGCCGCCGAATCTTCCGCTGGAACCGCCATTCTTTAACTTGTATGGTGAAACCGAGTGAACGACCGCTTTAGTTGATTGTGCCGTTCCACGTCCGCACGCACGGCCATCTGAAAGATATCGGTGTCCATTGCGGTTTTAACATTACAACCGCAATGGACTACGACTTTTTCATCACTACTGACTTTCACGTATAGCCACCATTCGTAATTTGTCCATCACAACAGTATCGGCATGGAGGCTGCGTTGATTTTCGTTATCCATCGCTGCCTCCCCATCGTCCATGGGTTCTGAATTGTCTCCTCGGAGCCGGTCCGAGTAATGGCCGGGATTGCGCTTACTCGGACAGGCTCCCAAGCACCGCAGATGTTCGAGCCGGCGCTCGGATTCCACAACAAAGCAGATTGAAAATCCAGGCCCAAAGCGCCCAGCGGCGTATTTCGCGCCCGTCTGGTGCCAAGCCGATCGGAGCACCACCGTGCTGACCGCGCCGGTAAGATACCAGCGCGTGGCAATGGCACGCGATGAGAGTGGAAAAGGCCAGAACTGCATGTCGCTTTTAATTCATAATTGTCACGGGTAGTGGGCCATTTATAATATAATTATAGCTATTTTTAGCATATTTATTGACATTCATGTGCGTCGCTAAAGCGATACAGATTTTATGAGAGGCGTCTTGACTTGGACTCACCGAAGGTTATACTTTTTACTAGATGATTTGGTTGACGCTTGGACCTCGCGGATCGCCCGGAAAAGGCGAGCCACCTGAGTTTATTCCAAGCTGGCGACCTGATGCCGACTGTGATTTTGAATAACATTTTTTGCCGGTCGGTATGAAGTTACGTCGTTTTATACTTTCTTCGTCGCGTGTCGCGACGGAGCCGCAGGCCGCCCGGTTTGGCGTGTCATGATAAGTCGCTCCTCGAGGGAGCAAAAGGAGTTTACCATGTTGTCGCAATCACGAATCTCATTGTTTTGTGCCGCCGGGGTGCTTTTGGCAAGTGCCGGAATGGCCCAGGCCACCACGATTTACAGCGATTCACTGTCAGGCAGCGACACTGCCCCTCTTACTGGAACCACGCCAGCAACTGACACCACCGCCGCAAAATGGACGCTTAACGGGGCAGTCGGTGACGGCTTTTACGCCGACGGCCTGACTCCGGGAAGCACTGGTGGTAATTACACGTATTCCATTAATTACCTTCCCTACAATACCGGTACGAATCTGATTGCGGCGGGGAATATTTATACGGTTTCAGCGGTTTTGTCCCCAACATCTGGAGCCACTGGGAACTGGCTTGCCATGGGCTTTCTGGACGGCGGCAGCTTGTTCAACAACGCCACGAAGACATCGG
>JAKBCC010000020.1:0-3095 GCA_021808105.1 Planctomycetota bacterium
CTTCGCCAAAAATGGAAAGCAGCAGATCGCTGGCACCATTGGCGACCTGCGGTTGCTGATCAAATCCCGGATCGCTTTGCACAAATACGCCCAGCCGAACAATCCGGATGATCCGACTCCAGTCGGCGTTGACCGCGTCGTGCACCACGGCCAGAGCATTAAGTGTGGCCAGCCGCGCAGCTTCTCTGGCGGTTGAAATGTCCAGGGCCGCAGGCACAGAACCGCAATACACCACCTTGCCGTCGCGGCTGGGCAATTGCCCGCTGACATACACCAATCCCCCGGCCTCCACACAGGGCACATACGCCGCCACCGGTTTGGGCGCGGCGGGCAGGACAATTCCGAGTTGTTTGAGATTTTCGTCAATGACCGACATATCACCGCTCCTTCTGACTGTGGTTGCGATCCCGCCCTCGGCGTTATTTGAAACTAAGCCGGCGGCATAAATGCCGTCGCTAAAATGACGGTTTCGTACATGCTATCACAACTCTACAGTGCTCAGAATAAATTGTCATCCCATTTAGCTGCGGCTGCTCTGCGTAATCTGGATTCTCCATTCCAAATTCTAAATGCAGCGGTAGACATCCGGATTTGCCGATTGGCTTTCACCTTCTACAAACCGATGCAAAAGCAGCAGGCTGAACTGCCACATGACCCATATTTCCACGCCAAAGGATAAAAATCCAAGCAGTCCGGGCACGGGCATTTCAAAATATCGAAGGTGTTGCCAAGATCCCAGAAACGGAAGATGGTAAGTCCATTTTGCCAAGGCCCAGTAATTCCAGAATTCCCAGAGAAAACCACAGCTTAAACCGCCGAACATCAGGGCAAACGTGCGTCCCCATCGCCCGGCGATCCAATCTCCTGTAATGCTCGGGCGGCCGGCCCAATAATTAATCGGATCCAAAAGAAAAATCCAACTCACCCAGAGCATCAGATCGGCGATTGAACTTCGCTCAATAAATGGGCCGCAAAAAAACACCACCCCGATGAAAAAGCAACCGATTCGTGCGGCCGGATTGATGCGCACGCCCCTGCGGGTATTCCATTTTTGCAGGCCCAGACGCATCCATAATTCGGCGGTTAATAGCATGGCCGGCGCGATAGCGCCGAAAGCCAGCAGGTAACCGGCAAAGCGCTCCAGGTAATTGGCCGGGATCCCCTGATAGTTCCAGGCGTGCAGGCCGGTGGCGGGGTCAACCATGAAATAAAAATTGATCCAATCAAAAAAGCACCAGGCCGGTATCGACCACAGCCATAAGACGATCAGACGAAAGCGATAGGCTTTGAGCCAGTTGAAATGATCCCATTGGCTTAATGCCCCAAGAAGAAAGGGTAAAAATCCCGACCAGATCAGGGGGGTAAAATTCACCCGGATAAGTCGGCCAAGAGCTACCCAAGGCCCGGTGAGAATATGCTGCACCGAAAGCAAAAGTAAAATTTCCAGAATGACCATGACGGCCAAGCCGGACCAGAGTAAACCCCGCCCCGGATGGTTTATGCCACTTGGTTGATTATCAGACGTTGTTTGCGGTAGTGAAACCATAACGTGGTGGTATAGTCTATTCCCCGGATGATGGCAATTTGGTTGAAAATATAATATCAGAAAAGTCGCTAATATCGGACTGACTGTGGCTCAAGAAGGCACTTACGGGAAAAGCAACATATTCTTTGGTTTTAAGTTATCGCAGCGCTGTCGTGTAGCCGAATAGATATATGTTGACGTGACAGGGAGGTCGCTGATGTAATCCGTTGGATATCTCAAGCGGAGTATCAATCATGGCGGCCTGTATTAAAATCGTGTTATCCGAAAACCCCTCCCCGCAGGAAATGATCCACGCGAGTTTACCCAGTCAAACCGTGGTGTTCCGAAATTCCGAGCCAGGGCGGCATCCGGCGTTCACCGAGTTTATGATTCAATGCTGGGGCCAATCGCTGACGCCCAGCAAATACAATAGCCATCCCAACTGTGCGGAATAATCGCCGGTCGGCATCGCCTGCCGCAGAGGATAGAAGGTTTCGCTGAAACGCATACGGGCGGAAAACGAGGCTGGGTTGCATGACTATGCGACCTTGGGGCGAAAAAATATGTTGGACGGGTAAACTTTAAGAGCCTTGGAGGCGTCCATTATGAAAAGCCAATCCAATATCCGTGCATTCTCATTTACGGAAGCGCTGGTCGTGGTGGTCAGTATTATGATCCTCACCGGGATCACCGTGGCCTCGTTCAGCCGCGCCAAAGAATATGCGCGCATCACCCGCTGCCTGTCGAATCTGCATCGACTTTCTATGGCGGCACTGCAATATGCGCAGAATAATCAAGGGGCCTATCCCTGTGATGACCGTGCTAACCAAAGCTGCTGGTACTCGGAAGTTGCCGCGTATAATTCCGATATCGCCGCCAACAGTCTGTGTCCGGATGCCAAGGAGCCGTCGGGGGGCGTAGGAACCGCATTTAAAGCGTGGGGCGGACCGAAGTTTGGTGCCTCGAAGCTGTCGGTGAAATTTCCCTGGGTAATGTCAGCCGCATCCAGCTATGGCCTCAACGGGGATATGATCCAGCATAATGGCTGGGATCAGAAGTTGATGGGACGAGAGCATGTTCCTGCTGCCAATGGGGCCGTGACTTCATCAACGCCCGATGTGACACCCAGCGAGCCACTATTTGTCGATGCCATCTGGGTTGACGGTGCTCCCCAGCGCTCCGACGCGGTTCCGCAAAGCCTGCGATTTGGCGATGCCAATCTCAGCAAAGACGACCAAATGGGAATCTTCTGTATTAACCGCCACTTTGGCCGCGTCAATGTCTCATTCGCTGATGGATCGGGATTTACCATTCCGTTAGCGCAGCTTTGGCAACTCAAGTGGAACGCCGATTATCACCCGCGAAACGTGGTTGTCCCGGTGACCTGGTAAAGTCTGATTAATACGGTGGTTGATCCAGTGCCGCGAACTGAGCACCGGGTTATCACCCAGTAGCGTCCGGAACTAAAATAGCTTCATCTTAATATTCGCATTTACGAGATTTGCGCTGGCGCGTGTTTTGTGGTTTACTCTTGGGCATGGTGAACGCACAGACGCAACATCTTACCAAT
>JAKBCC010000020.1:3105-42625 GCA_021808105.1 Planctomycetota bacterium
ACGGTGGTTGATCCCGTGCCGCTAACCGACCACCGGGTTATCACCACGGTGCTCCGCGACGCCACGCTCCGCGACGCGATAATGCAATGCGATGCAACGCGCCCGCTGAGCACCGGATGGTAATCCGGTGGCTGATCCAGTGCCGCCAACCAACCACCGGGTTATCACCACGGTGCTCCATGACGCCATGCTCCCCCGACGATTACTTGGGCAGGCTTCTACCGCACGCCCGCCATCCCGGTTTGAATGGGCTTTACGACGTATTCCCGCGGATCAGTTATGTAACCGGTTAATGCACTGGCCGCCACGGTCAACGGGCTGGCCAGATAAACCGCGGCCTGCATGGACCCCATGCGGCCGGGAAAATTCCGATTGGTCGTACTGATACATACTTCCGTGCCGCCGAGGCGACCGAAGGTGTCCGGCGGGCCGCCCAGACAGGCGCTGCAGCCGCTGGGGCCGACTTTGCAGCCGGCGTCCAGGAGAATGTCTTCGACGCTTTTTTCATTGGGGCCTTTTTCAGCACCCACCAGATTCAGGCGTTTCATATCGGAATGAACTTCCGTGGAACCAGGAACCACATACGTGGGCACCTTCACCTGTCCGCCCTTAAGAATACTGGCCGCAAAAATCATATCTGTAATTTTGCCACCCGTGCAACTGCCGATATAGGCCTGATCCACTTTCACATCCCGGCAATTGCGCGCAGTGTCCCGGTTGTCCGGGGAATGCGGCTTAGCCACCATGGGTTCAATCGTTGCCAGATCCCATTGTTTTTCGTAGCAATACTGGGCGTCGGCATCATCGGTGAACACGTCCCAGGTTTTTACCCGGCTGCGGTGGCGTACATATTCCAGTGTTTTTTCATCCACATCGCATACGCCATTTTTACCGCCCGCTTCAATGGCCATATTGGTCAAGGTCATGCGGTCTTCCAGCGTTAAGCTGCTAATGCCATCCCCGGCAAAATACATGGTTTTGTACGTCGCGCCGGCAACGCCGATATCACCGATCACCAGAAGAATTAAATCTTTGGCGGTGAGATACGGCGGAATTTCTCCATGGAATTTGAATTTCATGGTCGGCGGTACTTTCAGCCACGTTTTTCCGGTGCCCAGCGTAAACGCGGCGTCGGTATTTCCCACGCCGGTGGCAAACTGCCCAAACGCCCCGGCGGTACACGTGTGGCTGTCCGTGCCCAGCAGAATTTCGCCAGGGCGCACATGTCCCTCTTCCGGCAAGGCTTTGTGGCATACGCCTTTGTAGGTGGTCTTGTTGGGATCCAGATACGGATTGGGCATGCCCAGTTCATTTTTTACGAATTCCGGGTCATAGTAAAATGGCAGGCCCTGTTCGCGCACAAAATCGCGCAGAATCTGCACATTGCGGTGGCACTTCTGATCCGCTGTAAATATGTAATGGTCGGGAATAATCACCACACGCTGCGGGTCCCAGACTTTGGCGTTGCGGCCGAATTTTTCGTGAAATATTCCAATCGTGCCCGGTCCGCAAACGTCATGCGTCATAAGGATATCCACATCCACCCAAATATTATCCCCGGGTTGAACATGCTTACGACCTGCATGTTTGGCCATGATCTTTTCTGTAATTGTCATTCCAGCCATCGCCTGGATCTCCATTAGAACGCCATTATCCCGCGGGCACCCGCGCGCAACATATATTATAGTGGACTTACTGATTAAAGAAAATTCACGCGAACGCTCACGCGGAATTCTCCATTACCGCTGCCGCCAGTGCCGCGGATTGTGGACCATACGCGATTAACCGCCAGCGGCGCGTCGTGTCGTCAAGAGCATTACCTAGTACCAGCAAGTGATCCTTCGGTAGCAGATCGCTGACACGCGATGCCCATTCGATGGCTACAATCCCTTCCTGTTCCAGAAGTTCCGAAAAGCCCACCGCGGCGAAGGCGTCAGAATTCTTAACCCGGTAGGCGTCCAGATGATAGACGGTTTTGCTTTGTGGATTCCCCGGCACGGCTTCATATATATTCAAAAGCACATACGACGGGCTGTTGACCAATCCAATATCCGCAACCGCCGCCCCCAGGCTTATGCCCCGCACCAGTTGGGTTTTCCCGATTCCCAGCATTCCTTCCAAGGCAATACATTGCCCGGCTTGGGCAAATTTTCCAATCCGCTCGCCAAGGGCCACAGTTTCATCGGTTGATCGTGTGACAATCTCCATGCCTTCTTGACTAGCCGTCATGTTCCACCACCGGTATATTCCCAACCGCCTTTCGGCCACGCCTGCACCTGCCCGTGGTCATCCATCAGAACGTATTCGCCCTGGGCCGCCGTTACCCGGCCAATAATGGTAACTGGAATTTCCGGATCAACATTTTCCAAGTGTCGGGCGTCATCGGGGCTAATGGCAAACAAAAGTTCATAATCTTCACCATCACACAACGCGTGATGCAGGGCGGGTTTGCCGTCGCGCTGCTGCAGCCGCAGTGCGTCGGGATGAATGGGTACCCATGTCGTGTTAATGCACGCACCAGTACCCGATGCCGTCATCATGCGGGGCAGATCCATCGCCAGGCCATCAGATAAATCCATCATGGCGTGGATATTCATAACCGCGGCCAACCGTTGGGCCAGGTCAATGCGTGGAACAAAATTCAGATGCCGCCCCAGAATGCTTCCGCCAAGCCTTCCCGTAACGCATAGTGCATCACCAGCCTTCGCACCCGATCGACGAACCGGCGAGCGGGCTGTGACACCCAGAGCCGCCACCGTCACCGCCAGGCGCTGATCCCATATCGCGGTATCGCCGCCGACAATCGGGCAATTAAACGCCGCCGCCGCAGCTTGGCAGCCATCAAATAGTTCCTGCATCATCGCGGTATCCGCCGTTTGCGGCAGCGCCACAGAAATAAGTATCGCGGTAGGCACACACGCCATGGCCGCACAATCCGACAGGCACCGATTAACCGCCTTTTTTCCGGCAGCGGCGGGGCGGTGGCAGCGCAAATCAAAATGCACCTGATCCAACGCCTGATCAATTTTCAGTAAAGCCAAGTTTGAAAATTCCCCACCCGGCAGAGTAACCGCCGCCATGTCATCGCCCACACCAATATGAACCCATGGATATGATTTGGCGTTGCGGCCGATCCAGTCAAGTACATCATTTTCCTTCATGGGCAGGATTATAACGCCGGTGCCGCTTAACAGTACATGAGTAACAGTACATGCAGTAGATGCAGTATTGGGCAGTAATTGCAGTAGTTGGAATTTGGAACTTGGAATCCAGCATCTGGCATCTGGCATGTAGCATTTTCCGAAGCGCCGCGGACTGCGTTACCGGCTTCCCACCGCCGATCAATGGCGTGGATCCCATTGATGAAACCGTCTCAATGGTGCAACGGTTCTCTCGGATAGCCCATACAGGGGGCCGGGAGACCGCATGCAGTATCGAGGACTTAGAAGTTGGGGGAGGTGGGCGAGCCGGTGGGTTTATCCCACCGGGAATGTTAGCTGGCACATTAAATGTGCCGCTGGCCAAGGGTAACCTGATATAGGATTACGGCAACGGGTTTTACATGACATGGGTTTTACATGATCGGAGCCTGATGCCTTGGCACTTATTTGCCGCCCATGTACGCCAGGTGTATAATCCCCGCCGGTCCGCGTAAAAGGGGACGCACGCTTTGTTGCCGCGGACGAAGTGCTTTCGGAATCCACGCTTCCCGGGCAGCGCCGTCGCAGAGCCTTTGTTACTTCCACCGCCTCTGTGGTGAATTTCACTGGTCAAAGACCAAGAACCACCGATCAGGAATTCGGAGCCTCCGATGATTTGTTCATTGCTTATTGGTCGTTGATCGCCGTGTCCTGGCTACGTCCCCGTTTTTTTTTACGGAGTTGATTTAATGAAAATACCGGTTGTTTTATCCTGGAGCGGGGGAAAAGATTGTGCCATGGCGCTTTATGAACTTTGTTGCCATGCGGACTATGAAGTGGTGGCGTTGCTGACAACGGTCTCCGAGGAATTCAAACGCATCAGTCACCATGGTGTGCGCGAGGAATTGCTGGAGCTGCAGGCCGAGGCGATCGGCATTCCCTTGGATAAAATCTATTTGCCATCCAGTAATTCTCATCCCTGCACCAACGCGGTTTATGAGCAGATCATGGGTGAAGCCATGGGCCGCTATAAACGCCAGGGCGTTGAAACCGTGGGCTTTGGTGATTTATTTCTGGAAGATTTGCGGGCCTGGCGGGAGAAAAATCTGGCCACCATCGGCATGAAGGCGGTATTTCCGCTTTGGAAACGTCCAACTTCCGAACTGGCGCGGGAAATCATTGCGCTGGGTTTCAAAGGTTATCTCTCTTGTGTTGAAGGCAAAGTTGGGCCGGGGTTTGCGGGGCGCAGCTTTGATAATCAATTACTCTCTGATTTGCCTGCCGCAATTGATCCCTGCGGGGAAAATGGGGAGTTTCATACATTTGTTTATGCCGGCCCGATTTTTGCGCAGCCCTTGGATATCGAAGTGGGGCAAATAGTGATACGCGACGGTCGATATTACGCCGATTTGTTGCCGAGCCATGCCTCAGATACGAGCGTTTTGACAGAGGCCGCAATTCCGCCAGTCCGGTAGGTTTACTTCCTCGTATTCGGCGCAAGCTGCCGCAGATACTGCGCCAATGAACCGGGTTTTTCAGATCCCATGGCACAATACCAACATTTGCCGACCCGTCGCATGAGCATGTTGAGATGGCCTGAAACAACCAGCGAATAGGACCTGCCCGCGATGGTGACTGCTTGCCCCTGCGGACAATTTACCGTGCCGGTGCTCCCCGCCACCATCACCACGCGGGCATTTGATGGCGATTTCACGGCAATACAGGTCAGGCGATATTTTCCCACCGTCTGCCGGCAACACGATGCCATCTGGCCGGACTTTAACATGCAGACCATCCCCGGTGCCATCGGGACGGCAGTAGTGGCTTGGGTCAGCGTGACGCCGGGCTGCGTGGCAAGGTTCTGGTACACGCCCGCGAGTTCCGCAGCCGACAGTCGCGGCGTTCCGGTAAATAACAACGCTACGGTAATAATAAGGGCTGCGCAAGCCGCCGCCCCGGCACCGGCCAGCCAGCCGAATGCCGGCAACGGGCGGTGTTTGCGAGGCATGGGAATCTGATCGCGCAATAACTGATCCAGCCGAGTGGTATCTACAGGGATCGTATTCAAACGTGCCACGCGCGTGGAGATCGCCTGCTGTAACGCGTCGGATTCACCGTGTTGGGTCGTATCGTTATCCATAATCGGCAACTCCTGTCCTCTTTTTTTCCTGTCCGCACGTTGTCTCTCGGACTTTAGGGTACATCGCCTTTCTATTACTCAACGCCTCTGGCCGCGGAAAAGTTCCCGCTGATCAGAAAATCCCGCACCATACGTCTGCCCCTGAACAGCCGGGATCGAACCGTACCGACCGGCACGCCCATGGCGGCAGCCGCCTCCTCATAACTCAAGGACGAAACATCAACCAGCAAAATAGCCCAGCGATAATCCTCCCCCATCGCGCGCAGCGCATCAATAATTCGCTGATCGGAAAATGAATTCAGAATCGCGTCCACATCGCGCCGCTGGTCTTCCTCGGGTTGCTCCACGCGTTCTGGTTCCGGCGGCTCCTGGGGAAGGGTTTCCAAGGCCACATGATTTTGTTCGTGACGGGTGCGTCGGAAGGAATCCGTCCAACAGTTTCGCAGAATCGTCAGAAGCCACGCTTTGGTGTTGTGATTCTGAGTTTGAAAGCGGTCCAGTGCCCGCCAGGCTTTCAGCAGCGTCTCCTGCGTCAGATCTTCTGCGTCGGTGGTGCGGTGGGTAAGAAACATGGCAAATCTGAGGATATTGGCCCGCTCCGGCCATACCAGTTGATAGAACTTTTCCGCCAGTTCATTTTCCGTCAGTTTTGGTGCCGGAGCGTCCTGGTCTGTATCCGAATTCAATGCTGCTCCTGTCGATGATGTGGCTGCGTCGGTGGCAATCCATACAATATGTAGCGGCAATTTGTTCCAAACCCCTCGAATCTGCCGACAGCAGCGCGCTTACGCAGCTTGCAATTCATTATACCAGCATCTTCATTCTGGGAACTTTTTAGCCAACCGTTCGCGTTGAATGTGCAGCGACGACGTTTGTCGGCCATTGGTCTTGTGTTCGCACCGCCGGCAGGTGAGTCCTCTATTACGTTGTCTGTCAACGGAAGAACCGTTGAGGCAGGCTTAAGTGTTATCAGGATAAAATTTTATGAGACGCATCATCTTTATTTCAGGGCTGGTCATCGTGGCGGCGGTTGCCGGATTGGTGGCCGGACTCCTTTTGGCTTCGGGGTCCGGGAACAAGTCCGCAGGATGGGCTGGCACAGGATCTACTTCTGCACCGCCCTCGGTATCGGCGGGAAACGCAATGGCGGTTAAAACCACCCCCAAGCGAAAAATTCTCTATTACTGGGACCCGATGGTGGGGCCGTCATCAATTTCTCCTAAACCGGGCATCAGTTCCATGGGTATGGCGCTTATTCCCGTTTATGCTACGCAGTCCCGCACGGCCACTGCCGGAGAGGTACGGGTCGATCCCGCCATGGTTCAAAACATGGGGATCCAGACCGCGCCGGTTACGCTCGGAACGCTGGTTCATCCCGTGCGCGTTGTCGGTTATTTGCTTACGCCTGCACCGGGCCGCTACAGCATCACCATTCGCGCCAGCGGCTGGATTGGCAAGTTGTTTGCCACGACCAATGGCACACGTGTAAAAAAGGGGGCCAAACTCTTCACGCTTTACAGCCCGGCGATTCTGGCGGCGGAAGAGGAATTGATCGCAGCACAAAAATCGCTGTTGGCAGCGCGGAAAATCGCGGACAGTTCTGCCGTCGGCGACACGCGTGAACTGGTGCGATCCGTGGAATTGCGGTTGTATTATCTGGCGGTCGGTTGGCCGCAGATAAAAAAAATTGAACGCACGTTAAAGCCCGCGGCATATATAACCTTCTACAGCCCCATGGATGGGGTTCTCACGGATATCAAGGTTCATCAGAAATCACAGATCACCGCAGGCATGACAGCTATGCGCGTTGACAGCCTCTCCACCGTATGGCTCGATGCGTATGTGTATGAAAATCAGTTGCCATGGATTCACACGGGGCAGCACGTCGCGGCCCGGATCGCCGCATTCCCCGGCCATACGTTTGATGGAAAGATCATTTTTATTGATGCGTTTGAGAACCCGCAGAATCACACCACCGCAGTTCGCATCGAACTGCCCAACGCCGGAAATGAATTGCGGCCCGGAATGTATGCCTTGGCCGATATCCATACGACGCCATTCAAACACGCGATCCTGATACCACGGCGCGCGGTCATTAACTCTGGCACGGGTGAAGTCACGTTTGTGGAGATATCCCATGGGCATTTTGACCCGGTGCAGGTACGCACGGGGCTGTCCGGCGGCACGGGCATGAGGCATGTTCTGCAGGTGCTATCCGGCGTGGGGCCGGGACAAAAAGTAGTCACCAGCGGACAGTTCATGATAGATGTTGAATCGCAACTCAATGAAATTAAATCCCGTTTTATGCCCAGGATGCCAACAACTGCGGCTGCGCCACCGCCCAACAATGCTATTCCGGCGTCATCAGACGCGCAGAAAAATTCGCCTGGCGGCTCGACTGCCGGTGCGACAAAACCTGCCGCCATGCTCAAGGGCATGAAAATGCCGGCGACAAAGCAATAACGCGATAAAAAAGAGACTGGACCCATCCATGATCCAAAAAATAATCGAACTATCCATTAAGAACCGCGTGCTGGTGCTGCTGCTTTTCGCCATGGTTATGGCGGTAGCGGCCTGGGCGGCGTTCCACAGTAAGCTTGACGCGGTACCCGATCTATCCGATGTGCAGGTGCTGGTGCTGACAAACTATCCCGGCCAGTCGCCGGGCGTGGTGGAAAAGCAGGTAACCTATCCGCTGGAAACGCAGTTAATCCATGTGCCGGATGTGAAAGCCGTCCGCGGCCAGAGCATGTTTGAATATTCTCTGATTACAGTCGTGTTCAAAAATGGCACGAATTTGTACTGGGCACGCGACCAGGCGCTCTCATATCTGGACTACGCTAAGGCCCTGTTGCCGGCTGGCGTCACCCCGCAGCTTGGCCCGGACGCCACCGGAGCCGGGTGGGCTTATCAATATATTTTGTTTCCGGGGTGGTATTGCAAGCATCATCCCGGTGGGATATGGCATGATCTCTCCGCGCACAAATGGTACGCGCAGCGCAACTCGGCCCCGGCTGCGGTGCGGGCACGTCTGGTGCTGGTCCGTGCCTTTGATAAGCCCGGGACATCGCCGCTGTCCCATCAGCCGCTGCTTTCCAGCAATATGAATCTGGGGCAACTGCGCTCATTGCAGGACTGGTTCGTGCGTTATCAGTTGGAAGCGGTGCCCGGGGTTTCAGAAGTTGCCGGACTCGGCGGCTTTACCACAGAGTACCAGGTGGTATTGAATCCCAACCAACTGGTGGCTTACCATCTGGGCGTCAACGAGGTCATCCGCGATGTGCAACACTCTAATAATGATGTCGGTGGAGCGGTTATTGATCGCAGTGAATTTGAATATATTGTCCGCAGCCGCGGATATCTTAAGAATCTTGCGCAACTGCGATCCGTGCCGGTGGGGCGGGCCACCGACGGCACACCCATTCTGCTAAGCGACGTGGCAACGGTCCAGAAAGCCGGCGCGCAACGCCAGGGAATTCTGGATTGGAACGGCCAGGGGGAAACGGTCGGCGGCATCGTGGTGGTACGTTACGGGGCCGATACATTCCGCGTCGTCACAGCCGTCAAAAAGAAGATCGCCGCTCTGGCCGCCAGTTTACCTCCGGGGGTGATGTTTAAAACCGGCTATGATCGTGTCAATCTGATCAATCGGTCCATCAACACCCTGTCCGATACGCTCAGCGAGGAAATGATTGTCGTGGCCTTGATCTGCCTTTTATTTCTACTGCATGGCCGCAGCGCTCTTGTGGCTATCACAGTCATTCCATCGAGCATGATGATCAGTCTGGCGATTTTGTATTGGCTTAAGATCAGCGCCAATATCATGAGTTTAAGCGGCATCGCCATCGCGATCGGGGTGGTGGTGGATTCGGCCATCGTGATGGTTGAAAATGCCCACCAGCATTTCAACCGCGATGAGATTCGCGTGCAGGCCGGCCATTCGCCTACGCTTCGTACCGAGCTGATTCTGACGGCAGCGTCGGAAGTGGGTCCCAGTCTATTTTTCAGTCTGCTGATTATTACGGTCAGCTTTCTGCCCATTTTTGTTCTGCCCGGCGAAAGCGGCAAGATGTTCAGCCCATTGGCCCTGACGAAAACTTTTGCCATTGCCTCGGCGTCCCTGCTGTCAATTACTCTTGTGCCGGTGCTGATGATCTATTTTATTACGCCCCGATTTTTTCCCAAAACCTGGGCATGGTGGATCTGGTTGCCTTTGGCCGTTGTGATTATTTTCGGCCCGGCAATCGGATTGTATTGGGCGATGGGCCACGATGGAGGCTTGCCGGCACGTTACCGGTGGTGGATTTGCGGCGGCTGGATGATTCTGGCCGCGTTGCTGGTATTGCCGCAAAATATCATCCATGAGGAACACAATTTTATCGCCACGTTGCTGCAGAATATTTTTGATCCCATTTTCCGGGCAGCCATGTTTTTGCGCTGGCCGCTGATCCTCGTGGCCGTCGTTTTATGCGTTTCCGTGATCTGGCCGTTTGGCCGGCTGGGAACTGAATTTACCCCGCCGCTGTATGAAGGCGACATGGAATATATGCCCACAACCTATCCCGGCATCAGTGTCGGGGCAGCCAAACTGGTGTTGCAACAGAGTGACAAAATCATCAAAAGTTTTCCGGAGGTTAAAAGCGTGTGGGGCCAGATCGGCCGGGCGGATACCGCTACCGATTCGGCACCGTTGAATATGGTGGATACGATTGTCCGCCTGAAGCGCCGCGCGCAATGGCCGGAAGTAAATATTCCCCGCTTCTATCATTCCTGGCCGCATTGGTTGCAATGGCCATGCAAGCATACATTTTGGCCCGACCGCGCACCGGTGACGCTGAACCAGGTGATGAATGGCTGGACAGGTGCGGCCGGTAAGTATCATGACGGGATGAATCAGGCGTTGAAGATACCGGGATTTGCCGCCTATTGGACCATGCCCATCGCCAATCGGGTCAACATGGCCAACACCGGCAGCAAAACGCTGCTGGGAATTCGCGTCTTCGGTTCAGACCTTGGCGTGCTGGGCAAAGTGTCAAACTCTATTGCGCAAACGCTGCAACATGTGCATGGCACCGGCAGTGCCATCGCCAACCAGACCCTTGGCGGCTACTACCTGGATATTCATGTCCATCGTCTGGTCGCCGCCCGATATGGCCTTACGCAGGCGGCCGTACAGCGCATTATTACCATGGCCATCGGCGGTGAACCAATCAGTACGATGGTGCAGGGCCTGAAGCGCCTGCCCATTAATGTCCGCTATTTCCGCAATCTTCGCGGCAGTATTTCCGAGCTTAAACAATTGCCTATCGCCACTCCGAATGGAACATTTATTACGCTGGGAATGTTGGCTGATATTCACTATAGTTCCGGGCCGCCGGAAATCGATACGCAGAACGCTATGACCGTCAACTATATCAACATCACCACCACGGGCAGCAATACGGTGGGTTATGTGCGCCGGGCCAACGCAGCGATTCGTTCGCACGTAACGCTGCCACCGGGTTATACGTATCAGTGGATTGGTCTATATAAACAGATACAACAGGCCAACGCCCGGTTGAAACTCGCCGTGCCGATGGTCCTGCTGACGATATTTATTCTGCTGTTTGTAGCCACCGGCAGTGTAGGCCGAGTGCTGGGCGTGCTGTTGTCTGTGCCCTTTGGTCTGGTGGGGGCCATCTGGGCCTTGTATTTTTTGCACTACCACATGTCGGTAGCGGTGTGGGTTGGAATAATCGCATTGTCCGGGCTTTGTGCGGAAATGGGTCTGGTGTTGTTGCTGTATCTGGATGTCAGTTTTGCGCAGGCGAAAGCTTCCGGACTGCTGCGCAACAAGCGTGATCTATTTAACGCGGTGCACACCGGGGCGGTTCGCCGCATTCGGCCCCAAACCATGACCGTATGCGCCGCCCTGATCGGTCTTACGCCGCTGTTGTGGGTGCATGGTGCCGGGGCCACCGTCATGCGCCGGCTGGCTGCACCGATGATCGGCGGGTTAGGCAGCGCGTTTGTACTGGAACTGCTGGTGCTGCCGGCGCTTTATTACATCGTTATGGCCTGGCACCTGCGGGGGCATTTTGCCAGCCAGCAGTCCAAGCCCGGCAGTCCCACCTCTGCCGAAGGAGATGCCGCATGAAATCGCATCATTCATCGTTTTCAATTTTGGCCTTAGCCCTGTTGCTCGGATCCGCCATATTATTGACTGCTTGTACCGTTACACCGAAAGGTGAGAATGCTCTGCGCCGGGCCGCTGTCAAAGCCGGTAAACCCTACGAGAAACCGTACGCGCAACGCCATCTTCCTCCGCTGCCGCTGAAGGCTAGGTCCCGCCAGTTGGTCCAGTACGCGCTACTGAACAGTCCGGACGTTGAAAAGGCCTATTGGAAGTGGCGCGCGGCCATTGAACAGATTCCCCAGGCTGGTACTCAGGCCACTACGCTGATGCTTAATGCGGGTACGAGTCTGCAAAATGGCCAGGCGTCGCTGGCCAATACGATTCTGGGTGCCGGCAATATGACCAGCAGCGATATCCGCTGGCCGTCCAAACTCACCACGCAAGCCCGGGCGGCGCTGGAATCGGCGCGGGCTGCGGGCTGGCAGTATCGCGCTGCGATCTTTGCGGTTCGGCGCGCTGTGCTGGCGGCCTGGTATCGCTATGGCAGAACGGCGGCTGTATTGCGATTAAATCAACGCCGGCGGCAGCTTCTGGCCACCAGCGCCGCACTAAGCCGCTCTGGCATCAGCCTCGGCGGAAAGAGTGCCGGTCAATGGCTGGCGGGCCAGAATGCTGTCGATGAGATGGATGCGCAAATCATCAACCTTCAACATCAGTTGCCCCGTGACTTAGCGAAGCTCAATGCTGTTCTTGGACGTCCTCCGGCAGCGCCGCTGTCTCCGCCGCCGGCCATCGCGGTTCTATCTGCGCCGCGTTTGAACGCCCAACAACTTTGGCTCCTGGCCGCCCAGCGCAATCCGCAATTACGCGGTTTAGCGCGGGATGTATCCGCGAACCGTTTTGACATCCGCAGAGCCAGGCAGCAGTATATTCCCAATTTTGATATCGGCCTTTCCAGCAGTCTGGATGGCACAGCGCAGAGTTTTTCCGGATCCCTGATTATTCCTGTATTGCGCTATAAGGCGATCAATGCTGCCATCGCCCAGGCGGGCGATCAGCTTCGAGCCACGCAGGCCGCCTGGCGCAGCACCCAGGTTTCTCTGGCGGCGCAACTGCTCGTGGATCTCATTGCCATGCACAATGATGATCGCCAGATCAATATTTTTCAAAATACCATACTGCCGCGTCTGAAGATCATTGCCTCTCTGGCTCGCGCTGATTTTCAGCAGGGTAATGGCAGTATTGATCGCCAGATTAAAGCTCAAGGTGAGTTGCTGGCAATCCAGCAAACCATCGTGAATCTGCGCGCCGATCTGGACACGCGCATCGCCGATCTGGACGCCATCTTCGCGGCACCGCTGTAATTCCGTTTCGCCCTGTGCGAGGCACGACATGGGGCCAACATATCTGAAAATGGGGCTTGGCAATTGCTGATTTACGGCGGCAGTTTTCACGGATAGCGTTGACCGCTACAATACATTGCTTTGGTGAATGTAGTAGAGGAAACATGCTTCAGTCAGATAATCCAGAATTTAAGTTCCGCCTGACACGGCTGGAGAAGTGGCGGGCCGCCGGTGCAGACCCCTTCGGCACACGCATTGAAGCATTGATGTCCGCGGCGGCGGCGCGGAGTTTGCACACCGCTGAAACACCCCATGATGGCGGCCCATCGGCTAAAGTTGCCGGGCGCATTACGCTGCTTCGCGACATCGGCAAGTTGATCTTTATTACCATTAGTGATTGGACTGGTAAAATTCAAATTGGTCTGGCCAAGCAGTTTCTGGTACCGCTCTGGGATCAGGCCAAATTGCTGGAACTGGGAGATATTGCCTGGTTTTCCGGCAAACTTGGCCATACTAAAACTGGTGAAGTAACAATCTGGGCTGATAATTTTGGCCTGGCCGGCAAAGCCCTTTTGCCACCACCGGAAAAATTTCATGGCCTGGCGGAGATTGAAGCGCGGTACCGCCAGCGCTATCTGGATCTGACCGCGAATGCCGAATCACTGGATGTCTTTCTGGCCCGTTCACGCATCATGAGTTCGATTCGTGAATTCCTGGCGGGGCGGCAATTTGTGGAAGTCGAAACGCCCATGATGCAGGCAATTCCCGGCGGGGCGGCGGCACGGCCCTTTGTGACTCACCATAATGCGCTGGATATTAATTTATTTTTGCGCATCAGTCCGGAACTGTTTCTTAAAAGGCTTCTGGTGGGGGGCATGGAACGGGTTTATGAGATCAACCGGAACTTTCGTAATGAAGGCATTGATACCAGCCACAATCCTGAATTTACCATGATGGAACTGTATCAGGCGTACAGTGATCTGGCCGGTATGATGGAACTTACAGAAACATTGCTGGCATCTCTTGCGGCATCGCGTCATGCCGTGATCCATGCGACTTCCACGCCCGCGCAGGGAATAAAACTCCCCTACGGCGAACGCATGATTGACTTTACCCCGCCATTTCAACGCATTGCCTACAGTGACTTATTCCTTGAGCATGTCGGTGTGCCCATGACGGATCACACGGCGGTGCAGCAACGCGCCGCAGAGCATGGCCTTGCCGATGTGGACAAGACAGATCATGACGTGCTGGCGGGAACGCTGTTTGAACGCCTGGCTGAGCCGAAACTCAATGCTTATGACCAACCGGTTTTTGTCTATGATTACCCCGCCGGTTTATGTCCATTGACCAAACGAAAAACGGGGATGCCGCACTTGGCGGAACGGTTTGAACTTTATATCGCCGGTATGGAACTGGCGAACGCGTATACCGAACTTAATGACCCGTTTATACAGTATGAAACATTCTCGGCGCAGCTTGCAGGCTTAAAAGAGGAAGATTCCATGGCCCGCATGGACCATGATTTTATCGAGGCGCTATGCCACGGAATGCCGCCGGCGGGGGGGCTGGGAATCGGGATCGATCGACTGGTGATGTTGCTGACCAATAGAACCAGCATACGCGACGTGGTGTTATTCCCGTTGCTTAAATCCCGTGGGGCCGCCGGAACTTCCCATGCCTCCACCCAGGAGACCTGAAAAAGGATAAGGATATTTCACCGGCAGTTCGCATCTGACGGTACATTCCTGATTGATTGATGTACAAGATATTTCTCTGCTTTCGTTATTTGACGCGCAAAGGCATTGTGCTGTTTCCCGTGCTGGCGGTATGGCTTTGTGTGATGATGCTGATTATCGTGAACAGCATCATGACCGGGTTTGTCAACCGCGTGCGGGATGCGGGCCGTTCGCTTATGGGCGATGTCGTGATCCAGAGCGATTCGATGGCCGGATTTCCCTATTATCGGCAGATTCAAAAGCGACTGGCTCTGTTGCCGCAGGTAAAAGCCAGCACACCGGTGATCAGCGGTTACGGCTTGTTCAATCTGCCGGAATTTCAGGTCAATACGGGCGTGCGGGTGATGGGCGTTGAGGCAGGAAGGGAATCCAAGGTAAGTTCTTTCGGCAGCAGCCTGTTCTGGCAATATAAAGCTCCCATGCAGGCCGTGGAAGATTTGCGCGGGGTCGGCTTCCCCACCACCCGAACCAAGCTGCTGGCGTATGCACAAAAGCGGCTGCTGGCGGCCGCTAAGACAGAAGACGCCCGGCAGCGGGCCTTTGCGAATCTTAAGCCCATCGGCAATCATGCGTGGTTTGCCGGTATCCGACAGCACTGGCAAGTTATCGCCCATGAGGATTATCAGCAGGCGATATACAAAGAGAATCGGGCCGATCGTGATTTGCGGATGGTGCAGGCATTAGCCAAGAGTTCCTTTCCCAGTGCCGCGGCCTTACGCCGGGCGATGGTGGCCAGGGTGCCAAGCTTTACTCCGCCCCCGCAAGCCGCCAACCGGTACATGACCGGCTCGGACGAACCGAAAAATGGCTGCGTGATCGGGGTTGATCTGGGGTTATACCAGCGCGACCGTTTTGGCCATTATCATCGGCCGCCGGGCGTGCGATTCTCTCCGGTCATTATCACCATGGTGCCGGTGACCATGAAAGCGACATTGGCCCAACCACAAAGCCGCCGTTTTGTCGTTGTAGATGATTCCCGCACGCGCGTCTATGCCGTCGATTCCAAGACGGTGTATATCCCGTTTCGTGTGGCCCAGAAAATGGCGTTCATGCAGCGACAGGATCTGCTGTCAGGGGGCGTGCGGCCGGGGCGATGCAGTGAAATTCAAGTGCTGGTGCGGCATGATTCCAGTGAGGCTGATATTCTGGCGGCCCGCAAAACGATTGCCCATGTCGTACATCAATTGGAATTGCTGCATCCTCAGATGGAAATTGCCGGCATCCGTGTGCGAACGTGGGATCAGGTACAGGCGGAGTATATCCGGGCAGTGGACAATGAGCGTAATATGATCACCTTTCTGCTGGGATTGATGAGTCTGGTTGTGGTGATTGTCATATTCCTGATTTTCTACATGCTGGTGCGGGATAAAACGCGCGATATCGGCATTATTAAAGCCATTGGCGGAAGCGAAGAGGGCGTGGGAGTTATATTCCTGCTGTATGGCATGTTGATCAGTTCCGCCGGTGCGATATTGGGCTTATGTACCGGCGTATCATTTGTACGTAATGACAATTGGATACATGACCATATATTATGGCGCATATTCGGCATCTCGATATGGAATCGGAAGATTTACGTCTTTTCCAAAATTCCCGATCAGATTGACCCTAACGCGGTACTATGGATTGTAATTTTTGCTATTCTAGCGGGCCTGCTGGGTGCCTTGATACCCGCCATTCTCGCAGCACGTCAGGATCCGGTGGAGGCGTTGCGTTATGAATAGTGCTGCTATGGCAAGTGATTTCACGGCGCGTAAAGCGATGCTGGAATTAAGTAATATCAACAAAACATTTCGCCTGGGGCCGGCGGACGTGCGGGTATTATGCGGCGCTTCCCTGACGGTATTTGAAGGTGAATTTGTCGCCCTGGTGGGGGCGTCCGGTTCCGGCAAGAGCACGCTGCTGCATATCGCCGGGGCTTTGGAATCCGCCGATAACGGATCTGTGATGTTTCGTGGACAGGATTTAAGCCGGCTTTCGCGCCGCTGTCGGCATCGCCTGAGAAATCACGCATTCGGGTTTGTATTTCAGCTTTATCATTTGTTGCCGGAATTAAGTGTTCTGGAAAACGTTTTGCTTCCGGCAATGGTTTGTGCTCCATGGTATAAGGCATGTATCCGGGCCAGGCCGGGAAAGCGGCGGGCGTTGGAGTTGCTGGAGCAATTGGGGCTGAAGGACCGTTTGCGGCACAGGCCTTCGCAATTGTCCGGCGGTGAGCGCCAGCGTGTGGCTATCGCCCGGGCGCTGATTAACGAACCTGCGGTGATATTGGCGGACGAGCCGACCGGTAATCTCGACCCTAAAACCGGGCAGACGATTCTGGATGTGCTGCGCGGCTTGCACAAAGGCAGCGGCCAGAGCATCCTGCTGGTCACGCATGATATTCATATTGCGGCCCAGGCGGATCGGGTCGTGACGTTATGCGATGGAAAAATTGTGGACAGCACGCCATAAGTTAAACGACTTTGGCCGGTGCAAATTAAAACGGATATAACACGTATGGCCCTATGGCGACATTTTTTGGCCAAAATTTCCCAGGCTCCCAGTGAAGACGAGCAGATGCCCGCCATGTCGTTTGGCGATCACCTTGATGACTTGCGCAAGCGGCTGATTCTGTCGCTCATGGGTGCGGCCATCGGTATTGCCATCTGCACGTTATTCGCCAATTACATTATCGACTTTCTGTTTCAACCGTATCTGCTGGCCCTGCGGTATTCCGGATATCCGCAGTATCTGCTTTATAATAAGCCCGCGGGCAATGTCATTATGTATCTGATGCTGGGAATTAAGGCCGGCTTGCTGCTGTCCAGCCCCTGGATCATCTATCAGTTCTGGCTTTTCATCGCAGCGGGACTTTACCACCGCGAGCGATCGCTGGTATATCGCTATATCGTCCCGAGCATCCTGCTGTTTATTTCGGGTGTGGCGTTCTTTTTTCTCCTGGTGTTGCCCATCATGTTGAAATTTTTTCTGGCGTTTAACCAGCAGGTGCCCATGCCACATCTGCAGCCCAACGCCATTGAGAATCTGATTTACGGCAATAAACCGGGGGTAAATAATGGGGCTAATTTCCCCACCGGCGATCAGGCCAAGCCACTACTGATACCAATGGTGCGCAGCAATCCCACGCACTTTCCCAAGCATCATATTGCGCTGTGGTATAACGCGGTGCAGGGCCGATTGCTGCTTCATGCGGATAATAAAACCCTGGCCATCAATGCCCAGCCTGCTAATTCACTTTTTGCGCCCTTGCCGATGCTCCATGATTATCTGGGATTTGTGACAATTATGGCGCTGGTATTCGGTTTGGCTTTTGAGTTGCCGATGGTCATGATGGTGTTGGCTCAAATCGGCGTTATGCCGGCGCATAAATTCCGGCAAATGTGGCGCTATGCGGTGCTGATTCTGGCCGTGCTTTCAGCGCTCTTGGCACCGACACCCGATGTTGTCACGTTTTCCAGTATTTTTCTGCCGCTGGTTTTGTTATATGTCCTGGGGGTTGTGCTGGCGACACTGGTTACCGCCCGGAAAAAATCGGTTGCGGCCGATCCGGACTCCGCAGACCCGAGCGCACAACCCGAAGATGAAACACCGGATTAATCGGAATTTCTGTAATCTTGCTGCGGGCCGCCCAAGGCACGCGGATTCTAGACAATTACGTTTCGCCGGGTGGCTATTTAACGCGGCACAGTTCCAAGCTGCGGATCACGGCAGAGATTTCCCGGTGGATTCAGTTCATCCACGGTTTTTAGTTCTTCTGCCGAGAGTTTGACCTTTAGAGCCTCCATGTTATCGCGCAGTTGATCCACGGTGCGCGGGCCAATGATCGGGCACGTGACGCCCGGAACCTGCAAACACCAGGCAATGGCGAACTGGCTGCTGGAAATACCCCGCGCGTCGGCCAGCCGATCCACCGCTTCCATCACCGGCCATTGGCTGGCGGGAAAGTCGGTTTTCTTTTGTGCGTCGTACCAGGTACCCTTGGGAATCTTTCGACCCCCGCGCGTGTAGACGCCCGCCAGGCGGCCCCGCGCCAACGGTGCCCAGGTAATCGTCGCCACTTCATACTTGCGGCAAAAGGGCAGTATTTCACTTTCAATCCGACGGTCGATAATATTCAGTTGCGGCTGCTCAATATCAAATCGGGCCGTCCCCAGTGTCTGGGCGACATAATGCGCTTCAGCCAATTGCCAACCGGCAAATACACTGCTGGCCAGATAAAGGACCTTGCCCTGCCGAACCAGATCATCCAGTGCCCGCAACGTCTGATCAATGGGCGTATCAGCATCCGGACGATGGATATGATAAACATCAATGCGTTCCGTGTTCAGACGCTTAAGCGATTTTTCCACTTCCCGGACAATGTGCCAGCGGTGATTGCCGGCATCATTAATGTGCGGTGATCGGCGGCCATGGACTTTGGTGGACAGCACGATTTCATCGCGTTTGGAAGTCTGTTTCATCCACCGCCCGATGATTTCCTCTGATCGTCCGTCGTTGTAAACGTTGGCGGTATCAATAAAGTTACCGCCCAGGGATGTATACGCGTCCATAATGGCACCCGCTTGGGCCTCATCGCTGCGTGCGCCGAAATTCATCGTGCCCAGACAAAGCGGGGTTACTTTAACCCCGGTACGACCCAGTATCCGATAGTGCATGAACATCTCCTATATTGACTACAATCAATACAGTAACACAGACAAAAAAAGTTGCAACCGTTCTTGATCGCCGTGCAGTGTGTTCCGGGAAATATCATAAAACACTAAAATTCCTATGGACGGGCGGAGCGCTTGAGGAAACGAGCGTTTGCCCCAATCGCCGGGCGTATGTATTCTTTAGACTGGTAATCTGCGGAGCCAGCGATGTTGGAAATGGATCAGTTCAGTAAAGCCAAAGCAATGCTGGGCCGCGGACGGGATCTTGCCGATGCCGGTAAGCACGGCGAGGCGATCGCCGAGTTCAGCCAACTAATTGCGGATTTCGGCGGGCAAACTGACGTAAAAATGCGGCTACTCGTGGCCGATGCAAAGCTTAATTTTGGCATTGCCCTGGGTAACTTGGAGCGGCGAAATGAAGAGATGTCTTGTTATGATGAATTAATCCGACAGATGGGGGTTTGTCAGGAACCGGAACTTCGCGTCTGGGCGGTAAAAGCTCGCATCAATAAAGCCATTTCGCTGGGCCTGATGGACCAGCCTGACGCGGAACTTGCCATCTACGACGAAATTGTGGCGGATATTTCGGATGCTGGGAGCTTGGAATTGCACGTCCAATTGGCCAGAACCCTTTTTAACAAGGGATATACTCTCTGCGAAATCGGGCGCGATGGGGACGGTATTACGAGTTTTGACGAAGTGCTTCGCCGATTCGGAGACTCTACCGAGCCACGGTTGCGCGGGTTTGTAACGGATTCGCTTTTCGACAAAGGGCTTGCATTGGGCCGCAGTGAAAAATTTAAGGACGCGATCGCTTGTTTTGGCAGTATTTCGCGCGAGCTCGAAAACTCGATTGATCTGGAAGAACGGAAAACCTTGGCCAAAGCCACCTCTATGAGGGGCCTTGCTTACGCCGATCTGGGAATGTTTACGGAGGCGGTCGCCTGTTATGACGAAGTGTTGAGCCGAATGGGTACCGCTACAGAACCGGATTTGCAACTAAAAGTTGCTGAAGCCATGGGCGGCAAAGCCTACGTCTTAGGCGAGATGGGCAAGTCGGAAGAGCAACTTGCCATGTATGATAATCTGCTTGAACGGTTTGGGGACGCGACCGACATAGAAATTCGTGAACGTGTCGCCGCCGCCCTGCTGGCGAAGGCAAGTGCGTATGAAGGCTTAAAGAGATACGCAGATGCGATTGCTACACACGATGAGGTGTTGCGGCGATTTGGTAATGCCACGGAACCGGATCTGTTGGATTCCGTGGCCTGGGCCATGTGTGGCAAAGCCCATTGTTTAGGAGAGACCGGAAAAGTTGACGCCGCCATCAATCTATACAACCAGATGGTGGAACAGCTCAGTGCTAACTCGGATCTAAGTACCCAAGTTGCCGAAGCGATTGTGGACCGGGGCTACGTCAAAGGGGAAATGGGAGATTTTCAAGGAGAGATCGCCGATTGTGACGAGGTTATCACTCGCTTTGGCGACGCTACTGATTTATCGGTGCGGGGCTCAGTGGCGATTGCCATGTTTAACAAGGGCTGGGCGACCGGGGAATTGGGAGACCAGCCGGGGCAAATAGCGCTGTACGAGGCGGCTTGGAAGCGCTTTATTGACGCACCGGAACCGGAATTATTGGTTCGCGCGGCTAAAGCGATGGTGAACCATGGCGTGCTTTTAACCGAAACGGGCAAGTATCCGGAAGCCATTGCATTATACGATCAATGTCGCCAGCGGATGGGCGAACGTGCCACCGGAGAAAAAGCCGTCTGGGCGGCCCGTTGTCTGCTGCAAAAGGGAGTTACCTTTTCCAAAACGGATTCGCACGCGGAGGAATTGGCCGTTTATGAGCAACTGCTGTCCCAGTTCGGTGGGTCTGCGGATTCGGAGATTCACGGGTACATTGCCAATGCCTTGGCCTATCGTGGTGAAACACTGGATCAGAGCGGCCGGCCCGAACTTGCCGTGAGCGCTTATGATGAGGTACTTAGGCGCTATAGCAATGCAACCGAACCTGATGTGATTGAGTGGGTGGAATTTGCGAAAGAAGAAAAGGCGAAATTGGTGAAAAAACAAGCGGAAGGCGACAACTGAATTTGATGATAACCGCCTCTTCGAATGGCGTGCCTGCGTCGCTTTCTCCAGCTGGTAATTATCCTCCAGCGGGTTTGTTGCATCGCCGGGCGATGACACAGGCTTTTCCATGAGCGCAACGATAAATTAAAACCGTGTAATCTGCGGCACAGATTTTAGACAGTTTTTTTTGTAATTGATCAGTGTTCAGCCCCAGTCCGCCACGGGTTTTTACTTCTACCGCCCGGGCAGAGGCGGGAAGTTGTTTGCCGGCGTCTTTGAGTTTTCTAAAAAGTTCTGATTCCGTATAGGGGAAATTGTCAAATACTTCAAACGCCGTTAAAGCCGGATGGTGCAGGTAGTGCGGGCCTGTCATGTAACCGCCATCAGGGCTAAGCCAGCGCAGCTTAAGCTCTTTCGCCAGTGCCACGGCCAGGCCGGCTCTGGTAACAGCGCCGTCGATTTCATAGAGCCACTTTTCCGGTTGATGGGCATGCAATTCTGCTCCGGCCATGTCGGTACTGGAATCGCTAATTGACCATATTGCGGTGCGGTCTATCACCGTGGCGGTTCGTTTGTTTGGACCGAGTTTCGTACTGGCGCTTCCCGTCCAGAGTAATGCCTGTACAACGGTGCCGTGCTCGCTGATCAACTCCAGATGCCCTGTGGGTAGCGTTGAGAAATCAACAGCCGGACTTAGCTTAATAACGCCGGCAGAAGCCTTTTCCAGGACAGCGAAAAGAACCCTTGGGGCGGGGTGCGTGGCACCAAAATCATGATTGCGTTTTCCATCGGACCGCCGGGCCGGGTCAATATGCACAAAGATTCGGGAACTTAGTTGAACCGGAAAGTTCTGCAAATCTGCCTGAACCACCATAACCGGATATTTTGACGGATATGCCATGGCATTATTATGGGCCATCCAAACGCGAACCCTACTGATGTCCATGGCCAGCACGGGTGCCAGGCGGGACAAAGCCAGCATATCACCGCCGATCCCGCAGCAAAGATCCAGAATGATTTTCGGTTGTGCTAAATTCGCAATCCGCTGGGCTTTATAGGCGGCGACTCTGGCCGAGGTCGCCTGTTGCAGCGCTTCGGGGACGGCCCATAGCTCATTGGACTGCCCGGGGAATTTGTCAGCAGCTTTTAAGCGGCATTGCGACACGGCAATAGCGCATGGCACCGAATATTCTGGATGCTGTCTTCGCCATAATGAAATATCAGCAACGGAAATAGTTCTCTGCTGGGCCAACCGATGAGTTACTGCTTCGGATAGAGCCTTGCCTGCCGGCGTTTGCAGGTAATTCAGACCCGCAATAGTGCACGTAAGATCATCGGGTATAAACCTGGCAGTATCCACGCCGCCACTCCGGTCATCGCTGTGGGGGGAACCGTTAATTCTCTGACGTGTCCAAGAGCATGTCAGAGGAGACCAGTTTGGCCGCGGAGCGTTACAATTTAACGGTCGTCGTCGAGAGTTACCACGTAGGGGGGAACCGAAAATTTAATCGCCTTCTTCAAACTTCTGGCGGAAGAGCCTAGAGAATAGATAACCTTTTTTCCCTGTCTTTCATTGACGATCAGACGGTTCATCCGTAACAGACCAAGATGATGGCTCACTGTGGGTTGCGGCAAATTCAGGGCGGTGCACAAATCCGTGACCGTGTGCTCACCGGTAGCCAGAAAAAGGACAATTTGCAGCCGCGTGTGATCAGATAAAAGCCGGAATAAATCACATAATTCCGCCTGGCTTTTTTCCATATCCGCTTTGGAAACCATATATATACTCCGAAATGCAGCGTTGAGAACTACTGACCAATCATACCGCCAAAGGTCCGATTCACAGGGACCATGGAACGGTTACGTTAAAAGGGTAAATTAACAATCAGCCAACCAGAAACGCGCAACCGCGCAATGATTTGCCGCCGCTTTTACATACCTCCCTTCATAATAAAATAAATTAACTGAATGTCAAATAAACTATCGACACAGGTAGGTATAAAAATAGCTTGACCTCCATATAACTGCATTGACCATCGGCTGAATCCTATGCGTAACTTTCAAGATTATGGAAATAAATCCATCCAGTTTGCCGGCTGCTCCAGCCAATGGGCTGGGCGCGTCCCTTAACGCTTCTTGTCAAAACGCCGCAAAGCGTGTAAAAATGCATCATGCTGTCGGAAGTTGGAACGCGTGTGCTGCTCCCGGTGGGTTATGGGCTGAAAGGCCGCCTGAACAAGGTGTTCTGAGTTGAAGTTTTCCCTTGTCGATGCGCTGGTAAGTCTGGAGTCCGGTAAGGCCATTACCATGATCAAGCAGGTGAGCCTCGCGGAGGAATACCTCGCCGACCATTTTCCGGATTTTCCAGTGCTGCCCGGCGTGATGATGCTGGAAGCGGCCGTGCAGGCCGCAGCGTGGCTGGTGCGCGAATGCCAGGGGTTTCACCACAGCCTGGTGGTGCTACGGGAAGCCCGGGGCATCCGGTATGGCTCATTTGTAGCTCCGGGCCATGCCTTGCGCGTCCATGCACAAGCCATTCGAATGGAAGCGCATAGCAGTGAGTTTAAAATTCGGGGTACCGTAGGGGAGGCTACAGCAATTCAGGGGCGTGTTGAATTGGTACATAAAAGTCTTAAAGATACGGATTCCAGCCTTGCCGGCCTGGATGATGTTATGATAGAACAATTGCGGCGGCAATGGCATCAGCTTCAGCGGGCCGTCGTCGCGTAACAGAGCTCTGAACCTGCCGCCGGCGCGTGCCGGCGGCAATGGTGCGACTTTTATCGCCGGGGATGGCTGGGTCGTGATTTTAGTTTCTTACGTGTTTCCTGCAAAGGATAACGGGAGTATTACATGCCGATGACCGAAGAAGAAGTTTTTGCCAAAGTCCGTGATGTGTTGACTTCCGCACTGGCGGTGGACAGCGAAGACGTTCAACCTGAATCCAAACTCACGCAGGATCTCGGTGCGGAATCCATTGATTATCTGGACATTCAGTTCCAGTTGGAAAAGACATTCGGAATCAAAATTCAGCCCGGCGATATGAGTATTGAGTCGTTCCTGACGAACCCCGAATTAGTCAGTAACGGGAAACTGACGGCCGGTGGCATTGCCGAGCTTAAAAAGCGCATGCCATTTGCCGTAGCGGATATGGCTGCGTTTGAACAGGATCCGGATATCAGTAAATTCCGTGACGTATTTACGGTCAACACGATGGTGCGTTTTGTCATGTACAAACTGTCCGCCACCCCGGCTTAAAAAGGCAGAAGAAATTGTGGGAGCGATTCCGTGAGTACGGCATTGTCGCAGGATTACGCACTGTGGAAGCCGCAGGCCAATCCGTGGATGATTGCGGTCTCGGTGATGCTGGGCACGTTTATGGAGGTGCTGGACACCTCTATTGCCAATGTGGCATTACCGCATATTGCCGGCAGCATGTCCATTACCCCCGATGACGCCACCTGGGTACTGACCAGTTACCTGATCTCCAACGCGGTGGTGTTGACCGCCGCCGGCTGGCTGAGCCGGACGTTTGGACGCAAGCGGTTTTTATTAACGTGCATTACGATTTTTGCGGTAGCCTCCGTCATGGCGGGCGCAGCGCCCAATTTTCCATTTTTAATTTTTGCTCTGATTATTCAGGGGGCAGGCGGGGGGGCCTTACAGCCCAGTGCCCAGGCGATTCTGCTGGAAAGTTTCCCGGTACAAAAGCGCGGACAAGCCATGGCTTTTTACACCTTTGGCGTAATTTGCGCTCCGGTGATCGGGCCGACACTCGGCGGCTGGATTACCGATTCATTTTCCTGGCGATGGGTATTTTATATTAATATCCCCGTGGCGATTGTGGCATTTCTCATGGTGCAAACGTACGTGGAGGATCCACCCTATATCCGTCATGCCATAAAAACCAGGCTTGATACCGTCGGCTTTATTCTGCTTTCGGTATGGATTGCGGCGCTGCAGATCATGTTGGATAAAGGGCAGGATGCGGACTGGTTCGGTGCCGTATGGGTTCGCTGGGCGGCGGCCATTGCGATCATCGGTTTTCTGGCGTTTATCGCGTGGGAGCTTACCAGTGACGCCCCTCTGGTAAACTTGCGGGTCTTGAAGAACCGTAATCTGCTGATCGGTACAATTCTGATATTCATTGTCGGAATTGTGTTGTATGCCACCACGGCCCTGTTGCCGCTTTTTCTTCAGACAATCATGGGATATTCCGCGTTGGACAGCGGTTTGGCGGTAAGTCCGCGCGGATTGGGTTCGGTGATTGGCATTTTGATCATCGGTCGCTTGACCAATCTTATTGATAACCGATTTCTGATGATCAGCGCCCTGTTGGCTCTGGCCTATTCCAGCTTTCTTTTGGGACACCTGGATCCTCAGATCAGTCAGTTCAGTGTGACCTGGCCTATTATTATCAATGGTTTTGCCACCAGCATGTTGTTTATACCCCTGACGACCACTGCGGTGGGAACCCTGCAAAACGATCAGATGGGCAATGCTACAAGTATTTACAACTTAATGCGGAATATCGGCGGGGCTTTCGGAATTTCTGTGACCACCGCTTTGCTTAGTCGTGAAAGTCAAAGCAGCCAGAACATGCTGGTATCCCACACCACACCCTTGAATCCGGTGTTTAACCGCCGGCTCCATCAGATCCAGAACATGTTCGCTGTGCACGCGCCGGCGGTTACCGCCCACAAGCAGGCACTGGGATTGATTTACCAATCTTTAGGTCAACAAGCCGGTGTCATGGCGTATGTGTTCAACTTCCGGCTAATGGCGGTGCTGGTATTATGCTGCATTCCCTTTGTATTTTTTCTGAAAATACCCAAATACCGCAGCAAACCGGTGGAGGTGCATTAAGCCTGTCGGCCTATTTAATTCCATACCATGGTCGCACATCCACGCAGCTCATGCCGGCCGCCGCCGCCGCCTGAAAGCCCAGTTCCCCGTCTTCATACACAATGCACTCTTCGGGCTTAAGGCCCATGCGTAAAGCCGCCGCAAGAAATGAATCGGGTGCCGGTTTTCCATGTTCGACATCATCAGCGCAAATAACAATCGGAAATAATTCCATCAGTCCTGCGGCCCGCAACTGATGATCCACAATGCGATGGATTCCACCGCTGGCTACCGAAAGCCCCCGGCGGCCATGTTCACGCCGGGCAATGGCCACAACCGCAGGGATCAGGACAATATCCGGAATACTCTCAATGTATGCTTCTTCCTTGCGATGGGTTATATGCTCGCCGGAGATGCTGGATTTATGTTCCAAAGCCAGGGCCTGTGCGATTTGTAATGTTGGCATTCCGGCAAGGCGGTAAAATTCATCTTCAGCAAGTGGAATCCCGGCTTCACCCAATGCCGTCTGCCACGCCCGATAGTGCATGGGCATGGTGTCAACCAAAGTACCATCGCAATCAAAAATCAACCCGCGAATATACGCCGGTAGTTCTGCCTGAGGATTGGTGTGCCAGTTGGGTTTCATCGTTACATTCATGGGTGATACAGCCTTAAAAAACAAAACAAGCCTCTGAACCCGGCGTTTTCCAAGTTCACCGGTTCAATATTTTATGCGTGAATTAACAACGGAATATCCTGGGGCAGTTGATCAGCGACAGCCGTTAGGGTATCGCCATGCAAGGCCCGCAGCATGGTGCCCCGACGGGATACGCCCATCAACAGCGCATTGACTGAATACGTGGCCGCAAAATCCAGAATGGTGTAAGCCACATCCGGCGAAACGGCATAAATCGGGACCAGTGGAACTTCCGCCTTGGTGCAGACGTCCTGCGCTTTGCGGAATGTGGCGATGGCATCAGGGTCTTCTTCCAGGGTCGGTCCTTCACTATCGGCGGCAAATGCCAGATTCAACTGACGCACGAAAATAACAAAAAGAATCGCGCCTGATTGCTTGGCATATTGTGCCGCAAAATCCAACAGGCGAGGGGAGCCTCGCGTGGCCACGAGCACCTTGGGCATGGACATTTCCAATTCTTTTCCGGGGGTGCCAAAAGCCAGTTGCTCAGGGGATGTCTGCGCCTCAATCTTAGCGTCCTCTGATTCCTTGATCTTCGGTGCCAACAATCGCAGTTGGTAGATGGCCGTCACCGCCAAGCTGAAAAAAATTGCGACTGCCGCAAAGGACCACCCGGCGTAAACGGGACGGTGATGCAAAAATAGCAGGGCCAGCTTCAGCATGGCCACGCCGACGGCACATGCCAGAACGGAACTTACCACAAGAACCCGGGATCGCACGGCCACGCTCAACCCCGGATACTGTTTGGTATAAAAACGCGCCAGTAATCCGCTGGCCAGCACACTAAGGGCAAATATCAGCGCCTCATGCTTCTGCAGCGCCAGAGTAATCTCGATGGCGGCCATAATCACACCGACGGCCCCAAGATAAATTCGCTCCCAGGATTGCAGCTTGAGTTCCCGGTTTATCGCAGCACTTGAAAGGTTAATGGTAATAGCACCCACAACGCCAATGGCGTACAAATCACCCAAGGTGCTTAAGTCGTGAAAAATACTCAAAATCAGAACGGGAACAATCACCGCCGGTATCAGTGCCAGCCAGGGTACGCCAAACACATTGAGCCGGGATAAAAAACGCGGTAATTCATTATCGCGGGACATCGTATACTGAATACTCATCATGGCGCCAATGGCCGTGTTGACGGCGGAAATAAGCAGTAATCCAAATACGATGCCGCATATCCAGCCGAACGGACGTCCGACAAAATCACTGGCCATGACCCGCAAAACCGCGTTCTGTATCTCATTTTCACGGCTGAAATTCTTATCCATCCGCGTGACCGCAGTCACCATTTGCGGATGACTTTTCCAGTCACGATGTGTTCGCTTGAATTGATGCACCTGATGATGCAACACAATAGCGGGGGTGGTAAACCTTTCCGCCGGTTTTGAGGGTGTGGGACTTAAGGCACACATACCGATGGCCAGTATCAGATTCAGCACCACAACTTCTACCAGCACCGGCAGGATGGTCTTCCGAGCCGTCTGCTTCACCGGGCGCACCATCACCCCGGTCATATTGGCGACAGCCTCCACGCCCGACAGGGCCAGAACGACGTTGACAAATGCAAACCATTTATCCGTGAAATGGCCCGTGATTTGTCCATAGGCCATAATGCGATGCCAACCCTCGGCCAGATGCGGTACACTGAAAGCGGTAATCACCAACGTCAGCACAAAAGTCGCGATGGCGACAATCAACGCCAGAACGCCCACTTTCCGCAAACCAAAGTAATTAAGAAGACCGATCAAGATGATTGCGACGATGCCGCAAATTGGCACCAGAGGGCCGTCATTGGGCACGCCAATGTATTGAATGCCGTCAAATGCCGACATCGCCGCCGTGACAATATAATCAGCGCATAACAGCAGCGCACCAATTACGGCCAATTGCCGGCTTAGATGTTTGGCCGAAGAGTAGACACCGCCGCCATCCGGAAAACAGCGGCAGATAATGATATACGCCCCGCCCACCAGCGCGACCAGCACCCCAACAGCTAATACATACCAGAAGCTCTGATACAGGGAATAAAAGAACGCCAGACCGAGAACGTAAAACCGGCTCGTGCCCCAATCGCCATATAATATGGCGGACGCATGATACCACTTTAATTCCCGGGGACGTTCGTTATGTCGAACGGAATGATCCATTATACTCCGGCCTGCCAATTTCTCCCGCTGTCGGCGAAAACCACTGCCGATATCAGGCTTTTGCCCAGCGAACTAAAAAGTGATGGTATACCGATATTGTCGCCCGTCAAGCCCGCGGCGTGTGCGGCCAGGCGGGGCGATTGGGAATATCTCCCAATAAAACTGCTCA
This sequence comes from Planctomycetota bacterium, assembly GCA_021808105.1. Classification (GTDB taxonomy): domain Bacteria; phylum Planctomycetota; class Phycisphaerae; order WQYP01; family WQYP01; genus JAMDCX01. Next base: position 32,175 of record JAKBCC010000020.1, read on the forward strand.
ACTTACTTCCCCCACGATCGCCTTTCGGTTGTCCTTCATATCTGTTGAATTTCCGCAATTCGGGCGGAAGTCAGATCTCCATCGGCCACGATAATTCGATAGGAGGTCGTAAGCGACTCTCCCGAGCCAAGAGTAAAATCCCCGCGCGGCGGGGGCGTTACATCGGATTCAAAAAATGATTGGCCGAAGGGATTGGCGGTAAATAAACCGTACGCCCGTACGTGCCACCACGTCGGAAAACGAAATCCGCCGGGACGTTGAATAATTGCCACCGTGGCCGATTTTCCGGCGCTGGCTTGGCCGCAATAGGCACACCAACTCGCCCGTTTCCCCCAAGTTATTTCAGGGCCGGCGGTTTTGGCGGAATAACTGAGGCCTTCCCCGTTGAATATGCGCCCGGTCTTTTCAGCGATCATCAGCGGTGCTAACCTTACGGCGACCAAGCCGCCCTCTTTGGTGTCTCCGAACGTGACGGCGGAATGCTCAGCGGGGGTAAGACTGATCGCGAAGTCCATTATATTGGCATCGGCAAGGCCGAAAACCTCGCATTTACGGTGTTCCTTGAGAATGTTCAGGCCGTCGGCATCTTCCCAAGATGCGGTCAAATCAATATGTCCCTTTTTATCATCACCTTTATATGAGACATATTCAGTCCGGATTTTTCCGTGATCGGGCTTATATTCCTCCCAGAAGTCACAGCCGTTCACGCTGCCGTGGCCGCACCACAAACCCCGGTGGTGGGGGTGATCAGAGACCGCCTCTCCGCCATCAATTTCCGGTACGCTGCGGGTAACCGCGACTCCCGATGGCGTAAAAAGGGGATAGAAAATAGGCTTGGGAAGTGACTTGCGGGCAATAAATCGTGTAAAGATTTTGCCGCCGATCAGAACCTCGAAGCCGTCTGGATAAGACTCAATTTGTACGTTACGTTCCATTTTTTTGATTTTCATGCGATAGTAGCTTTTTGGCAAGTGTGAATCTGATCTGGAGAAAAATTGTGACGCAAAGAATTTTAATAACCGGCGGGGCGGGATTCATTGGATCGCATCTTGCGGAGAGCCTTCTGAAGCGCGGACATGCTGTTTACATATTAGATAACGAATCGACCGGAACGCGCGCCAACATTGAACATCTTTTTTCCAATCGGCAGTTACGCTTTATTCCCGGCAGTATCATGGATGAAGCTGTGATATCCCGCCTGGTGGGGACCTGCCATTATGTTGTCCATTTAGCTGCGGCGGTAGGTGTGCAATATATTCTTGATAACCCGCTGGAAAGTATCCTGACCAATGTGGTGGGAACCGAGCGGGTACTTAACGCATGTCGAGATTTTGAAAAACCGCTCTTTCTGGCCAGCACCAGTGAGGTTTATGGCCTGCAGACGCACGCCCCTCTGAAGGAAAATGATTATTGTGTCCTCGGGGCCACGTCCGTCAGTCGTTGGTCCTATGCCTGTTCTAAAGCTCTCGATGAGTTTATGGCTCTTGCCTACCACCAGAAACAGGCGTTCCCCGTGACGATAGGGCGATTTTTTAATACCGTAGGCCCCCGCCAGTCACCTGCGTACGGCATGGTGTTGCCGCGCCTCGTTGATCAGGCCTTGCAGAATCAACCGCTAACGGTGTACGGCGATGGCCGGCAGACTCGAACATTTACCCACATTCTGGATGCCGTCCAGGCCATCACATTGCTGATGGACCATCCGGAGGCTGCCGGCGACGTTTATAATATTGGCGGAACCGAAGAAATCAGTATCCTGGCGTTGGCGCAGCGCGTGCTGGAAATCACGGGCAGTGCGTCCAGTATCAAATTGATTCCATATAACGAGGTATTCAATAATAATTTTCAAGATATGCCCCGGCGCGTTCCGGATACCGGAAAGCTGAGAACTGCGACAGGATTTTCTCCTCAGTCGGATCTCAACACCATGATTGCCGATGTCATTGCTGATCGGAGAGGCAGGCTTGCTACGGCCAAATAGCGCAGGAGAGCCTTTCATCGCGATTGGACCGTTAAGGCTAAGTCCAATACGGTTTACTTAAGGAATTTCCCTGCCCATCACCCTTGATCCTGTTGTAAGGCGGCGGTTTTCGGTGCCATGATTCCCCTTAACTAAACCGTATTGAGGCTAAGTCCTATTCGAAAACTCCCATTGCCAGTAAAAGTCTTTTTATTTTGCGAAAATACTTTGGGCCAGTTGGGATTAATCACTATTATCTATAACGTCCTATAATATATGTTATGTTAAATTGCGCTAAATACGAATAAAAGGATCGACTGCCCGCCGCTTGGAAGGCGGCCATCTTGTCGCCGAGTATGCCATCTGCTACGATCCAAGGTTAATGATGGATCTTTAGATTCGGTTGGAAATGGGTTATCTATGGACGATATTCGACATTTGATCCTGCCTGCGGGCATCGGGTTGACCCATTTGCAGGTCTACGACCAGATTGCTCCCGATGGCCTGATCGGTGGAAGTCCACATTTTCATACCTGCAGTTCGGAAATTTATTGTGTTCTGGCGGGGCGCGGGAATGTAGAATTGCTTTGGTCGGGCGGATACAGAAAAATTGCTCTGGAACCCAAAAAGGTTGTTTATTTCCGTCCCGGTGTGATCCACCGTTTGGAGAACCCGGATAGTAAGCTTGAAATTCTGGTTATTATGCAAAATGGCGGGCTGCCGGAACGTGGTGATTTTGTGCTTACCTTTCCCGAGGCTGTTCTTAAGGATCCCGAAGCGTATAAATTAGCCGCCCAGGCCGCCGATGTTCCCTCAGCGATCCGACGGCGCGATCTGGCGGTTCAGGGGTTTGAACCACTCAAAACAGCAATGATCGGTAATCCAACATCCGCAAGAGCCATGCTTAAGAACCTTTACCAGAGGGCCGGAAAGCTTCTGGCCCCCAAGGCTGATGAATTTTCCAGGGTACTTCAGGCCGGTGCCCTGGCAGAGGCTGGGCAGGTGGAAAAAGCTGTTTCAATGCTGAAAACAGGGCATCTGAATTATCTGGAAGATACAGCGTGGGGCGAAATCGATGCTATGAACTCCCCGACAAAAGCCGGCATGTGCGGTATTCTGCATCCTTATAGTATAATTCCTGCGGAAAAGGCCGTTTCAAATTGAAAGGGCCGCTGTTAGTTGGAAGCATAATAAACAGGAAAGCCATGAATCATCCCCCTACTGTTGCAATTGTCGGTGCCACCGGTGCTGTGGGCGTAGAGTTTATTCGATGCCTGGAAGAACGGAATTTTCCATTGGCTGAATTGCGGCTTTTCGCCTCGGCCCGAAGTGCCGGCAAGGACATGACCTACCGTGGGCAAACGCTCAAGGTCCATGAACTTACCGAGCAGAGCTTTTCCGGGGTGGATATTGCCTTATTCTCTGCGGGCGGTTCCATCAGTAAAAAATTCGGCCCCATTGCCGCCAAAGCCGGTGCAGTAGTCGTCGATAACAGTTCGGCGTTCCGGATGAATCCGGAGGTGCCCTTAATTGTGCCGGAAATTAATCCTCAGGAAATTAACAACCATAAAGGGATCATTGCCAATCCCAACTGCTCAACCATCATTGCGCTTGTGCCGCTGTGGCCCCTGCACAAAATAAACCCAATCACCCGGTTAATCGCGGCTACCTATCAAGCCGCCAGTGGTGCCGGCGCAGCGGCCATGCAGGAATTGCTTGATGCCACAAAAGCCGCTCTGAATGGACAGGATTACCCCCCCACAGTTCTGCCTCACCCGTACGCTTTTAATGTCTTTAGCCACAATGCCTCCGTTGATCTACAAACCGGTTACAACGAAGAAGAAATAAAGATGGTAAAAGAAACGCGGAAAATCTTCGGCGCTCCGGAGATGCGTATTACCGCCACCTGCGTTCGCGTGCCGGTTTTGCGTGCCCATTGTGAATCTCTCAACATTGAATTTACGTCCCCAATTCAAGCAAGCGAAGTTCGGGACATTCTTATGCATGCGCCGGGTGTTAAGGTTGTGGATCAGCGGGAAAAGAATTATTTCCCGATGCCGCGGGATGCTTCGGGCCAGGGCGATATTCTCGTGGGCCGGATTCGCAATGATTTAAGCGATCCGACAGGCCGGAGCATTGCCATGTTTGTAGCCGGCGACCAGTTGCTTAAAGGTGCCGCTCTCAACGCTGTGCAAATCGCCGAATTGCTGGTGGCAAAGAACTGACTTCCCACCCCCACCGATTCTGCCGGCCCGCATGGAAATATTCTGCAACGGACGAACTTGGCTCCCGATGGATAACCGCTATGCCCGAAGGCCGCTATAAACTGCTTGTCGCCTACGATGGAACCGCCTACTGCGGCTGGCAGCGGCAAATTGAGCCGGTTGTGACCGTGCAACGCACGATTGAAAAAGCGGTTGGCTACATTGTGGATCATCCAGTAACAGTGATAGGATCCTCGCGCACCGACACCGGCGTTCACGCTCAGGGACAAATTGCGGTCATGACCGTTAATACGCATCTGGATGCCCAGCGCCTGCGGCTGGCCATCAACAGTCGGTTGCCGGCTGATATATTGATCCGTGAAATTGAGCCTGTAGACGATAGCTTTAATATCCGCAGCGCCCGCACCAAGCGCTATCGATATTTGATCTGGGCGGATCGGGATCGTCCGATTTTTTATCGGCATTATGTCTATCACCACTATCGGCACCTGGAAATGCCGGTCATGCAGGAAGCCTGCAGGCTGTATGAAGGGAAACATGACTTTATCGCATTTCGCGGAAGAAAAGATGACCGGCAAACGACGGTTCGGGATATTTTTCATTGCAGTATTCATCGGCGCGGACCGATAATAATCTTTGCCGTGGAAGGCAGCGGATTCCTGTACCACATGGTGCGTACGATGGTGGGAACCGTGCTGGAAATAGGCCGGGGGCAGGGTGAACCCCAGCGTGTGACGGAACTTTTGGCATCCGGAGATCGCGCAAAGGTCGGCCCGTGTGCTCCGGCTTCCGGGTTAGCTCTGCAATGGATTCGCTTTTAATATTTTCTCTGTTACATGCGGACGATTAAGAAAATGGACTTTGCGGGTTGAAAATAGTACACGTCATCACGCGATTAATTGTGGGCGGCGCGCAGGAAAATACGATCCTGACGTGCGAAGGTCAGCACCGGCGCGGCCACGATGTAACATTAATAACCGGCCCGAGCACCGGACCGGAAGGATCGCTGATGCAGCGGGCCGGCGAAGGGGGTTACCGGGTAATTGTGGAAGAGAGCCTCATACGCAGTGTCCATCCAATTATCGACGCGCAGGCCTATCACCGGCTTAAACAGCTATGCCGGCAACTGCGACCCGATATTATTCATACGCATTCCAGCAAAGCCGGCATTCTAGGGCGCAAGGCAGCTTGGAAGAGCAAAGTTCCAGTGGTGGTACACACCATTCACGGCCTGGCTTTTCATCCCTACCAATCCAAGCTTACTAACGCCGCATGGATCGCCCTTGAACGTTTCGCCGCCCGACGATGCCATAAAATTATCTGCGTCGCCGATGCCATGACGCGCCAGGCTCTGGCGTGCGGCGTGGGGAAGCCGGAACAATTCATCACCGTCTACAGCGGGATGGATATTCAACCATTCTTGGCGGCGGCCGATCAACGCAGCGCGGCACGAAGCAGCCTGGGAATCGCCGACGACCGCATCGTCATGGGAACCATCGCCCGTTTGCAACCCTTGAAGGGCCATGACGATCTGCTGGCGATTGCGGCAGAATTATTCGCGGCTGAACCGCGTTTGACCTTTTTATGGATCGGCGATGGCAAATTTCAGGCGCGGTTCCGGGAAAAGATCCGCCGCGCCGGGTGGGAGGATCGGTTTATCCTTAAGGGTCTGGTTGCACCGGCGGAAATTCCGAAACTCATTCCGGCCATGGATATGATGGTGCATCCCAGTTACCGGGAAGGCTTACCGCGCGCCGTGGTGCAGGGAATGTTGGAATCCATTCCAGCCATCGTCTATAACTGCGATGGCGCTGATGAAATTTGCATCACCGGGCACAGTGGTATTCTTGTAGAACCAGGAGATATTGCCGCCTTGCGAAGTGCTATTCTGCAGCTGTCCCAAAACGCGGAACGTCGCAAGGCCATGGGCCTGCAGGGAAAGGTTCTGGCTGCTGCAAAATTTGACGTTAATAGGATGGTTGATTCGCTGCTGGACATTTATCAGAAAGTCCTGGGAGAACGTCATGAGTCTTAAATTTCCGCGCTGGCTTAACCGCGCGGCGAACAGTTCGTTGCCGGCCCTGGCCGTTTTATTGTTTTCATCTGCGAATGCAGCATTGGCTCGAAATCCGTCACGGATTTCCGATGCACCAGCATCCCGCATCCGCTATCGGGTACAACAGCTTGACACGCAGATTGGTATTCTCCTGTTAAAAATTCCCGTTGGTTCGGATAACCCCGGTGTCCCCGCCGAAGTTCAGGAGACCTATCGACTCATTATTCGACATCTTTATAGATCGGCATTGCGCTGCAGAAATGTCAGCTTGCGATCCCTGATGGTTCTTAAAGCCGATCAACTTTTTGCCGGACTTCCCAATTTCGACCAACAAACCACCGCCCTTCTCGCTGCTGCCAATTCCCATAACGCCGAAGTAGCTCAAGCGTGCCGAAATTTTTACCGCGTCAGCAGCCACGTCAACGACGGCCTGGTATCCGTCAAGACGCTGAGTTTATATCTGCACAAGTTACTTAAGCCGCTTGGGCCATTGGCGGAGCTGGAATTTACCGGCACATCAGGGCCAGTGGTGTGGCCCGTGGCCAACGGCCTGCCAGACCCTTGGGTGCCCGGAAAATCCGTCTCAACGCTGCCGGATATTGACGCCGAAATTGCAATTTTACAACATGCCCACATTCCCCTGGAGATGCGGACCATGGTCGGATCGATTCTCCAGCAACTTAAGCCAGGTGTAAAAGCCACCGCGACGCGCCGGCAGAGCTTGGCCTATTATCACATTCTTCTTCAGGGCGTAAGTTTTGCAGAGCATTTGCAACAAGGTGGCGTGCTACCCAGGCAACTTCGATCGCACTTTAATCATCGACTGATGCTGGGATTATTATTTTTCAGGGACCCGCGCACGCGCGACGCCGGTGCCCGCGAGTTGGAATCCATTGAGGTTGTTGTTCATTCTCTGGAACTGCTTCAGACCGCCCCCCTGCCGACTAAAGCCCAGCGTGTGGTAAGCCGATGTGTGCAGAATACGATCGGCCACATGCAAACTTCTCATCATGCAATGCGCTACACCCAGGATCTTCAAGCACTGGATCTACTTCTGGTTCAGCAGCGAGCCTTGGCTCAACGCCTGCAGCGCTCTCACGCATCCTACACCAACCCCGCCTGGCATCGCATTGCCCAGACCGCGGCTGCAGACCTTCAATTGACAATTAAAAGCCTGAAAAACGGTTTCAATCGTACAGCCGTTCAAACGTATCTCGCCCATCTTAACGGGCTGTTCGGCAATATTGATCGACTGATCGCCATGCGGGCCTCCGCGCAACAAGCCCTGCTCTATCACCCGCGCGACGCCGAAGGCGTATCCCAGAATATGCAACGCTGGGCACGGCATATCGGCATGCATCCCTATTTCGCCGGCACCGCCGCGAAAAGTTTTGACCGCTTTAATCAGGTATTGCTGCTATTGGCTGCTGCGCATCGCGCCATGGCGGCACATGGACCGGAAAACGTAATGACGCGCATTTCCGGCGGGCGCTATCAGCGCTTTGTCACCAGGTTTCTGCAAACGCAACGTGATCTGGTCAACTCGTTAGCCCATCCGCAACTTGCTTCTGATGCGCTGCTGCGCCGGCTTTATCGCCAACGCCTGATTTTTAAAACCAGCTCGGAACTCGCTTACCTTCTGGAAAAAGATCAGCCCTTGCTTCGCTTAAATCAATGGGCCGCCTGGCACATCAGCGTTCGTACCCAAAAGACCCTGCTGAACCAATTTGAACAGAGCCTCTCATTTGAATTTCACGCCGCACTTAGCCATAAGCCAATGTCTTCCGAAGCATGGGTCGGCTTTTCTGCCACCGCCGGTCCGATTGCGACTCTGGCGGCAACCTGCCAAACGCTGCTTCCGCAACTTAATGCGGCGCCTGCCGCATGGTCCACTGGTTGGCTGCAAACCTATTCGTGGCAACCCCCCAACATCCTGTGCCCCAATGAGGCTTCGCGCTTCAGCTTGGCCTGTATGTTCTTTAATGAGGCACACTATCAAAATGCGCACGGCAATGTGCAGGCCGCCATGGCATTATTTAACTCTGGATTACACGCGATAAACCGATGAACGGCCTCCTGCCACTAACAATCTGCGTTATTTCATCGCCCAGACTTTGAAATCACGATACTCCCCCACTGTCCCCGCCATTTGTCGGAGCCCTATTTTTCCGCTTCCATAAGCCTTGCCAAAACGCGATGGGTTATTATCCATCCAATCCAGTGAAACTTTTCCGTTGACCAGCAGTTGAATGTGTCGGCCGTCTTTAATAATACGAAGCTTCTGGAATCCCTGGGTCCCCGGCGCGACAGCGACCGGCCCGACGCCGGTGAGATAAAAGTGATTATTCTTACGCAGGTTTGAGGACGGACGCCCGGATTGAAACAGCGGCAGATTGGCAAAATATGAGAAGTGGTAACTGACAATGCTGCCATGCGTATACTGGCTGAATATGCCATCCCGCGGCGGCAGGCTGGGATTAAAAATATCATCGCCGTTAGCTCCGCGCGCGGCGAAAAATATGATGGCCAGCCCGGTACGCGATACCGGTTTGAACTGCCAGTCCGCGATAAATCGGTTCGGGAACGTTCTGGGGCACCATAATACAAAATGCCCTGGGCCGGAAAACGTTCCCGCCTTTTGCGTTTGCAGTTTCATGGACTCGCCGGGAAAGGAAATTTTGCCGGGGCCTTCAAGAATCCATTTTGCTACATCGGTTTTATTGCTTAGAGGATCCGAATAAAGCAATGCACCGCGCCGGTTGCGCAGATTGATTGCCGCAGGAGGTCGATAGTACCCCAGCAGAGCCTTCTGTTTCCCGGCTAATGCTTTCGGCACTCTTGCGGCAATTTCGCCCGGCGGAATGTAGGTCGCGTGAACCTGCACGTCGGAGACGCGATTTGGACCCTGGCCGAGAGTTAATTGATCCGCATGGCCCGCAATTTTCCAAGGCGCGTAGCGGGTGCCGGGAAGATTCATCGGTACACCGTTTAAGTAACCATCGCACCGCCCTTCGTTGCTGTCCCAGGTAAAAATGATCTGATAGGACGCCGGCCCGGGCAAGTGGGTCAGATTGACCAGAAATCCCCGGTCATATTTTCCTTTGCTCCATTCAAAAATGATATTGACGCTCTCTTTTCCACAGGTCAATTTACAATCGGCCAATCCCGGTAAACTTACCAGCGTCTGATCCAGCGATTCGGCATCGGCACCGTCGCGCCAGGTTTGGCTGGTGTGCAGATTAAAACTCAAATAGCCCTGCTGGTTCAGTTGTTTGGGCAAAGGTGTTTCGACTTTCATCGCTTTCTCCGGCTTCCCTGAGGCCCCGGCAGCGCCGAACATCGGCGCGCACCAGCTTGCCAGAAGCAGTGCACCAAGTAACATCGGCGTGAAATATCGCACATAAGGCATAAGCGCATCTCTCGGTGTCCGCGTATCCAGTCGTCGCGATGATTAAATAACGCAGTTCACCGCAGGATGCAAGGCTTTGCTTGCTTTCTAAAGAAGAAAGAAGATATTTCGCTTCGTGCCTTGGGGCTCCACCATCTGGATTATGTTCGTTCTGCCGTGTATATTTAATCCCCTAATGCCGAGTGTCAAATGGTAAACGGCTGTTAATTTGTGTTTTGTCCGCAACGCGCGTGCCCCATGATATCCCGGACAAAACCACGTGGAGATTCATTGATGAATTGTTTTCGCACGCGCTTGTGGTTGTCGATCCTGTTACTGATGCTGACGGTTCCGTCTGCACGCATTTTAGCCGCTACGGTCAGCCAACGCCCATTTTTAATCCATTTTAATTCACCGGCAATGTTGAAGCATATTCGCATTTTTGGCCGTGGTGTAAGCATGAAGTTCAACACCCAGGCCCGCTATATCCATCACGAACCCGGTAGTCTTGAAATTATCGCCAACGAAAAGGAAAATTATCCGCATCACAGGCGACGATCATCTAAAACAACTCCGAATTCAAAGAAGGCACGCCCGCGCTCCGGATATGGCGATGTGCGGCCCGCCATAATTATTCACTGCGGGCAACCCATTAACTTGCGGCTTTACCGGGCAATCAGCCTGTGGGTCTATGTCCCCACATCAGCGGCAGCGCATTTCTTCGGGCGGTATGATGTGCGACTTGCCGTCAATGGCGGCAATCCTTACTGGTCGTTTGCCGATGTTTCACCGGGCTGGAATTATGTCGTTTGGAACTTTGCC
>JAKBCC010000021.1 GCA_021808105.1 Planctomycetota bacterium
GGATCATTCCGCCGGACATATCAAAGACAACGAAGGCCGCACGCTTTTGCAGGCGGTCACAGACGCCGTAGGAAGCGCCAGCGGAGTGACGTTTCACCCGGGCGTAAGTTATCGCAATTTAATGACACTTTCCGGCACGGATTTAAGCAAAGTAAAGACCACCCCCCCCCATGATATTCCCGATCAGCCGATTAAAAGCCATTTACCGCGCGGAGCCGGTGCAGAGCCATTACTGATATTATGAACAAGGCCCGCGCGGTGCTCAAGGGCCATGAAGTAAATCTGGTGCGGCGACAATTCGGCGAAAATCAGGCCACGGATATCTGGCTGTGGGGCCAGGGGCGACCTCGGCATATTCCAAGCTTTAAGGAACGTTTCGGCGTTTCCGGCGCCATGATTACCGCTGTGGATTTGCTGCGCGGAATTGCCAACCTGCTGGGCTGGAAAAATATTGATGTGCCCGGCATTACCAGCTATCACGATACCGATTACGCCACCCAGGGGAAATACACGTGCGACGCCCTGGACAATTTTGATCTGGTCTGCTGCCACGTGGAAGCACCGGATGAAGCCAGCCATCAGGCCGACTTCACCACGAAAATCAAAAGCATTGAAGCCATTGACGAACATGTTGTCGGCCCGGTGCTCAAGAAATTAAAGACCTTTGATCAATGGCGATTGCTGATCATGCCCGACCATGCCACCCAATGCGCCACGCGCAAGCACCACGAAGCTCCGGTACCTTTTCTGATCACCGGTTCACAGGGAAAAAGCAGCATCGCACGGGCCTACACCGAACAGGCCGCCATGGAAAGCGACCTGCACATCGAAGCCGGCTACGAACTGATGTCGTATTTTTTAACGAAATGAGGCGGGGGCAATGAGTAATGAATAGTGAATAATGAATAATGAATAATTCATGGCATCCGTATCCGCTTTGATTTGGACAGGGGCAAAGCTCGATAGGAATGGCCCTGCCGGCCGGTGGGAATGTCAAAGAGGAATACCAAATGGGCAGTCGTGAGCGCCAGCTGCCGCCCATGAGGGGAAAACGTAAGAGCCTCGGGCAGCAGTGCCGCGGGAATCTCGGCCCAGCGCAGAATGCTGAAGTCCCCCCGGCGGACCAGGAATAGATCTATTCCACCGAAAATACGCCCCTTTACCCAGATGAGCGCGAAAGCCGCGAGTTGCGAATTCGGCGAGAAAGCAGGATCGCAGATCACATCGCCTGTTCTAAGATACCGGGCCACGCGCACCGTGCCGGCCCCAGCCGCGGGCGCTAAAATGACATTGACCAAGCCCGGAAAATGCTTATTTCCCCGTCCAAGAAGGAGCATCCACTTACCATCGGGTGAAATTGAACCGGCCCGCAATGGGCCTTGGCCCAGCGCTATCGTATTTATCGTGGGCCGCCCGAATGGTTTTGCTCCCAGCCGCGCAAGGTGAATGTGCGGGCCGCCGTCAACCCAAGCCAATGTGCTGCTATTACAAAAAGCGGAAGTGTGACGGGACCGCAGAATTGGAAAATGCACGGGCAACTGATTGCCGTCCCGGTCGCTCCACAATCGGATTCTAGGCTTGGCTCCGCTTCCGCCGACAACGGCGGGGATCGTCGCAAACCAATCGCTATTTCGCGGAGAAATTACCTGAACCCCTTTATTTCGCACGCCCCGCAACACCACTTGGTACACGTGAAGAAATCTCAAACTGTTTCGAGAGTACCAATTTATCGCAAGGCGGGGATTGGCCCCATCCTTTCCCCGCAGAAAATAGGGCACGCCCACGGACCCTCGGCGACCGATCAGCCCGACGGGAAAACCCGCCGGCGACCAACTTCCATGACCTCCGAGATGGTAGGGAAATATTGTTGTACCGAGACGAAACGAAGGCGAAAGCCTCCATGCCACAAGGCCCACGCTCCTTGCGGGCGACGCGATTAATTTGCCACCCCACACCGCTCCCGCCCGCAGGCGCGGGCCCGCTGGCCCCGGCAATGGCAACGGAGAAGCGGCAGAAGCAGTATTCAGAACGGCTATCGGCTTCCATCCACGTATCTTCGGAACTTCCCGCAAATTAGCGGACCCGGGTATTGCAGCACCGCTGGTGCCATACGCGCAGAACGCGCACGCCGCGATCGCGACGAACTAAAACCGATACGCAGCTGGCTGTTTCATCTTAAGCCTCCGACGAAGCGCATTGTATGCTCCAAGTTTGACTTTACCACCGGCTGGCAAGGCGGCATAGTCTTCCTCACAGCGAAACGGCGCGGTGCGGGCCCCCTTTGATTCAACGCAGGATAAACACACCCGACGACGCAATAACGTGCTTTTCCAGCCCTCGCTGAATAATTTCATCGACCATTAAACCGGTCACCCTAATTGCGTCCCGGCTCATTTTCCGCACCATCTCGTGGCTCTGCCGCGTGATCGGTCCAATAACGTACTTGAAGCGCCAGCAACAATGCCAGAGAGGTTACGTCAATCACCACGGAGGTAGCTTGGAGCAAGGCTAATACGTCCGCCGAAACCCGGAGGAACAAGATTGCTGATGGTGTTAGGCCATCCCCGGCGGGAGGCATGGGGAAAGCCTGGAGGACCCCGACCACCAACCAGCCAGCGAGTTGTGCAGGCCACAGCCATGAGAGCGCCGCTGCTACCTGCTTCCAACCGCGCTGCCGAACGCACACCACCGCGTGTATGGTACGCCAAAGCCACCAGGCAAACGGTACACCGAGAAGGGCGCTAATCCATCCGAGAACCCTGAAGGTTACTGTCCCCCATAGCGGTAACGGCCCGCTGCCGAAAGCCACTGGCGGAAAAACAACGCGGAGTCCCGTGAGCGCCACGTCGGCCGCCACGAACAAGGTGGCGGCTGGTGCCATACGACCGAGCACAGGACCCGCGCGTCCACATAAACTCAGATTAGCGGCCTCCGGTGCAACCCAGAGACACACCCCTGCGCAGAGTCCCAATGAATTAAAAAATGCGAGCGCGGGAAATACTGCCACCCACCACGTTATCCAGAAACGCGGGCTAGCTAGCAGTTGGTTTGGACTGAAATTTATCACCCATAGGCTCAGCGCATCCGTCACGAATAGGGCTGCAGTGGCGCAGAAAATTGCGCCGGCCCCTAATCTTTTTCGCGGTTGGCGGGGAAGCCGGGCTACCTCCCAGGTCGCAGCTGCATCACCCGATTTTGTATCCTGATCCACGGGCATCAACCTCACCAGAAACGCTGCCATTAATGATACCGCCCTTCCCTGCCCGTTGGCGAATCGACGAATGCCACCTTTTCGTGACTCCACGTGTTCTTACCAGTAGCCGAACCCGCAGATATACATAACCAGCCTAGTGGAAGCGAAACAGGTACGCAGTTGTTTCACCAAATTTGATCGCGTGGCATGTAACAAACTACACCTCGATTCCCAGACTTTGCAGGTGCTTTCGTTGGCGAGCCGTAAGCGGTTTTCCCATGTTGGAACGGACCCGGTGGTACCGCAAGAGCGGTTTATCATCGTTGGCCACGCGCACCAGCGCGAACGCGATCATGGCCAAGGCGTCCAACTCTCGACCGCCGAGGGCGTAGCCTTCCGCAATCTTCGCCAGCGTCGTGAGATCGCCCTTTATTTTCAGCCGGGCCAATGCCAGTCGCTCCGCTTTCCCCTTAAGCCCCCCGCGAGGCTTTTCCCGCCTGCCTTCAAGAAAAACAGAGGTTTCCAGTCTGCCTCGCCTTCTGCCTTTTCGGTCGGTCGCCCTTTTTACGTGGTCCATGTATCGCTCGATGGTATCCATGGCAACCGCACCGCTGACAATCGCGGAACGCTTCCGGCTGTGGATAGCATGGTTTTCAGCCATTCTTTCCAGCAGAGCCAAGAGGGGCGTTTGCTCACCGAAAGAGGTATTTTCTACCGTCATAATTTGCTCTACTGTTCACCGGTCTAAATTCGGCTCTATCGGGCCTTTGGCAAAAATGGCTTGAACAGTAGAGAGTAGAGCAGTAGACCGCAGGAGGGGTTTTCTCGCTCCGGCGACAGCCACTCTTGCGTTCCAGCCTTATTTGCTCTACTTTCTACTCTCTCCAAACTCCTGCTCTATCGGGCCTTGAGCAGTAGAGAGTAGAGCAGTAGACCGCAGGAGGGCCTTTTGTTTCGGCAACAGTCACTATTATGCCCCCAGCCTTATTTGCTCTACTTTCGACTCTCTAAATTCTCCTGCTCTATTTTTGCCTGCGGCAAAAATGCGCCCGACAGGGATCGAACCTGTGACCTGCGGTTTAGGAAACCACCGCTCTATCCAACTGAGCTACGGGCGCCGGTATGTCCGGGACTGGCTGAAATTATAACCATGTATCGGGTTATTGCCCAAATCCTGTAAAGGGCCAGGTCAGGAAGCGTAAGGGAACAGGAGCTATGACCGGATGCGCCAGTGTGCCGGAAACGCGAAGCTCCAGGAGTTGCGAACGGGCAAGTCCAAAAAGGAATCCCAGCAGCGGCACGCGCGTGCCGTGGGGCGATTGCGTTATGAATCGCAGATCCAGATCTGAGCTTTGCAAATTCAGGGAGCCTTCGCCCACAAGATTAACACCCGGGCTGCTTAAGGAAATGGGATTAAAGCGCACCATATTGTTGTTGATGAAGTATTGCACGTGGGCGTGCTGGAAATCCGAACTGATGGGCAAGCGCAGGGTCACAATCTGCATGAGGCCCATGGCCATGGGTACGTCATAAATACGGGCGCTTTGAATCACCAGTTGCCCGCTGCCTTGCCGGGTCGGATGTTTGCCCAGTATCGCACTTAAATTCAGGGAGGCGTCGACAAGTCCCGTACTGGTCTGGATGCTTTTGGCAGCGCCGGCCTTCGCGGGAGAGCTTAAAAGTTCGGCTAATTGTGAGCCATGCAACTGACACGCGACATCATAAGATGCCTCCTTGCCCGTATGGATGTGAATTTTACCGGTCAACTTGCCGCCGTCGACCATTCCATTGATTTTATCAATGGTGATCACGTGGGTGGACGAATTCGCGGTAATTTCCCCGGTCAACGGATCGGCAATCCTGCCTTTCCAATTTAACCGCGCCACGCTGAACTCCCCATCGAGCATGGGGAAAGAATTGCCGGGGGCCAGATCCAGTGCGATGGTAACCGCTGCCTGTTTCGCTTTGAGTTTAATATCGCCCGTCGTAGCAAGATTATTTAGCACCAATGAGCCGGTAACATGCCAGCGGTAAGCGTTGCCCACCTTCATGCGCTCCAGCGTGGGCAGTTCAAGAAGCCAGCCTGCCCGCGGTTTAAGTCCATCGATAAACTGACCGGTGGATCCCGGAATTAAGGACATCCATCGCTTGGATAACCGCGCCCCCTGGGCCGTTAAGGAAAGGCCTAAAGAGTTGGAGGCGGTATGGTAAATTCCGGAAAGCTTCAGATGTTGCACCCCGGAACTGGCCTGGATATTTTTCAAACGGATGATTCCCGCGGACACATCCACGTCGCCGGTGATTCCGGAAAGTGGTGCCGGCAGAAATGCGGGTTGCACGGTCATGCCATCCGGTTGCACCTGCACGCGGTATTTCTGACCCTGCATCGTGCTGACGCCCGTCAGCGGGTTCTCCAGGGCCTTAACCGAATAGGCAAATGTTCCGTTACTGGAGCCGCGAACTTCCCATTTATTCCAAAACTCCGCCATGGTCTTGGGCACGCCGGCCGGTGCCGCAGCAGCAATGTCAACGCTTTTCCAGCTTCCGTTTATGCTCACGTGCACCGGCCCGGTAGCCGGTTCGGCGATGGCCCCGGTTATGGCCAACGTGCCCTTGCCATCCGGGCCGGTTCGCCCGGTGACGCTGTTGAGGATTAACCCGCCGGAACTGATATGCGCTAAAGCCGTGACTCTGCGCACGGGCCATGGCAGTTGTGTGGGTGCCATTACCCCATGAGTAATATTCACAACTCCTTTCACGGACGGATTTCCTCCCGACCCGCGGGTAATCATGGCATCAAGGTCGGCATCACCGGTCTGGACATGCAGTAATTTAATCCATTTGGCCCATGATGCTGGAAGGCTTCCGGTTAAGGTGGAATTAATCGGCACGTTGACGGCCTGCAGGTGCACCATGGGCTGGAGCTTGGCAAGGTTGTGCGGGGAGTAGGTTACTTTACCGGTGAATATAATATGACCCGTCTTTCCAACCGGCGCCTCAAGCTTGATGATTTTTGTTTCGTGATCCGTAAAGATCAGCGAGCCACGGACATGTTTCAGCGGATACGGCAGATCCCGGTAAGCGCCGGAAACATCCTGCGGAAAAATATGCAGCACAATCCGCGGCCCCCCGCGCGTGCCGGCGGCATGGGTTACATCACAGACAAATCCGCCGACGCCCACCGGTTTAAACCGGTTCCAGATAGGCCGAATATCGATCGGCAGACTCGCCGCAAGCCGCCGGTCAAAATACGCGCGCGGCGAGCTGATAACCAGATGAATGGGACCATCATTTTCATTGATCGCCACGCTGCCGTTGAGATCCACGGGGAATCCTTCAGCGGTGGCTTGAACATTAACAAACCGGATCTGATGCGTTGTAAAACGGATCAACCCATGGACATGGTCCATCGGGTAGGGAAAATTAACATACCTCGCCTGCACATTGATGCAATGAATTTTCCCACGCACCATCGGTGCTGCGTGTAATTGGCTGCGGTCAACATGCACGGTGATGTTCAACAACCCATTGGGACGCAAGCGGTGAAAAATAGCCTGGGCCAGTGAAAAATCACGCGTTGAAAAAATCTTCGGGTAGGGCAAAGGAATATTGACATCAGAGAGTTTCACGGTCAGATGAAATGGAGCACCGGATGCAAAGCCGTCAAAGTGGGCGCTGGGCACCTGGAATTTCCAACCCAGTACCGTGCCGGTTAAATGGTCAATAGTCAAAGCTGTACCGCTGATGGCCACCGCCCCCTTGAGATTATTTACTGGAATAATCTGCTGCCCCAATCGGCGGCTGGGCACAACGGTCACAAGGGATACGCCGTTCAGGATGGCGTGAACATGCAGGCCGTTAGCGGGGCTTACCCGAAAAACAATATTTCGCAGCCCCCCCTGCAAGTGCAGCTTGCGCCAAAGCTTCTGTACCGACGCCGGCAACGTGCGGCGAAAATCCGGGGTAAATTGAATCTGGTTGATCCGGGCGGAAAATTCACGCGTGCTGATGTTGTAGCGTCCGGTTAAAACAATACCGGGACGCCCGTCAAAGCTCTGCTGTTCCATATCCAATTGATAGGTGGAATGAGATTTGGGACTGGGTCCCATTTCGGCATTAATCAGGCTCTGCCCCAGGATACGATACGTGCCGTGGCGAATTTCTGCCCAGCGCACAACTGCGTTCTGCAAACTGATGGCGGGTAATTGTACGGAGCGATTGTTTTGATAGGTTGGTTTCTTCGTCGTCTGCGTGGTTGCCCGCGCGGCTCCGGCGGACTGCACAAATCCCTCATAATTCCATTGCCGGGCGGCAATGTCATTGACCAGATTCAGAACAGGGCGAACAGCCGTAATCTGCGACGCGTGCAACCGCCCGCTGACGAGTCCAAGCCAGTTAAAGCTCACAGCCACCTGATCCGCGGAAAATAAGGTAGTTGACGGCATTTTTCCGGGATTGGTTCGCAACCGCACTCCGCTTAGGCGTAATGTTCCATTCCAGGAAAGTTGGGCGGTCTGCACCGTTACGCGCGCGCCCAGGACGTGCGAGAGCAGCAGCCCGGACATGGCGCTTAAACGTTTGGGATTGGTCAGAAACCATACCGCACCGATGATTACTATAAGCAGCAATAATATGGATACGGAAATTAAGCGGCGCACCCGCCCGACAAACATGGCATGGGGCGACCGATGCACGCGGCCGATGGAGCCGGTTTTCCACCATTTGGCGGGACTGGCACGGGGAAATTCAGCCATGAAAACACACCACATCTATCAGTCATGCGACGCGTGCGGAATCTTGCGTCCGCCGTATCACAGGGGCCATACCCATGGCCGCAAAAACCACGACCAGCGGCATAACCGGAACCCGGTACCGAACCGATCCCAGGAACACCGCGTGCATTAATGTAAAGTATACGATTGGAACCATCAGGACTCCAAATAAAGGTGACCGTAGGGGGTAGCGGAATAAACCGATGATCGCAAGAATAAAGAGAGGACCATACCAGAGGGTCAGCGCTATATTGAGCCAAATATTGGCATATCCGCGGGCGTGCAGCCACGGAGACCAGGTTCGGGCGATTTTAACAAATGCTAATTTCACGACCCGCACCGGATGTTTGACCATATCCGTAAAAGCCCGGTGGGTCCATGCCAGGTCACGCTGACTTTCATTAAGTCGCCGAATCGATGGCGGTATGACCAGATCCGATTGTCGCGGGCCGCCCGTGGCTCCCGAGTAGACGGATTCATAAAGGCTGATCCCCTGCATGGTGGTGAATCGGAAAAAATCCTGATGAAACAGGCGATCGTTGCGCATCCACCAGGGCAATAGACACACCCCCACCAGCAGCACCGTCAGAATACTGCCCAGCACACAGTTTTTCCGATCTGCGGATTGTCGCGCAACCACAACACCCCACAGCAGCAGCGGAAACAGGCACAGGGAAGTCTCTGCACGTATATATATACCTATAGCCCATAAAAAAGCAAAACTGATCCAAAGCCCCCACCGGTTCGGATTCTGCAAGATCTTGAAAAACAAAAATAGGCTTACCACAAATATACATGTAAACAGCGGCTCGGTCAGCAGGGAAGCCGAAAATCCGATTCCCAGAGGATCCACCGCCGCCAAAGCGCCGGCAAGCAACCCAGTCGCGGGGGAAACATATCGGCCAAACAGCGATGTAAAACTCGTGGTTAATGCACTGAAAACCGCCTGCGCCAGCAGTACCGGCAAATGGCGGAATCCAAATAATGCATAAAAGCCCGCCAGAAATATGGGATAACCGGGCATGCGGCGGGCCAATTGCCCATGAATTTCATAGCGGTGGCCGGCGACGATGGCCTTGGCTAAGGCGGAATAATCCGCAGAATCCGGGAGATAGTAGGGATGCACAAGGGCTGCAATAATCCGCACGATTAAGGCGAAAAGAAATATTCCCGCTACCGCGCGGCGAAAATGCACAGGATCAGCAGCCCAGGAATCGAGGCGGTTCCACATCCGAATATACCGCGTCAACATGTCATCGGCCTCCGGATTTTATCGCCACTACGGTCGACGCGCAATATATTTATTCGACCCCTGATCACTTTCAGCCTGATCGCTGCGGCAAAATGAGTCTCGCCCCGCAGTGATCCGGACTGAAGTTTATCCAGTACATCCAGCAACATTGTGGTGTTAATGCAGCCTTCATCCCCGCCGGCATCTACAATGGCCATACGCAACGCCAGTGCGGCCGGTGCGGGATGGGCTTGCGCAATCGTATCAACTGCCAGGCTTACCGAATAGCGACCTCGGCGATAACGTGCAGACCGCAGCAGTTCGCGGGCATGACGCTTAAGAAAATCGGCGGCGGCTCGGTCGTGCCGGGCGTTGCGCTGTAACAACTCACGAATCCGGGGCTGATACGTTTCCAGCGTCGGCAACAATTCATGCCGGATGCGATTCCGCAAATAGTGCGTTTCCTGATTACTCAAATCCTCCCGCCAGGGCTGATTGATCTCCGTGAGCCATTTTCTTAATTCCGCGCCGGGCCACGGTAGCAGAGGTCGTACCAGCTTAAGGTCTCCGCGCCACTCCATTTCATTGATACCCGCCAGCCCTGTCACACCCGCCCCACGCAGTAGCCGCATAAGAATCGTCTCGGCTTGATCATCGGCGTGATGGGCCAGCACCAAAGCATCACATCGACCGGCAGCCGCAATCGCCAGCAACGCTTTATATCGCCCCTCGCGCGCCGTATTTTCACTGATGATGCGTTTGGCCGCCGGAGTCATAAGATTAATTTTTTTTTCGCGAAACGGCAGGTCCAGCGACTTGGCCAGCTTTCGGACAAAGGCTTCATCGCACAGAGATTCGGTGCCGCGAAGTTGATGGTTCACATGGCCGACAATCAATTTCCATTGCCAGTAATCCGATTGATTAATCGCATGTAAAAGCCTCACCAGCGCCACACTGTCCGCCCCGCCGGAGCAGCCGACCAACAGGCGCATCCTTGGCACAAGCAACCCCCGACGGTGCAGATATTGGTCAAGCTGTTGAACAAGGCCGGCAGGAGCGGGCATAATACGTCCTATGAAATACCAACGGTATCTTAACGGCACAGCGTCGTTGCGGCTATCCGATGTGGTTGGCACTATGTCCGCTACGTGGCGGCGGAGCTCGCCGCAGCAACGATCAGTGAAATGGGCTGTATCACGGCGAATGCGACGATGCCATGCAGGAGTCGTCTCAACCGCGGCAGTGATGCTGTTTCTTTTATCAACACCGCTGGCTGGCGGCCAGAGCCTCAACAGCATTCTTTCCCACGCCCAAAAGGTACAGCCACCGGGCAACGGGCAATTCAAACCCAACCAGAACGTGCATCCCTTTGGTACCTCCAACAGCCAGACGTCTCTGGATGTGCGAACCGGTGTGGTCACTCTAAGTAACGGACGAGTATTGTCCGGCCAGGTATGGACAACACTGAAAACGCCTTTCCGGGTCTGGCTGGCGGATATCAAACAATATCGTGATATTGACATACGTCTGATTAAAACGATTCAGGTTCACGTGCTCAAGGCCCGGGAAATCCGGGATTGGCGTTATCAGCAGGAGGGCAGCGATATTAAAAATTATTCCGGCAAAACCCTGCCGCGACTCAGCTTCGCCTATCGCTTTACCACGCTTCATGGCAAAACCACCACCGGCACGCTTGATGCCCCCTTGTTCGTCCGCGTGGGCGGCCATACATCCAATCTGATTCTATATAAACGCGTTGAAGGCAAATTGGGGGAGAACCTTTCCTCTGTTATATATGTAAAATCTGTTACGCTGAAAGTCACTCCGGCTATCGTGCATTATGCCGCCGGGCTGACACGCCGGCTGCCGTTGATTCACTGGCGGAAGTTGCTGTCAGGACCAGGCGAGATGTTGAGGAAGAGTGCCACGAAATAATTGGTCGAATTACGCTCCGCAACGAGGCCGTCGCACCGGCAGAGCCGGCGGCTATGTGAGGGACGGTAACTTAATTTTTCAGGGGGCTGTTTGCAAAGCGTTCCGAGGCCGGCCGTACCATGCACTAACGGTGATGCGCCGATCCCAGAGCTTTTTCCACTGCGGGATGGGTAATCTTGCCGGCGTGTATATTTAATCCATCCATCAGGCCCGAATCGTTCTTCGCGGCTTTTTCCCAGCCGTTCTGGGCAATCGCCGCCAGATACGGAAATGTCGCATTGCACAAAGCAAACGTGCTGGTGCGCCCCACGGCTCCGGGCATATTGGTGACGCAATAATGCACCACGCCATCAATAATGTAAGTCGGTTCATGGTGGGTCGTGGGCCGGCTGGTTTCCGTGCAGCCGCCCTGATCAATCGCCACATCCACCAGCACACTTCCATTTTTCATTCGCTTGAGGTCATCGCGTGAAACCAGATGCGGCGCACGGTCGCCGGGAATTAACACCGCCCCGACCACCAGATCCGCATGGGCCAGCGCTTCACGGACGGTTTGGGCATCGGAATAAACTGTTGCGACATTCGCCGGCGATACATCACTTAAATAGCGCAAACGTTCCAGATTGATATCCATCAGCGTTACCCGTGCTCCGAGGCCGGCAGCCACTTTCGCGGCATTCTGCCCGACAATTCCCGCGCCCAGAATCACCACGTTGGCCGGGGCCACGCCCGGCACACCGCCTAAAAGAATTCCCCGCCCCATCATGGGCTTCTCCAGATATTTGGCACCTTCCTGAATTGACATTTTTCCCGCTATTTCACTCATGGGCGTCAGGCACGGCAAGAGTCCCCGCTTATCCCGAATGGTTTCATAGGCGATGGCCGTTATGCCCCGCGACATACATTCCGAAGCCAACTGCGGTGCTGCGGCAAAATGAAAATAGGTCAACACCATTTGACCCGAACCCATCAAGGGGTATTCAGCAGGCTGCGGTTCTTTGACCTTCACAATTAATTCCGCCTGCCGCCACACATTTTCCGCCGTCGGAATAATTTCAGCGCCCGCCTCACGATACTGCGAATCTTCAATCCCGCTGCCCATGCCGGCCTGCGCCTGCACCATCACCCGATGGCCGTGGCGCGTCAGGAATTCCACTTCAGCCGGTATGACGGCCACACGATATTCATCACTTTTAATTTCTTTGGGTACACCAATGAGCATCTGAATTCTCCTGCAACGGTACGTCAGCGGCCATTGGAAAGTGTGGCGGTGAAGAACCGGCGCTTGGTGCGCAGGGTCAGAGTCAGGGTTCTTTCCGCTGAGCGAAGGGCGGAAAAATCGCCGGTTATGCGTGATGGCCCTATGGCGTCGACAAAATTTCCACTGGCACCGGTCAGGCGTAAATCGCCTTGTACCAGGGAGGCGTGCATTTCCCGGGCGTGCGGACTGTTATGCAGTCGGACAAAGCCGGCACCCTGATACATGCCGCATCCATGTGGTGTAAAAATCACATAGCGTATCGTGGCATTAATCGCTGTGCGGACAATGGGAGTTACGCCCGGCACCGGTGTCCAGAACACCCGCAGAATCATAACCTGCCGCACTGTGCCGCCATGCGGAGTTCGGGTCGTGGCAAAAAGAATAAAATGGTAGGCCTGATTACGGCTGAAGCGGAAATATCCGCTGGTAAAGTCCGGACGTAGGGCCGCACCACTGCTGGAGCCAACGGGTTTGATGCGCATAGGCCCAAATGATTTGCATCCGGCCAAAGCCAGCGTTGCGACTAAAAGAGCCAGGGTTATAACGTTTCGTTGCTTCATGCCGATAGCATAATCGCCTTTGTGTTCACGGGAAACTGCCTATCAGGCTCCGAATTTTCATGCCCATTGCCTGTTGCAATTTCCCAGTGCGGAAACTCTGGAGCCGCGTGCCGAAAAAAGGCAACATCAATGCCCAAAGAAGCTCGGCAGGTCATTAAAGATGGTCACATATAAAAATATACCCGCAATGAGTGTGATGCCCACAAGTTGAATCGCCGTTTGAACCTTCACCGACAGAGGCCGTCCCCGGATTTTTTCAATTAGCAGCATCACAAACAAACCTCCATCCAGGACCGGCAGAGGCAGGAAATTGATAACCGCCAAATTGACGGAAATTAATCCCAGAAAATAAAGCAGCGTCGTATTGCCCATGCTTTCAGATTCATACAAGATCGGCACAATGCCCACCACACCATGCAGTTCATGCGCCGGAACCGTACCGGAACCCAATCCGCGCAATGTGGAATACGTGCGCAAAATCCAGTTCCAGGTGTGATTTACTCCCATGGCCACAGCACCATACACGCTGTGGCTTTTCTGCACGCGCAGGGCCGGCAGCAGGGCTAAGCCGACGCGGTAATGATATTGCCGCAGAAAGTTCATCAGTCTGCCGCCCAAAGGCAAGGTCACCGGGGTGGTTTTTCCGGCAAAAGTTATCTGGATCGTCTGTCCATTGAATTTTTTGGCCAGAGCAAACAGGTCATACCAATTTTTAACCCTTTGCAATTTCGTCAAGGCCATTCCCTGCGGCCCGATCGCGGATAACGTCGATCCGGGGCTTACCCCCAGAGCCGCCATCCGATGCGACACACTGCCGATGACGGGCGAAGCAAAATCCAGTCCCATGGCCACGCCCAGAAATCCTTTGCCGGACTGGCTTTGCGGTGTGCAATTGACCGTGATCTGTTTTTTGCCGCGCAACACTTCCACGGCTATTTTTTGTCCCGCGTTTTCTTCAATGCTCTTCCGGAACGAAGCAATATCCGGATTGGTCAGCGATCCGATTCGTAAAATGACATCGCCGGCGCGCAGGCCGGCCTTGGCTCCGGCGCTTCCCGCCTCCACGGCGTCCAAAATAATACGGGGATACATCCCCAGAATCGGCGGCATGGAAGTAACCCAACTGCGGGGAAACAGCGTTGCACTGCCTGTACTGTGATATATTTTCCCGTGCCTGGACCGCAGCGTAAAGTGCATGACGCGGCCATTAGAAGCCTGCATCACCGCATAAAGCTGGCCCCAATCGCGCACCGCAACGCCGTCGCAAGTCACGATCCGGCAGCCCGGCCTGAATGCCGCCTGATTGGGATCAAGCTTGACAAGCTTTTGATAATTCGACTTGGACATGGGCGGGATATTTAGCGACGGCGCGGAAGCCACGCCGATCCCAAGTAAGCCGCCGCCCGGAGGGATGACGGCCTGAAGCTCAACATCACGCAATTGCTTGCTGCCGTTGGGATGATATTGCAGGTTAATGACCTGCCCGCGCCCGCCCAGAGCCGCCGCCATTTGTAAATCAGGAAACTCCAGAAAGCCACGCGGTTTGCGATGGTTAATGGAAACAACATCATCCCCGACATGCAAACCGGCCTTTTGAGCCGGACTGTTGTACGCCACAGAGCCAATAATCGCAGGCTGCACCTCTATACCCAGACGAAAAACGATGGCAAATACAACAATGGCAAAAAGGATATTCATCGTTACGCCGGCGGAGATAATTACCATGCGCTGCCAGATGGGTTTTTTACCAAAGGATGCGGGGTCTTCGCTGACCTTGGCCGGATCCATGTCATCCTGCCCCAACATGCGTACATATCCGCCGAAGGGCAGCCACGCCAGACGATAATCCGTTTCTCCCAGCACCGGCCTTTTTACCAGATCAGCCGTGTCCACAGAGGCAGTTGGGGCATCAGTTTTAGCCGGCCCGATTTCGACTTCTCCAAATGAAAACCCCGCTCCTTTTCGCCAGCCGCACAACCGCGGACCAATGCCCACAGCAAAAACATCACAGCGAACGCCAAAGCTCTTGGCCGCGAGAAAGTGCCCCAGTTCATGAAAGAAAATAACGGACCCAAAGCCCACCAGCACGAGAAGTGATTTCCACACACTTCCGGCTGCCGTGGCCAGGGAATAGGCCAGGACCAGCGGCAGGCCGATTGAAAACAGCATCACGCGGCCGCGCCTGAGGTTTCGCCGCAATCTGTGAGTTGTGAGTTGAATCTGTCGGGTTGTCATAGAGCCGCCTCCGCACGTGCCCAGGCGTCCGCCGCCAATAAATCGGCAAGCTGGGGCCGGGCCACAAAACCGTTAGCAAGATGTTTCTTCAATATGCCGGATGTTATGTCAATAATTTTACCGAACTGAATTTTTCCGTCACGGAACTGAGCATTAGCCGCTTCATTGGCGGCGTTGGCCACAGCGCCGCTGGTTCCACCGTGACGAATCACTTCATAGCCGATTTCCAATGCCGGAAATCGGCCGTCCGGCTGTTCAAAGGTCATCTCTTTAATTTTGGTCCAATCCAGCCGGGAACTGCACCCCTGATGGCGTTGGGGGTGCGTAAGGGCATATTGGATGGCGGTTCGCATATCGGGTGTTCCAAGTTGTGCGATGATGCTGCCATCCACAAATTCAATCATACTGTGAATGATCGACTGTGGATGCACCAGCACATCAATTCTTTCCGCGGGCAGATTAAAAAGCCAGTGCGCTTCAACAATTTCCAGCGCCTTATTCATCATTGTGGCGGAATCAATGGTTATCTTGGGGCCCATCCGCCAATTAGGATGATTTAACGCCTCATCGACCGTGGCTGTTTGCATCTTTTCAGCGGGCCAACTGCGGAATGGACCGCCGCTGGCCGTAAGAATGATGCGATCA
This sequence comes from Planctomycetota bacterium, assembly GCA_021808105.1. Classification (GTDB taxonomy): domain Bacteria; phylum Planctomycetota; class Phycisphaerae; order WQYP01; family WQYP01; genus JAMDCX01. The sequence goes on from JAKBCC010000021.1 coordinate 15,833, forward strand.
ATCTCCCGCGCTTCGCCGGAACGAAGAGATTGAAATATGGCGGAATGTTCGGAATCCACCGGTAGTATTGTAGCCCCGTATTTCTCCGCCAGCGGCATAACCAGACAACCGGCCACCACCAGAGCCTCTTTATTCGATAGAGCAATCCATTTGCCGGCCTCGGCTGCCGCCAGCACAGGTGCCAACCCTGCCGCCCCTACCACCGAAGCCGCCACCACGGCCACATCATCCCGCCGGGCTAACTGCGACACCGCCGCATCGCCGGTCAGTACTTGAATATCCGTATGGGCCAAAGCCGCTTTAAGTTCGGATAAATCTCCGGTCGATGCCGGTTGGCTTAAAATCACAACTTTTGGCTTAAACGCCAACGCCTGCTGCGAGAGCTTCTGCCAATTAGATGCAGCGGCAAGTCCGATAACCTCAAAGGGCTGGCCTTGCGTAGCCAGATGAGCCATGACATTAAGAGTATTGGTACCAATCGAGCCGGTGCTGCCAAGCACGGCAATGCCGCGGGGATCCCGATGCAATGCTGCCGCGGTCGAAGATTTTACGTTCATCAAAAGCAATTCCTTCACGAGCGGAAATCCGCCAATATCGTGATGATAGATTTAATAACGCCATTTGCCAAGGCCGCATCTCTTACCAACGCGGTTTTGTGACTCCGGCACGGCGCAGCTTATCCGCCGGCCGGCCCGCGCGTATTTCGAGCAAACCTTTACCGGCTTTGTCGGCGCTTCCCGGGCCGTGCGGTCACGCCTTGGCGCATTGGGCACAAAGTGTCTGGAGTTGGTCATCAAAATAAACTGTGAAACTGTCGGCGGCGCACTTTGAACAGGCCAGCGGTTCAAGTGCTTTGGTTACCGCGTTCCAGTAAACGCCGATTCGCTTTTCCGCGTTGCGGCGCTGGACGTTGAGTTCCACTCTCAGAGCCGGGGCATCAAGCCTGACCAGTGCCACGGGACGCAGGACGGGCCGCAGCGTATAGCGATCGCGCAATTCATCGGTCTTCCGCTCAAGTTCCAGTTCAACCGCACGGGTACGGGCATCTAACTTTTCCATGTCTGCCGCCCCGCGGATTTTATGATCCGCCGCGTCATCCACCAGTGCATGATAATAACTTTTGAGCCGCTTCATGTCCCGATCCATCCGCTCTTCCAGGCGCTGGACGAACGCCTGCGAACGCCTGGCGGCCGCAGCGGCGGCCTGGGCCATAACACGCGTCATATCCGGCGTCGTCTCATCGGGGCGCGTGGGATGCGCGTCATAATTCGTTAAGGGATCAGGCAGGTCCAACATGGCCCCGGTGCGGCTGTTTCTTGCGAGGCTGATTACGTCCTCCCATTTCTCGTCCGATTCAATGGCGGCGGCAAAATGCCAGAACTGATACTCCACGCGATCCGCCGAAGCACCGATGACTTTTACCCGCGTATTGGGAAACGCGAAGGCCCGTGCGACCGGTTCATCCATCGCGGACTTTTTCAGATACAGGGCATCAATTTTCAGGCAGATGGCCGAAGCGTCAGGGGGAAACAGACGCTCTGTACGCTGCAAAAACATCGAGGCAAGATTAATCGTCAGGCCGGAATTGACGGATTCCGCGGTGATTTCCGTATTTTCCGGGCATTCCAGAAGTTGCGCGGTCCCGGAAGGCAGAACGGCAAAACCGCTTTTAAGATACGCCGGCCATTCCACAAGTCCGCCGTTGCGCTCCAACAACGACACGGCGAATGTTTTCAGACGCTGATCCATGGCCTGGCTCAAGCAAAATCCTCCCCGAATAGTGCTTCGTCCAGTTCCTTGGTTTTGAGATAGTCACCCTGGGCCTGCACCAAAGTGTCCCCAAGATCATCAAAGGCTGTATCCAGTTCGGCGGGACCGGCGGATTTGATCCATAGATTCAGCACCAGCGACTCAAAATCCTCCCCATTTTCCGTGTTGCCGAGAATGGAACCGATTTCTCCGACCACCAGTTCAAACATTCGCAATTTGTCGTTGAGCACAGCCAGTATTTTTTCCTCCAGCGAACCGCGCGTGCATAAATTGAAAACAAAAACGTCGCGCGTCTGCCCGATGCGGTGCACCCGCCCGATACGCTGCTCAATGCGCATGGGGTTCCACGGCAGATCAAAGTTAATGAGCGTATTGCAGAACTGCAGATTAAAACCTTCTCCCCCGGAATCAGAGCAGAGCATCACCGGCACGTCATGCCGGAATTGATCAATGGCCATTTCCTTTTCCAACTGGCTTTGGCTGCCGGTGAAAAGTACGAAGCGTATCCCGTGGCGCTCCAGCAATCCGGCCAGACAATCAAGCGTTGCGCGGAAATTCGCGAACACCAGTGTTTTATCCGTTTGGTTTTTCTTCAGCAGTTCAAGCAGCTTGGTTTCCTTGGCTGATTGAGTCAGATCCCTTGCCAGTTGCAGCAATGGTGCAACCCGCGGATCCTGCACGCCCAGACGCTCCAATGCCGGACGCAAAGCCAGTGGATGACTGCCGGCGGCCATGAGAACGGCGTTAATCTGCAAGCGGTTCAGCAGCGGAAGATCGTCCGGAGGATACCGCCAAAGTTCTTCCAGGGTCGCCCATTTGCCCGCCCCGGCCCCGGGTAAGAATCTGTCCGCACGCTCGTGCGCGGCGGAACTTTGCACGACGCCTTCGGAAATGCTCGCCAGCACGGATGATTCTTCAATGGCCTGCTCGGCGTCGCCTGAGTTATTGTCTTCCTCTCGGCCAGGCTGGGCATGCAGCGGCTGGCAGCGCCATCGCAAATAAGAATCCAGATGGCGGTAGAGTTGTGCCTCTTCCGCGCCGGCCTCGATTGCAAAGGTCTGGGCATAGCGGCGCGGCAACTGAATATTCACGAGGCTGCGGGTATTGCGGACCATCACCTGGGAAAGCAAATCCCGCAGAACCCGGCGGTTGCGCGGATCGCGTGGATTACCGCGCGTGACAAAATTCTTTTTGAAATCGGATTCGGTTTTCAGATGCCCCGGTTCCAATAGGGTCAGCAGGTTGTACAGTTCAATGAGGTTATTCTGCACCGGCGTGGCGGTGAGCAGGAAAATATGCCGACGTTTCAGCGCATTGACCAGTTGCCAGTTTCGCGTGGTGCGGTTTTTACAATGATGGGCTTCATCCACGACCACCAGATCCCAGGGATCAGCCGAGCAGAGATCAAAATGCCGCCGACTTTTCGCCAGGGAAATGGACGCGATAACGCGCTGGCGCTGGGTCCAATGATCGCGATTCCAGCCGGAAGCGGCAAGGTCAAAATCCAGATCAAATTTACCGGACAACTCATCCCGCCACTGTCCCGTCAGCGGCGAGGGTACAAGAATAAGAATGCGTTTAATCATTCCCCGGAGCACATATTCCCGCAGCAACAAAGCGGCCTCGATGGTTTTTCCCAGCCCCACTTCATCCGCCAGCAGCACGCGCCCATGAAAATACCGCAACACCTTGCGCACGGTTTCAATCTGATGCGGCAGTTGATCCACCCCCCGAAGTCCCTCCAGACACAGCAGTTCATCAAAGCCGCGAAGCAGTTTGAGTTTTTCCAATTCCAGGCGTAAACGAATGAAGTCGGGATCAGAGGCGTAGGTGGCGGTAAAAGGCACGGATTCAGGCAGGGCGACCGGAATACCGCCATCGGATTTCAGAGCTTTGCTTTTCTTCGCCGATTCCCGTGGTGCAAAGGCCTGTTGCCAAAACATGCGAAGCTCCGTCTTCAACGACTTACCGGACAGTCCAGGAGTCAGGTAGTTTACCATATCGTCAGGTCAGTTAAAATTAAAGCGACGCATCGGTCCGTTGACGAATCGCCCCGCCGCCTTTGAGGCCGTTCTGATGCACGGTGGACATACTCCCGGCAGGGAAATTATACAATAGACGGCGGCGCTTTGGGCAACGTCAGCGGAATGCCGGCGGCCTGTCGGCACAGGGCGATCAGGCGCTGCACGGCGTCGCTCATGCTGTAATGTCGTTGTAAATGGGTGGCGGCACGCTGCGCCATTTCGCGCCCTGCCGCAGGATGGGCCAACATGTTTGCCAGGGCGGAGGAAAGCGTTTCGGGTTGGCCGCGGTTAAATACACGACATGTTTGGCCGTCGATGCAGAACTCGTCATGAACTCCCGGATTGGCGACAACAGGAATTCTCCGTGACATGGCCCGCAGCGTGGTGTAGTTGAATCGCGAAGCAGCACCAAGTTGGATGTATATGTCCGCCTGGCTCAACAATGGATCAATATCATAGCGATAGGGAATAAAGCTGATGCGATCAAGCAACCCTAAATCATTCGAGAGTTTCCACGCGCTATGCGCGTCTTTTCCGGCATCACAAAGAAAGAGAAAAAAATCCGCCTTTTCATCCATCAGCCGGCGGCACGCGTCAAGCAGGTCCGCGAATAACGCATAATCTGAAATGACATCCAGGCAAACCATGAAGGCCGGCCGATTAGGCGTACCGTGTGATGAGACCGGCGGCTCGTGCACGATAACACCGGGGCGAATCAGAGATACCTTGGCGCGGTCGGAGCCGCAGTGATCCATGGCATACTGTGAGGGTACGATCAGTTGCGCCGTATCAATAGTCAGCCCGGAACCAAGTGCCAAATCGGAAGCATCCCATAGCCATCGCACCACCGGAAATTCCTGCACCAGACGCAATTGCAGAGAATTGGGTGCCTGGCGCGGGGCGAATTGCAGCACCACATCGACCTGCGTTTTTTTCAACTGGTTAATAATCGCCATGGATGGTCGCCGGATGGAATTCAGCCAGCGCGGTCCGGAAGGGGTGGGAAGGGATAAAATCGGTGCGCCCAGATTCGGCAGAAAGCTTAAATCCGCATTCGCGGGTGCGATGAGGGAAATCCGGCACCCCTCAGCCTTTGCGGCCACGGCCAGTGAATAGATAAACCCCGCCTCCTGCGGAAGTTGCCGGGGATCCAGCCACAAGGCTAGATGCAACGGAGATAATTCACTGTTCTGATCAGTCATAGCACTTACAGATTCTACCGTACGCAGCCGAAAGCCGTGACATCTCAGGGAGAAAAGCGGAAACCTGCGAAAAGCTCTGATAAAAAAAGGGCGGTCAAGGTAGGCACCTTGACCGCCCAAAATTGGGGGATTTCTGATGTTCGTTCAAGCTTATGCTGGAACTAATTCATCAGCATCATCTTCTTCAGCCAAACCGTAGGCTTCTTCACCGTGAACGGCATGATCTCCAATTCGCAGCATTTCATCAGACATGCGAAGCGGAATAAACAGCCTGATCAGGTAGCAGATAGCAGCGGTGACCACAACATTAAGTACGATGATGAATAGGGCGCCTTCAGCCTGGAGCCAAAGCTGCTGGAAGCCGCCGCCGTAAAATAATCCGCCATTGGTATTCACGCAGGCAAACGCACTTTCGCCTTGCGTCGTGGCCAACAAGCCCACCAGCAGCCCACCGGTCAAGCCGGCAAAGCCGTGGGTATGGATGACTCCCAGGCAATCATCAACTTTCTTAAATACACTCATCTTCTGGCTAAGAACATTCATGGTAAACCAGGGAATGGTGCCGGCACACAGTCCAACCAGCAATGCACCGTATCCGTTGCATACACCGGCGGAAGGAGTGATGGCCACCAATCCGGCGATCATACCATTCACAGCGCCAAGCACCGAGGGCTTGCCATAACGGGCATAATCACAGAACATCCAGACCAGCAGTGCCATGGCCGTGGCGACGTTGGTGTTCAGAACAGCGACAGCGGCGTCGGCATTGGCCGAATAGGGGTCGCCACCATTAAAGCCGTTCCATCCCAGCCATACCATACCGGCACCGGCCAGAACCATGAGAATATTATTGGGCTTGAAGTTGGTGCGATCCTGCTTTAATCGCGGCCCGATAATCGCAGCGGCGGTAAATGCACTGACGCCCGCAGCCAGGTGGATGACGTACCCACCTGAATAATCAATAACTCCCTTGAGCGCCAGAAAACCCCCGCCCCACAGGGTAAATGCACCAACAGCGTAAGAGAACGTGAGCCACAGCGGAACAAAAAGCATCCAGGCCACAAAGCTCATTCGACCAAACAGTGAACCTGCAATCAGAATCAGGGTGATAGCGGCAAACACAAATTGGAAGTAAACCATGGCAGACATTGGGAACGCGGCCGTGGCAAAAGGTGACGCGGCGTTAGCACCCGGCACAATGGCCTGATTCAATTCGTCCATAATACTGGCCACCGGAGTGGGATGGCCCACAAATGGGAACCACTGCGGACCAAAGCCCATGTTATACGCCCAAAGCAACCATGCAATCAGCACGGCTGCAAACGCATAAAACACCATGAACGCAGAATTAATCGCCCATTTTTTCTTCACGACACCGCCATACAATATGGCCAGGCCGGGAATGCTTTGCATACCGACGATAGTGGCGGCAATTAACTGCCAGCAGGTATCGCCGTGACTTAACCATGTGGGCGTAGCATAATTCGGTGCCGCAGGGGCAGAAGCTGCGGGGGCCGTGGCTGCAGCCGCCGGCGCAACCGCCGGTGCCGGCGTGGGTGCCGGCGCGACTACTTGGGCTACCAGCGGACCGGCGTAAAGTGATAACATCGCAAGCAGCGAAACAATCGACCACCAGCGCAGTCGCTTTTTTGTAAAAAAGTTGCTCAAATCCATACTCAAATACCTCTTAGCGAACGATCTTGTCAGTCGCAGCTCTCCTTGCTCACCCGATACACACGGGTGCGGAACTGTCTTTTGAACACTTAGCACAGGGTCTTGTAAATAAGATCACCTCCTTACGAGCCGGTAAGGCTCAAAGCATCTTCTGCAAGCGTCGCGGAGCCGCTTTGCATCTGCGGCACACCGACTAAAATCATCCTGCGAGTGAGCAGGCGCACTAGCCCACGTGGCTTTTTAATGAAATTCAAGGCTTTGATGCTTCCGTCCGGGAAGCCGTCAACGCCAACCGATTACTGCGTGGATTAATGCAATTGTTGTGCCACAATGGCCGGAGCCTGGCCGTGGCCAGTAGGTAAAGGGGCAAAAAAGCCTGCGGAATTCAAAGTATCGCCACATTAATACGCTTAGATGCATCGAAATGCTACCTTCCAGCCCGGAGCGATTCCGTGCATCGAATTCACCCGCTCTGCCTGTTTTATGCACAGAAAACCGAAACACGTTGAAACTGTGGGCAGTATTTCTTTTATTTTGCGAACTTTTAAGGTCATTGCTATTTCCGCAGCAACCTGGGAGCATCGCGGGCATTCACCACAGCAGAGCTATACAACGCATCGGCGGCATCTAATTCAGTTCATGCATCGAATCAATCCTGGCAAAAAAAGGGCCGTCCCCAAGTGCCTGTCTATTTCTTGGGCAGGATTTCTCGAAGTTGATTCAATACTGTGCAGTAAAGCAGCCGCCAGTTGAACATTATTTCGGCACTGCAAAATGGATCGTGGAATATTGAGGCAATCGCTTATGAGCGTAAAGTCCCAAAAGCTTGTAGGCATCATACAAAAAGAGGGACACGCAATCTATGGCACAGAATTTGCTGCTAAGTATTCCTGCGTGTGGCGGCAACCGTATGTTGCGGCCGAAATTTCAGGTGAGAACGGAGGCCCAGGCATCGACAAGCTTACATAAGGAGTACCAGCGATGCTGCAAATTCCCTTCAAAATGGATTGGTCTGATTCTTTTCCCAAAGCCCGCAAGGTCAGGAAAACCCTGGATCCTGAAGCGTGGGAGAAATTGGCAAGTCCCCGTCTTATCCGAATGCTTGCCACAGTATTCATCATTCCCGGCTATATTCTTGCGTTACTGCTCATTATCATGGCGTTGTGTAACTGGGTTATGTCCGCCCCGCCCCAGATCAGCCCCCCGCTGATCCACCCCCCCGCCGCGTTAGTACCGGCGGCCTCAGGGACTAAAACCGTAGCCTTCGCCGGCAATACGGTCCACGCAACATTCGCGATGGAAACCACCGCGATAAGCCCCGCCAAATAAGATGGCGAGCACCAGGCCGCGACTTTGTGGTTATGGCGCTCTTGTGCGGCCTGTTTTCCGGCGCGCGGGGCGGTGGGTTAGACGGTTATTTTTTACTCAACGTCAACACCCATTTTCGATTGTGGTGGATATCAAGGTGGCCAAGGCGGCCAAGGTGTCCAAGTTGCGGGGGGTGGGTGGCCAGGTTGGGCATGTGGAGGAAGCGGTTGATTTTAGCGGGTTTGGTTGAAGGTGGCCAAGAGGGCCAAGTTATTTTAAGTTTTAGTCTTTAGGAGTTAGAAGTTAGGAGTTAGAAGGCTCTGAAGCGCTGCGCTGCTGTTTTGCTTTATGCGCTATGCAGGGTTACAGGTTACGGGTTATAGGGGACAGCCGAAAAAGGGGATGAGCCACAGAGATCACAGAGGCGACGGAGGAATTGAACCACGGATTGCGCGGGCATCGGGCGGCGGCCCGATAGAGCAGTAGACATGAGAGAGTTGAAAGTCGAGCAAATTTGGATGGCACAGAAGAGAGGCTGTCGCCATTATTCACTTTTCAAAGGTGCGCAATGATCACGGATCACGGATCACGGAACAATATTTTCGGGGGGCTATAGGGCGCGGGCTTAATGAGTAATGGGCAGTAATTTCAGTATTGATCAGTACATTCAGTATTGGGCAGTATGTTCAGTACATTCAGTGATGAGCGGTACGTTTGGGGGTGGCGATGGGGTGGGATTTTGGGGGGCGGAAGTGGGTTGGTGGGGTGGTTGTGGCGGGGGCGGGGCGAGTTTAATGGGTAATGAGTAATGAATAAAAGCGAGGGAGGGTACGCTCCAGTGTTGGGCGGTGGGTTGGGTGTTGGCGGTTAGGGCTTATCGTGCCCTTCAGGGGGGCTGCGGTTTGCCAGGGGGCATAGGTAAGTAAATGTAGATGGCGCTTTTGTTTCACACGGATTTGGGCAAATGTTTACGGAGATTGGGGCGAGCAGGCTGGAAGCCTGCACCACAATGGGGACGTCTTCTGCAATGTCACTGTTCTTCAAATCCGTAAGTCTCGAATTTCAATGTCCGGCAGTTTTCGGTCACGTCGCGGATGGTTTTATCCGAAACGTTTTCGGCCAGATCGGCGTGGATTTCCAAGGTGATTTCGACGTTTGCTCCCAGCAAGCCGGTCAGGTGCTGGACAACCTCTTCGGCGATGCGTGCAGCGTCACGTCCCAGCCGCAACGGGTCAATCTTGACGGACCCGTGGAAACGGCGGAGTTGCGGCACTGCCTGCCTCGTGCCAGGCTGACCGGTGCCGCCCGAGGAATCCGCTGGCACCTCGCGGCCGCTCGTCCCTTGCAGGGCTGCGAGGTTTGCGAGAGGACCAGAACTACCAGCGGCAGCGGCGTCCGCATCCATTGGCCGTAGTAACGCACATCTTCGGCCAGGCCTTGGGCACCGGTCCAGCCGTCTTCGAGTCTCATGTTAGATTCCGGATTCACCGGCGCTTTGCCCGCAAACTTCGGCGGTATTTCAATGAGGGCTTTGGTGATCAGCACGGGCACCGGGTTAAGGTCGCTGCCGAAGGCCCGCAGCCCCAGCCGCTGAGCCTCCAATGGAATGCTGCCGCCACCGCAGAAGGGATCCAGCACCGGCGGCGCGTGCGCAATAAGGAATTGATTCACCGAGGCGGGCTTGGCCAGGCGTGAGATAAAATTCCATACGGAGTCGCCGCAGATAGTCTGATGCCTCGACCATTGCTTGGAGTCGTAAACTTTTGCCGACGCGATGGAAGCGGCAATTTCAGCGCGGGCCTGATTGAGCACCTTTTCGTTATTGGAGTTTTCCCATTTGACAAGTTCTTCAATGATATTGAACAGTTCAGCCCGCCGCATCCCGGCGCGTTCCACATCCACCGTGCCGTCCGACTTGCGGAACTGTGGATCAGAATCAGGATCATCCACCATCGCGGCAAAGAGTACAGCGCGGCAGGCCGCCAACGGGCGAGGTGCCCACCATATATGCATCGCACGGGGATGGTTCCGTATGAACGGCTCCTTTTCGCGCGCTGAGGCAAGTTTAATTTTCTCCAGCGGCAGGGCCACTTCAATGAGTTTTTTGCGGTAGGTCATTTCTTATTCTTCCTTGCCGGTTTGGCCCCTCGTTGTTTTCTGCGTGCGGAGGCAGGCTTGCTGGGCAGCAGAGCCTGGCGGCGTGTTGACTCATAGAACTCATGCAGTTTCGCCTGAAGCAGTTTCTTATCTGGCAGGCGGGTTTGGTACTCCGCAACCAAGGCCGGTGAAACAGAGCGGCTTAAGGCATACTCGACCACCTCGTGATCTTTGGTGGCACACAGCAGCAGGCCAATAGCGGGATTCTCATGCGGTTTTTTCACGTCCCGGTCCAGCGCTTCCAGGTAAAACTCAAGTTTGCCGAGATACTCGGCCTGAAATTCGTCAATTTTCAGTTCGATATCCACCAGACAATTCAGGCCACGGTGAAAGAAAAGCAGATCAATCTCGAAATCCCGGCCGCCGACCTGGATTGGGTAATGACTGCCGACAAAGCAGAAGTCACGCCCCAACTCGATCAGAAAATCCTTGAGTTTGGCGACCAGGCCGTCATGAAGATCGGCTTCGGAATGGCCCTTGGGCAGCCCAAGGAACTCGATGAGATAGCTGTCCTTGAAGACCGCTGCGGCGGCGGGATGAATTTCTCTCACCGGTGGTGCGAGTTTTGCGGGGGAAAGGACGACCCGTTCGAATAGGGCGCCAGCAAGCTGCCGTTCAAGTTGTCGCTTGCTCCATCGTTCCTGAACACACATTCGGAGGTAAAACGCCCTCTCTTCATTCCGCTTACTTCGGCCCATGATGAGGAGGTTGTGAGTCCACGATAATGCCCTCACCAGTGCTGAGAGTCTTGGCCGGCTGCGATAGGTCTCGAAAAATTGGCGCATCCGCCAGAGATTTTGGGCCGAAAAACCGCGGGCATTAGGCTCTCGGCGCTGGATATATTCAGCCAAGGCCGCCACAGTCCCCTGTCCCCATCCATCGGCGGCTATTTTCCGGCTGATATACTCACCAATCGACCAATACAGGTCAATCAAGGCCGTATTGACGGCGGCGACAGCGCCCGTGCGAGCGGCCTGGATCAAGGCAAGTATCTCATCGAAGTCGACTTGTGCCAATGCGTTTGCTGCGACTGGTGCTGACGCGGCCGGGGCGGAGCGTAGTATCGTTCTCATTTTCATGCCGGTTCCCGTGCCATGGTCAATAGCTTTTCCAGATCATAATTTACGCTAGTGGCCTTAAAATCCGGTTCCTTGTCGAACGGCTCACGGACATAATGCACGGTCATTTTCCCCTCGTCAATGCAGACAACGGCCAGGAGGACAATAAAGGCGGCGGATTCAGATCCACACTGGCGTCAAATAGCGCCATCGAAAGCCTGTCGAGTCCCTGCGGTTGCCGTTTACGCGTTAATTCGTGGGCGAAATATTTTGCGTGGTATGGTGTCAGTGTCATAATGCTTTCCACGTCCCGCTGTTGTCTATGACATTGGGGTTTCACCAGTCGCTGTATGGGACACACTATATTCAACTATTGCAAATAATGCACATCATCTTGTGGCTTGGGGTGGACAATCGCGGGATTGTCGCACTTCCAGGAGCCTTTCCGAGTAATGGCGGGGATGCGACGGCGTGATGTTTGACCTGTTGGGTCGCGTCGCGGCATAGGGCACTGTGGTGATAAATCGCGGGTTGGTTGGCGGCACTGGATCAACCACCGGATTCATCATCCGGTGCTCCCGGGCGGGGCAGCATAGGAGCGACTATGGGGAGGGGGTTGTGGAATCGAGCATGGATTCGAGTTGGCGTTCGCGGGCCAGGTCACGCAGGGCCAGTAAAAGGTCGGACATTTCGCCGGCGACGATGTTCTCCAGCGGGAAGTTGCGGTTCAGGCGGTGGTCGGTCAGGCGATTCTGGGGGAAGTTATAGGTGCGGATGCGTTCGTTGCGATCACCGCTGCCGATCATTTCACGGCGTGCATCGGAACGCTGAGCGCGACGCTGCTGGTCAAAGAATTCAAAAACCCGGGATCGTAAAATGCGCCAGGCTTTGTCCCGGTTTTTATGTTGGCTGCGCTCATCGCGCATACGCACGGTAATGCCCGTGGGCAGATGCGTTAATTGCACGGCGGACTCGACTTTATTAACATTCTGGCCGCCCGGCCCGCCCGCCCGCGAAACATCCTCGCGAACATCCGCGGGATTTATTTCAATGGCGGATACGTCTGGTTCCGGCAGGACTGCCACGGTGGCGGCGCTGGTGTGAACGCGGCCCTGCGTTTCCGTTTCCGGCACACGTTGTACGCGGTGGCCTCCGGATTCCATGGCCAGCAATTCCACGACGCCGGAGCCACGGACGTTGGCGATGAATTCGCGAAAGCCTCCATGTTCCGTGGCGGAAAAATCCAGCACATCAAAGCGCCAGTTGTTTTTTTCACTAAATCGCCGATACATATCCGCGAGATCCCTGGCAAACAATGCGGCTTCATCTCCGCCAGTGCCGGCGCGAATTTCCAGCATCATGGAATCGAAACTGCCTCGCTGGCCGGCGAGAAATTCATCCAGCAACTGATCCAGCAAGGGATCGATTTGCTGATTGAGTTCCAACAACTGCGCCGCCGCCAGATCACGGAAGTCCTGGTTTTCCGCGGCGTCATCCGCGATCTGCTGGGCTTCTACGGCATCGGCATGAAGCTTGAGATAGGTGCGATACAGGGTAAGCGCTTTTTCCAGCCGCCCGTTTTCGCGTGATAATTCCACCAGTCTGGCGGAGTTGGTGGTTGCACCGGCTTCTTCCAGTTCACGTTGTACGGCCCCCTGCCGCTCATTCATGCCGTGGAGCTTTCTCAGCACCAGTTCATGACCCTTTGTGCGCACCGTGTCTGACATATCGCCAATTCCTGAAATCCAAAGGCCTGCGCGGCAATTTGATTAATCCGCATCAGTAAGAACGTAACCGCTCACACAGATCAGATCGAGCAGGCTGGAAAGCCCGTACCACCATGCGGGCATCCCCCCGTCGGTGTAGCTGTGAACGGATCAATAAAAAACGTCGCGCCCAACCTTGCGGCGGACACGACGTTTCAAGTTTTCGACAAGCCTGTGCTACTTGGTGGATTGCATGGCCTTTTTTACATCAAAATTCGCGTACTTTTTCTGGAAGCGTTCCACGCGTCCGGCGGTATCAACAAATTTCTGTTTGCCGGTATAAAACGGATGACAAACGCCGCAAATATCAACTTCGATGCGTTTGGAGGCCGAACCGGTTTCAAACGTGTTGCCGCAAGCACAATGGGCTTTGACAAAATTGTAATCGGGATGGACTTTTTCTTTCATGATGGATCCTTTCGTTTCTGTTCATTCAGCCTTTATATCAGGCTGGAATTAATATCTCTGCGGACCGCATTCCGCGCCTGCGGCACTGTTACTAGCGGCGTCCGGACTCGAACCGGAGACCTTGGGCTTATGAATCCCGCGCTCTACCAACTGAGCTACGCCGCCGGATTTCAAGCCCCGCATTATAGCCGAATCGGCTACGATCTGGCAAATCATGGCGGATCAATGGCGGATCGACCGCAGATGATTATTGGGATGGGTCAAGGCAATGGCGGTAGGGCCTTGGCAAGTGTATCGCAGATGTCGCGCACAACCCATTTGGTGTAACTTCTGCCAAGCTTGGGAACCCAGTGCCGGCCATGCGCCAACCAGTGCCGCAGTTTTAGCGCTGCTTTGAATTCACAAATGCAGGCCTTGTGCTTCGGATGATGCTTTTTCCAACTATCGAGAATATCCTCATCCAACCGGACCTTCCCCCGTCGCTGTTTAGCCGCATCCCGAAACTCCCTTGACAGTGCATCTTTCCTTTTTTTCTGAACACGATTCTGAAAGTCCGCTCTCAAGTGGGCCTCGGTGGTCGAAAGCAAATCAAACATTGCCAGTTGGTCGAGCCGGCGGAAGAAATCATCAACCTCGTCTGAAGTCATGCCGAAGAACACGGCACCGGGTTGGGGAGAGGCAGCAACCTTTTCTTGCTGCAATTGGTTGTCAATTGTGCAATGTATTTTTTCGTGGAATTGAAAAACATCGTCAATCGTCGGAATCAGGTAGCCGTTCATGCTCGCATGACATCCTTAACCGCTTTGAGCAACGCGCGTTCTGTAACCGGTTCTACCCGCAACGTCGGACTGCGCGAAGCAACAATCGACCATCGTCCCGGATTCAACACGAACGTGACAACGCCCCGGTCGCCCTCCAAGTCCAGTCTCCCTTGTGCACCGACAATCAAACGACCTTTCGGCGAGAATACAGCGATATCATCGCCTACCTTGATTATTAAATCGTTAATGTCGTATTCGCCCAGCGCTTCCTCGAATAGCGTTTTTGGCCTGCGGCTGATTGTGGCCACTTTTTCTTTGATCAGCCTCGCGAGGAATTTAAATTCAATTTCGTCGTAAAGGCTCGTGACGGAATGTATCCACTGCCGGCGAATCCTGGCGGAATCCGGCGATGCCGACCGCTTCGCCTTTTTTCGGAAAAATTGTTCGATCTGCTGCGTTGTCACATGATTCTCCGGAAGCATGACGATGCTATGACAACGATATATTATCATGGCAGGTGCATCGCTACAAGCCACGGATGTGGGCTGTTGATGAATCAGCGTGTACGGCGTAAACTTCATGTTTCGGGCGTATGGGTGCGGCCCGGGTTGCAGTCGATATCAGGATATACGTTATGAAATATAACCTATTGGGTAAAACAGACTTAAAGGTTTCCTCCCTTAGCTTCGGTGCCTCGCCACTGGGATCGGTTTTTGGGCCGGTTCGGGAAGAAGACGGCATCGCCACTGTTCACGCCGCGCTGGACTGCGGCATCAATCTTATTGATGTCTCACCATTTTATGGTTTGACCAAAGCGGAGACGCTTTTGGGCAAGGCGTTAAAAACAATTAAACGTGACCGCTATTATCTCTCCACAAAAGTCGGGCGGTACGGCAATGATGCCCGCGATTTTGATTTTTCAGCCAAACGGGTCGTCGCCAGTGTGGATGAAAGCCTGGGCCGCTTGGGCCTGGAGTATGTGGATTTAATACAGTGCCATGATATTGAATTTGGTTCTTTGCATCAGGTCATCCATGAGACCATTCCTGCCTTAATGAAATTGCGGGATACCGGAAAGGTCCGATACATCGGCATTACCGGACTGCCCTTGAAAATATTTCGTGAGGTTTTGGCACACACGCATGTGGATGTGATTCTGTCTTATTGCCGCTATTCACTTAACGATTCGTCCCTGTCACAGTTGATTCCCTTGCTGAAGCAGAAAGGCGTTGGGGTTATCAGCGCTTCGCCGCTGTCGATGGGGTTATTAAGCGACCAGGGGCCACCGACGTGGCATCCGGCACCGGCGGATATTCAGGCGGCGTGCGCGAAGGCAGTAGCGCATTGCCAAAAACGCGGGGCCAACATCTCCAAATTGGCGCTGCAATATTCCCTGGCCAACGCTGATATTGCCACCACTCTGGTGGGTACCGCCAAAGAACAGAATATCCGCATAAATGCCCAATGGGCCGATGAGCCGCTGGATGAGACGCTTCTGGCGGAGGTACTGGAAATTCTTAAACCAATTAACGGAAAGTCGTGGCCCAGCGGCCGCCCGGAAAACAATTAAACACAACCAATGCGAATTTTTGTCGGCTGCTACCGAATTCAATCCAAGATCGCACGGCCCGAGAAGGATCAAACCATGAAATCCCTGCTACTTCGTGAGCCCGGAAAATTTGAACTGACATTGACGGATAAACCCGGCGCGCCGGGACCGGATGACGCCTTGGTGCGCGTGCACCGGGTAGGCGTGTGTGGAACCGATTTACACGCATTTCGCGGCAAGCAGCCTTTTTTTACCTATCCGAGAATTCTGGGCCATGAACTGGGCGCTGAAATTCTTGCTGTTGGCGCAAACGGCAAAGGGTTGAAGGCCGGGGACAGATGTTCCGTGGAACCTTACCTGAATTGCGGCACATGTGTTGCCTGCCGTCGGAACAAGCCTAATTGCTGTGTGAATCTGAAGGTTATGGGGGTGCACATTGATGGCGGCATGCGCGAACAGCTACATGTCCCGATTCGCAAGCTGCACAAGGCCTCGGCATTATCTTATGACGATATTGCGCTGGTGGAAACGCTGGCCATCGGTTGTCACGCCGTGGCTCGAGCGGACCTTGGCAAAACCGATACGGTGCTGGTCATCGGTGCCGGGCCGATTGGCTTGTCAGTCATTCAGTTTGCGCAGGCGGCGGGAAGTCGCGTCATGGTCATGGACATAAGTGAACAGAGACTGGATTTTTGCCGCACACAATTAGGCGTCAAAGATTGCCTGCACGCCGGGAACGAACCGGCGCAGGAATTGGCAAAACTAACCGCCGGCGATATGGCCACTACGGTTATAGATGCGACCGGCAACCCCAAATCAATGAGCGGTGCTTTATCGTTGATGGCGCATGGCGGCAAACTGGTGTATGTAGGACTGTTTGTTGGGGATTTTTCCCTGAATGATCCGGAATTTCATCGGCATGAAACGACATTGCTTTCCAGCCGCAATGCCCTGCCTGATGATTTTCCCAAAATCATAAAAATGATTGAATCCGGACAAATTAATACCAAGCCCTGGATTACCCATCGTTGCAGTGTCGATCAGGTGGTGCAGCAATTTGCTGACTATACGTTACCGGAAACCGGCGTTATCAAAGCGGTGATTGAATTTTAAGACATCGGCAGAACGTTGCCGTTGGAACAAGGAGCGTTGAATGATGTCACAGGAAGCCGTAAAGGCAAAAACTCGCGTTGAAAAGGATTCCATGGGGCCGCTGGAAGTTCCCATGGATGCGTATTATGGCGTGCAGACACTGCGTGCGATGCATAATTTTCCAATTTCCGGTTGTCCCATGCCGGAAACGTTTATTCAAGCCCATGCGCTATTAAAGAAAGCCGCAGCGCTGACCAACCAGCAATTGGGATTGCTCGACGGCAAAATCGCCCAGGCGATTGCCACCGCGGCTGATGATATCGCAGCGGGTAAATTGGCGGATCAATTTCCGGTTGATATTTACCAGACCGGTTCGGGCACCAGCACGAACATGAATGTTAATGAGGTCATCGCCAGCCGCGCCAATGAATTACTGGGCGGCAAGCGCGGAGATAAAGCCCCGGTGCATCCCAACGATCATGTCAATATGGGGCAATCCAGCAATGATACCATTCCTACCACGCTGCATGTGGCGGCGCTGGTGGAGATCAAACTGGTCCTGCGGCCGGCGCTGGTAGAGTTGGAAAACGCGCTCATGCAGCAGAAAGAAGCGACGTGGGCGGTGATAAAAACCGGTCGCACGCATTTGCAGGATGCCACGCCCATTCGCATGGGGCAGGTATTTCTGGGATTTGCCGGCCAAATTCAACGCGCCGGGCGACGCCTGCAGACTGCGGAAAATGAATTGTCGGAAGTGGCCCTGGGTGGTACAGCGGTGGGAACCGGCATAAACGCTCATCCGAAGTTCGCCGGAGAAGTCTGCCGCTATTTATCTGAATGGCTGGGCATTCATGTGCATGAAACAACCAACCATTTTCAAGCCCAGTCCTCGCTGGATAGTGTGGCGTTTGCATCGGGGGTGATGAAAAATATCGCCATCAGCCTGACAAAAATTGCCAACGACATCCGCTGGATGAGTTGCGGTCCACGCGCCGGATTGGGAGAAATAGAAATTCCCGCAGTGCAGCCGGGCAGTTCAATTATGCCGGGCAAGGTGAATCCGGTCATCGCAGAAAGTGTATTGATGGTTTGCCAGCGGGTGATCGGCAATGACACCACGGTTACGGCGGCGGCGGGGAGCGGAAATTTTGAATTAATTGTCGCCATGCCGGTGGCAGGGGCAGCGCTTCTGGAATCGGTGCGATTACTGGGAAGGGCCAGTGCTAACCTGGCAAGCCAATGTATTGCTGGCATCAAGCCCACACCACGCGGACCCGAACTGGTGGAAGCAGGCCTCATGCTGGCAACAGCACTGGCACCGGTAATCGGTTATGAAGCGGCAGCATCGCTGGCGAAAGAAGCGGCCGCCCGCGGCAAAACCATTCGAGAAGTAGCGCTGGAAAAAACCCAGCTATCTGCAACGCAACTTTCTCAACTGCTGGATCCCGCCACCATGGTAGACCCCAGCGACCGCATACTGCCGGTATCGGGATGATGCTCTGTCGGTTGGTGGCGGAGATGTGTGGCGGTCGGAACTTCAGGAAGATATTGCTGTGAGCGAATTGCCTTATAAAATTGCGACTTTGGTATACATTTTTGACGAGCGGGGAAATACCCTGCTTTTGCATCGTAAAAAGGCTCCCAATCAGGGGTTGTACTCCCCCATTGGTGGAAAGCTGGAGCAGGGTATCGGGGAATCGCCTTATCAGTGCGCAATGCGCGAGGTGCAGGAAGAGATAGGTCTGGCGTTGAAATACAGCGATATTCGGCTTTGCGGCCTTGTGTCGGAAAAAGCTTACGAAGGAGCCACGCATTGGCTGATGTTCTGTTTTGAGGTTACGCGCGCTATTACATTGACAGAGTTGGAAATTCCTGAGGGGTCGCTGGAATGGGTCCCAATTGCGGAAGTTGCTCATCGCCCTATTCCGGAATCAGATCGCAAAGCTATCTGGCCATTAATGCTGCAACATAGCTCGCAGATCCTTAAATTTAGCGGCACAGCGGCAATCCCCGAAGTTTTCAGCCTGTATCTGGATTGCAGCAAACCAGGTGACATGCGGGTCATCCAGGAACATACCGCCCCATCGGCACCATCATCCGGGGCGTAGGGCAATCAACACACTAACGGCCTGTGTAAGACTTTAAGCATTTGCACGACCAATCATCCATGACCGGACGTGCGTGCGTACAATAGTCAACGCGTGCGGGCTGTTAATCGCATGAATCGCGTCGCCTTTGGCAGGATGGACCATTATGTACAGCAAAATGAATCGTATGTTAACCACATTGATGGTTATCGGTTTGGCAGCCGTGGGAGTGCTTTTTTATAATTATTTCACGGCCAATAATAATCCGGTGCTCGGTGATGCGGAAGCGGGGATACAGGCCCCGGATTTTCCGGCTGATTATACATGGATCAACACACCCGAGCCGCTAAGCTTCCAACATCAGTTGAAAGGGCAGGTGGTGCTGCTGGATTTTTGGACGTATGGGTGCATTAACTGCATTCACCTTATTCCCACGGAAGAGCGGCTTTTGCATCACTTTTCCAAACAGCCTTTTGAAATTATCGGTGTGGAAAGCGCCAAATTCACCAACGAGGCCATCGCATCGCACGTGCGCGATGCGGTGCTGCGTTATGGAATCACCAACCCGGTGGTTGTTGATCAGAACATGACGATCTGGAATATGTACGGCGTAAACGCGTGGCCGACACTGGTCCTGGTGGATGCTTCAGGACATGAAGTTGGATCCGTTGCCGGTGAAGCCGGCTACCACGCGCTGAAACGGATTATCGCAAAAACAATTGCTGCCGACCGCAAGGCCGGCACGTTGGCCGCGCACCCACTGAATCTTCCCGTGCAGCATACGCTGGTATCCGCCGGTGGATTACTGTTTCCTGGAAAAATCATTGCCGATTCGAAAATACATCGTCTGTTCATTGCCGATACGGGGCACAATCGAATTGTGGAAACCACCTGGCCTGATGCCCTGGGCCGCTGCAAGCTGGTGTCACTATTTGGAAATGGCCGCTGCGGTCACGTGGACGGCCGGGCCAGGCAGGCGGAGTTTGATGCGCCGCAGGGGCTGGCGGTGAATGACGGGGCGCTTTATGTCGCGGATACCATGGGAGAATATATCCGCAAGATTAATTTACAAACCGGCAATGTTTCCACGGTGCTGGGAAACGGACACGAAGTTTACGACACCACCGGCGGTGGCGTTGGAACGCAGCAGGGCATTAATTCGCCATGGGATTTGGTCGCACGCGGACATACCCTCTACATTGCCATGGCCGGCGAGCATCAGCTTTGGCGCGAAAATGTGCTGACTCACCGGGCGTCAGCTTTGGCGGGTACCGGCGGCGAAGGGTTGCAGAATGGCCCCGCCGATCAGGCTATGCTGGCACAACCTTCAGGGTTGGTGCTGGACGGCAATATCCTCTATTTTGCTGACAGCGAGAATAGTGCCGTTCGCGGCTTGAATCTGAAAACCATGAAAGTATTTACCGTCATCGGGCATGGCCTGTTTGATTTCGGTGATAAAGACGGCGGCCCGAATACGGCCTTGCTGCAACATGATCTAGGCGTGGCGATGCTGGGGCACAATATACTGGTAGCCGACACCTACAATGACAAACTGCGGCTAATCAACCCGACGACACGAATGGTATCCACTTACGCCGGTGACGGTAAACCTGGAACCGGCAAACCCGGCGGACCTCTGAAACTGAACGAACCGGGCGGCCTGAACGTTTCCGGACATGATATTTTTGTCGCGGATACCAACAACCAGCGCATTGTTGAAATGAATGCTGTAACCAAAGCTTGGCATCAGTTGGCTATCGCCGGTTTAGCTCCGCCGCGGGCACCGATGGTTGCAAAAGCAGGGAAAAAATCGTCTCGCGGCGAGGCGGCGGTGGCCGTGCAAGTAGATCCCGGTAAAACGCTGACGCTGCGGTTTGATCCAAAGTTGCCGGCCTTCACGCACTTGACACCGGATATTCCGATAAGTCTGCGCCTCACTTCCGGTGCGCATGTGATTGCTGAAGAATCGGTGGATGCACACGGCAAAACACCTGTCGACTTCAGCATTACGCCCGCTACGCTGGCTATGGCAAAAGCAGTGGGGACGGCCAATTTACATTGGCAGATCAAAGTATATTACGCTTACTGCACGGATGGGGCGCAGGGGCTGTGCGTGCCGGCATCGCAAAGTGCCCTGCTGACGGTTAAAATGGTTCCCGGCGGTAAGTCGTTGGTGGCGTTGCCGTGAAGTGCCCCAGTGCCGTGACGCTACGTAACAGGAATGAAAATGAAATTGGAATGCAATATTGACGCCCAGGGGTCTAGAGTCCGCGGAACCGTCGGCACACTGATCATGGTTTTGGCGGTATTGCTGGCTCTGGCAGCCTGGCTGACCGGATGGAATTGGCTCTGGTGGCCCACCGCCGGTTGCACCGTGGCCGCTAACGTGATGCTTTTTCAAGCGGCCAATAGCTGGTGCGCCATTCGCGCGATGCGCGGTAAAATCGGAAATTGATCCGTTTTCCATGCGCCCGTGAATCAGGCAATCTACCATCGCAGCATACAGCGGGGTCAGCTTATCGGTTACGGGATGTTTTGGTCGTAGATTCCACCACCGGCAGAGCCAGCACCTTTGTGACAAACCTCCTTGTCACCTGTAACCTGTAACCTGTAACCTCCACTGTCCCCCTGCCGCAATCGTCCTGGGCGCTGCTATAATGTCGGGCGGATATGCTTTTGGAAATGCGCGATGGTGATACAGGAATATAAAATTGTAAGCCCTTTCAACCCTACCGGCGATCAGCCGCAGGCCATTGAAAAAATTACCAGGGCGTTTCAAGCGGGGGAAAAATATCAGGTTCTCATGGGCGTGACCGGCTCGGGGAAAACGTTTACCATGGCCCATGTCGCGGCGCGCCTCAACCGCCCGGTGCTGGTGATCAGTCATAATAAAACCCTTGCAGCCCAGTTGTACGAAGAATTTCGCGAGCTTATGCCGCACAATGCCGTCAATTATTTTGTCAGCTATTATGATTACTACCAGCCGGAAGCGTATATTCCCCAGCGCGATATTTACATTGAAAAAGACGCCGCCCGCAATGATGATCTCGACCGCCTGCGCTTAGCCACCACCAGTGCTCTGATAAGCCGGAGGGATGTGATGGTAGTGGCCTCGGTGAGTTGCATATTCGGCCTGGGATCACCGGAACAATACAAAAAGAAGGTGATATCGCTGCAACGCGGCGCCTCGCTGGGCCGGGAAGAGCTACTGCGGGCGCTGATTGATGTTCAATACGAACGCAATGATATTGAATTTAAGCGCGGAACATTTCGGGTGCGCGGCGATGTGATTGAAATTTTCCCGGCGTATGAAATCACAGCGTTGCGTCTGGAAATGTTCGGTGATGAAGTTGAATCCATCTGGCATATTCATCCCGTCAGCGGCGAGCGGCTGACGGAAGAAACCACCGCGTTTGTCTTTCCCGCCAAACATTATGTCGCCGATGACAGCACGATGGTGCGTGCGGTTCACGATATTCAGCAGGAACTGGAACAACGGTGCCGGGAGCTGCGACAGCAGGGCAAACTGCTGGAAGCCCAACGGCTCTTTGCCCGCACCAAATACGATATTGAAATGATGCTGGAGGCGGGGTTCTGCCAGGGCATTGAAAATTATTCCCGGCACATTTCGGGCTCTGCGCCGGGGGCCAAGCCATCCACGCTTGTGGATTATTTTCCCAATGATTACATATTAATGATTGATGAATCGCATGTGACAATTCCGCAGATTAACGCCATGTATTCCGCCGATCGGCACCGCAAGGAAGTATTGGTGGAGCATGGATTCCGTTTGCCCTCCGCCCTGGACAACCGCCCCATGCGCTTTGAGGAATTTGCGGGCATGTGGAATCAGGTGTTATTTGTATCCGCCACGCCGGCGAAATACGAGTTGGAACTTACCGGTGGCGAAGTAGTGGAACAGATTATCCGGCCCACCGGCCTGATTGATCCGGTTATTGAAGTGCGGCCCGCGCAGGGACAAGTCGCCGATTTACTGGAAGAGGCAAAACTTCGGGCCCAAAAGGGACAGCGGACGCTGGTCACCACCCTGACCAAGCGCCTGGCTGAGGATTTATCCCATTATCTGGGGCAGGCGGGATTGCGCTGCAAATATTTACACAGCGAGATACAAACATTTGACCGCATTGATATTCTCCGGGAATTACGCGAAGGTGCGTTTGACTGTCTCATTGGAGTGAACCTGTTGCGGGAAGGCCTGGATTTGCCGGAAGTTTCCATGGTGGCCATCATGGATGCGGACAAACAGGGCTTTTTGCGCAGCGAAACATCGCTGATTCAGATGATCGGGCGTTGCGCGCGAAATGTGGACGCCAAAGTATTTTTGTATGGCGACAAAATCACTCCTGCCATGCAGCGAGCCATCGATGAAACACTTCGGCGCCGCGGGATCCAGGAAGCATGGAACAACGCCAACGGCATAACCCCACAGACCATTCAGAAAGCAATCCGGCATGGCATTGAACTGGAACTCAAGGCCCGACGCGTGGCACGGGAAATGCTCTCTGAATCGGAATCCGAATTTGATCAACAGGAAATGATCCGCATGCTGGAGGAGGAAATGCTCACGGCGGCCAATAATCTGGAATTTGAAAAAGCCGCGGATTTGCGTGATCGGATCAAGGAACTCAATGCCGCCCGGCAGAATCAATCCGCCGGCTCTCCGGAGGAAAGCATGGCGAACAGCGCGCAACAGAATGCGGAACACGAAAACGCTTTAGCCGCTGCCATTGATGAAGGCATCGCCAATCGTCTGGCCAACCGCTTCACCGCCAAGCCGCAGCAAACCAAGTTCAAGCGCGGACCCAAAAGCCGGCATTAACCGAAATGGCCATATTTACCTGAGAAAGCCACCCACCCAATGGCCCCAGAATCCGTATTCAGAACCGCCTATTTTATTCTTAATAGCGAATATTAAGATAAAATTTATGATTTAACCTTGCAAATCTTCCACGTCGTGGCATAATTGCAAGGTATGATTCACAGAATTGCTCAAACCCGGGTAGCGGAGCTTCTGAAAACCTTCCCCGCCGTCGCCCTGCTTGGCCCACGGCAGGTAGGCAAAACCACACTCGCTCATTCCATCGCCGAGGCGCAAAATCGCAGCGCGATTTATCTTGATCTTGAGTTGCCCTCGGATTTAGCCAAATTGACGGAGCCGGAACTTTATCTTCAGCGGCACACCGATAAATTAGTCATTATTGATGAGATTCACCGCCTGCCGGGGATATTCCAAACCCTGCGAGCGCTGATTGACCGCCGCCGCCGTACTGGCTCGAAGGCGGGCCATTTTCTTCTTCTCGGTTCGGCATCCATGGATTTGTTGCAGCAGTCCGCCGAAACGCTGGCGGGCAGAATCGCGTACATTGAGCTTTCTCCGCTTATGGCCAATGAGGTAGCCTCTACCGGGCCTCACGCGGAGGCTATGCTCTGGTCGCGGGGCGGATTTCCGGAAAGTTTCCTGGCCACGACTGATGCAGAGAGTTTTCAGTGGCGCTCGCAATTCATCCAAACCTATCTGGAGCGGGACGTTCCCGCGCTTGGCCCGCGCATTCCCGCCCATACGCTTCACCGGTTCTGGCAGATGCTTGCCCATAGCCAGGGGCAACTTCTCAATGCGGCACAACTCGCACAAGCCAACGGAATCAGCGGCCAAACCGTCGCCCGATACCTGGATATTATGGTTGATCTTCTGTTGGTACGCCGCCTTAATCCGTATCTGGCAAATGCTAAAAAGCGTTTAACCCGATCTCCGAAGGTTTATGTCCGCGACAGTGGTTTGGTGCATGCCCTGCTGGGCATTCGCAATGGCGAAGAGTTGCTCGGCCATCCCGTTTCCGGTTGGAGTTGGGAAGGGTTCGTCATTCAGAATGTTCTTGCGGTTCTGCCGCCATCGGTACAAGCGTACTTTTATCGTTCCAGCGCCGGAGCGGAGATCGACTTGGTTCTTGAGCACTCGGCTAAGGACATCTGGGCCATTGAGGTGAAACGATCCCTCAATAATCCGGCACCGGCGCGGGGGTTCCACACCGCTTGCCAGGACATTGGTGCCACGCGAAAAATTGTCATATACCCCGGTACTGAAATGTTCATGTTGGCTCACGACACCCAAGCCATCCCGCTGGGAAAGTTCATGCAGGAGGAACGCATCCGGTTTTGATTCCAGGCACGTCGGCGTATCGATATTTCCGGGCGGGAACGGCATCAGGGTAAATTACCGGCGGGTCACACCGTTCTGGCGTGGCGCAGCGGGATTCCTGCGGGGTGCGTTCCACCACCGGCAAAGCCGGCGGCTATGTGGAGTTTCCGCGCACGGCCGTGCGGGGCGGAAAAATTGTCGCGCCCGGCACGGCTTATATTGGAATTCGCGCTGGGAAAACAACTGATTTTACGGTATACTAAGGACTTGGATTTCCGGCGAGGAAAGCGGAACAATCGGGCTTATTCTGGTGTATTTTGCCGTCCGTTATCCCGCCACAATTTGGAGTACTCATGGCTACGGATCAGCCGTCTACCGCAACTATTACCGCACCGTCACCGGTTTCACAGGCTTATGATGAATCTGCCATTCAGGCCCTGAAGGGACTGGACCCGGTGCGGAAGCGCCCCGGCATGTACATCGGTGATACCACCACGCGCGGCCTGCACCACCTGGTATGGGAAATTGTCAACAATTCGGTCGATGAGGCCATGGCCGGGTTCTGTGACAGTATCTGGGTAACCATTCATGCCGATGGCTCGGTGAGTGTCAGTGATGACGGCCGCGGCATTCCCGTGGGCATGCACCCGACGGAAAAAAAATCCACACTTGAAGTAGTCATGTGCGATCTGCACGCCGGCGGAAAATTCGGCGGCGGCGGATATAAAGTTTCCGGCGGTTTGCATGGTGTGGGTGCCTCGGTGGTTAATGCGCTTTCGGAATGGACCATCGTGGAAGTTTGCCGCGACGGCAAAGTCTACAACATGGAATTTGAACGCGGCGTTAAATCTTCCGAGATCAAAACCATCGGCAAGCGGGCAAAATCGGGCACCAAGGTAACGTTTAAGCCTGATTCCCAGATTTTCCCGGAATTGGTTTTTGATTACGATCGCATCGTGGCACGATGCAGAGAATTGGCTTATCTTAATGAGAGCCTCGCGTTTTATCTGGAAGACGAACGCACCGGCAAGAAAGACGAATTCAAGTACACCAAGGGAATTATCCAGTTTGTCAAACAACTTAACGAAGGCAAGGATGTCATTCACAGTCAGGTGGTGTACCTGGAACGTGAAGAACAGGGCAAAGAAAATCCCATGTCCGTGCAGGTGGCGGTGCAATACAATGACGGCTATGCCGAAAGCCTGCACAGCTTCGCTAATAACATCAATACTCCCGGCGGCGGCACGCACCTGTCAGGCTTCAAGACGGCCCTGACGCGCACGCTGAATTTTTATGCCAAATCCAATAATCTCATAAAAGACGAAAAGGAGATGCCCAACGGCGATGATTTGCGCGAAGGGCTTTCCGCCATTGTTTCCGTCAAGGTGCCCAATCCGCAATTTGAAGGGCAGACCAAGGACAAGCTCGGCAATGGAGAGGTTGAAGGTTTTGTTTCAAGCGCTGTTAACGAAGCATTGGGAATCTGGCTGGAAGAGCATCCCGGTGACGCCAAACGAATTATTCAAAAAGGCGTGTTGGCCAGGCAGGCACGCGAAGCCGCTCGCAAGGCCCGTGAACTCACGCGGAAAGGCGCGTTAACCAGTGGCGGGCTGCCCGGCAAGCTCGCAGATTGTTCCAGCCGCGATATGGAATCCACAGAACTTTACATCGTCGAAGGACAATCCGCCGGCGGCACGGCCAAGGCCGGGCGTGATCGCGTATTTCAAGCCATATTA
>JAKBCC010000130.1 GCA_021808105.1 Planctomycetota bacterium
GTATAATTTTTCCGCATGAGTCTGATGGATCAGGATGCCTGCGGAAGCCCCTGCATCGGCTGGATACAAATCATGGAGGATTTGCACTATGGATTCATTTGTCATTGAAGGTGGTGCGCGCCTGCGCGGAACCCTGCGGATTGCCGGTTCTAAAAATGCGGCGTTGCCGGTCATGGCAGCGGCTCTGCTGGCGGATGGTCCATCGGTTATTGCCGATATCCCAAATCTGCAGGACATCCGCAGTCAGATTGAATTGCTCAAACTTCTGGGCTGCCGCGCGGAGCGACAAGCCGATGGTAAACTGGAAATCGAAGTCGTCGACGAAAAGTGCTCCCACGCGCCGTATGATGTCGTGCGGAAAATGCGGGCCAGTATTTGCGTGCTGGGGCCGCTGCTGGCAAAACGCGGCCATGTGCGCGTATCGATGCCCGGTGGCTGTGCCATTGGTGACCGCCCCGTGGATATACATTTGCGCGGGCTGAGGGCCTTGGGGGCAACCATCGAGTTAGACGGCGGCGATATTATCGCCCATGCCGACAAATTACATGGTGCCGAAGTATTTCTTGGTGGAAATTTTGGCTCGACTGTTTTAGGCACGGCCAATGTCATGAGCGCCGCAACGCTGGCCCTGGGCACCACGGTCATTGAATGTGCCGCCTGTGAACCGGAAATTGTGGACCTGGCGGATTATCTCACCAGCATGGGTGCCAAAATAGCCGGGCAGGGCACACCGCGCATTGTCGTGCAGGGGGTTCCGGCACTGCACGGCGCTGAACACCGCATCATTCCCGATCGCATTGAAGCCGGCACTTTTATGGTGGCGGCGGCGATTTCCAACGGCGAGTTAAATCTTGATAACGTCCGGATTGACCATTTAATGGCGGCGGTGGATAAGCTGCGCAGCATTGGTGTTATTGTGGAAAAAAGCAGCCAGGGTGTGACGGTGGCATCGGCTCGCAGATTAGAAGCGGCCATTATCACCACGCAACCATATCCGGGTTTTCCCACCGACCTTCAGGCGCAATTTATGGCGTTGTTGGCCATCGCTAACGGTAACAGCATCGTTTCCGAGAAAATTTTTCCTGATCGCTTCATGCACGTGGCCGAGTTGACACGCCTGGGCGCACGGATGCACCGCGAGGGGGCCACGGTCATCATTGAAGGTGAACAGCAGCTTATCGGAGCACCCGTGATGGCCAGTGATCTGCGTGCTTCGGCCGCTCTGGTATTGGCCGGTCTGGCCGCCCGCGGCACAACCACCATCAATCGTGTATATCATATTGACCGTGGCTACGAAAAAATTGAAGAACGCCTGAACGCGCTGGGGGCGAACATTAAGCGCGTGGATCAGTCGGACGCGGAGTAAGGTCCGCCCAATAGGCCCTTCACGTGGCAATATTGATCAGGTTTCCGCGAATGTCGTAGGCCTCAATAAGTACCGAATCATCCGGCAATGCCGCGTCCGGTGTTATGATAATCTTTTTCTCGGTGCGGTCTTCCATGGCCACCAGCTCGCGGCGCTTTTTATTCAGCAGGTAAGCGGCCACCGTCGGATAGACTTTTAACTCAATCCGGGCGATGTCCTTATGCAGGGTGGCAGCGGCCAGACGACGCATCACATCCAGGGTGACACTTTCGGGTGTTTTAATCAGGGCGGCACCGCGACAATGGGGGCAGTCCTGATAGATGCCGCGTTTCAAGCTTGGTTTAACGCGCTGGCGCGTCATTTCAATCATGCAGAATTGACTCATGCGAAGTACTTTGGTTTTAGCGCGATCATTGCGCAACTCATCACGCAACAGGCGCTCAATTTCCCGCTTATGCCGGTCTTCCCGCATATCAATAAAATCGATGACGATCACACCGCCCAAATCACGCAGGCGCAGTTGCCGGCACAAATCGCCGATGGCATCTTTGTTGATATTGTATGCGGTCAGTTCCGCATCACGTTGTTCACGGTAGCGCCCGGAGTTAACATCCACAGCCACCAGCGCCTCGGTGGAATCAATCACCAGGGAACCGCCGTTCGCCATTTCCACGCGGCGGCTGTTGATTTTTTCTATTTCCCGTTCGACCCCGTACCGGATAAAAAGCGGCATGGGATCCTGATACAATTCAACCATGCTGGAATCCGGACTGGCGATGGTGAGAAAATCACGAACGCGCTCGGCCACATCCGCATCATCCACGACGATACGGTCCATTTCCTGCACCGCTAAATCCCGAATGCTGCGGATAACCAGGTCACTTTCCTCGTAAAGCAATGCAGGCGTGCGCTGGGTATCAAGCCGGTGGGTAATACGCTTCCAGATTCGCACCAGAAAATGCAGATCCTGCTGTAATTCACGAGCGGTGCGGTCCATGCCGGCCGTGCGGATAATAAAGCCCAGATTCTCCGGCGGATTAAGCTCCCGTAGCAGGCGTTTCATGGCGCGGCGCTGTTCATCATCGGCGATTTTTCTGGAAACACCCAATGCGCTCATGCCGGGCATCATGACCAAATAGCGACCCGGCACGCTGATATAACTGGTCAGCGTTGGACCTTTTGTGCCGATGCCTTCTTTGGTCACCTGTACGATGATCTCCTGCCCGCGGCGCAGGCATTGCTGAATTGGCGGCCGGGAATGGCGCGGCGTTTTACGCCCCACGCGTTCCATCGGGGCGATATGATCATTATCCACCTGTAATTCCGCATCTTCATCAAAAAGCTCGTCAATTTCACCACCCATTTCTTCAAAGTTGGCGGCGGAATCCGGCTCCGCAGGATGTTGCCCTTCAGAGAGTTCCGAAGCATCGGCTTTTTTAGCGCCGGCGGCGTGCATTTTTGCGGTAGATTTATGGTGCTGCGGAAAATATTGCGGATGCAAATCACTGATGTGCAGAAATCCGTTTTTTCCGATTCCGAAATCAATAAACGCAGCCTGTATGCTGGGTTCCACATTCGTTACCCGACCTTTGTAGATATTGCCCACATGCAAATCGTGACTGGCACGCTCGGTGTAAAGTTCTTCCAGCACACCCTGACGCACAATGGCGATGCGAACCTCTTCGGAATCCGCGACGTTCACCAGCATGATCCGGGGCGGACCTTTCTTCCGGGCAACCGCTTTGGCTGACGGCTCTTCGCCGTCCATGACATCCAGTTCCTGCTCAGGAGCATCTCCGGGCGGGGTAGTATCGGAATCCGCGGGCCGGGCGGAAAGTGGTTCCGGCATTGAGGATGGCGGAACAATCGTGGTATTTTCCGCTTTGGGCGGTGTGCCGATCGGATCAGCCGGCCGTCGGGCCGAATGATGACGCGCCGGCGTCGGAGCGGCCAAATCAGGGATAAGTGAAGTGGAAATTCCGCTGGAGCTTATGCTGCGTGACGTACCCGTTGGGCGGAATTGATGTCGCACTTTTCCCTGACTGAAGGAGCGACGGCCGGAATGGCGTGTAAGACTTGGAGCGACGCGTGCCACAAGCCGATCCGGATTGGGACGCTGAACCGCATATCCCGCGCTGCCGGTTGAACCGGGTGCCGGAAGGGAAGGCCCCGGCGACGCGGTGATTTGGTGCTCACTTGGCTCCGCATTTTCAAGGTGCTGTTCCGCCGCCGGTGACGCAGCGGAAGTTTGCGGACCAGCCTCCGGGGCACCCGATGCTTCCGGCACGACAGGACCCGCGCCGGCGTTCTGATAAACCGCAGGCAATGCGGCCAGTGAATCCGGCTCTGCGGAGACGGATGACTCGGCCGTGGGCACCGGCGCTTTACGGCGCACGGTCTTTCCGCGACCGCGGCCGCCGCGTCCTCGGCCACCGCGCCGCCGGCGGCGCGGTTTAGCGGCACCCGCGGAATCATCGGAGGCCGCTGCTTCCGCAGGGCCGGAGATTAACTCGCCCGGCGAAGCAGATTCAGGAACAGCCAGTGTGTCAGGGGGAAATTCCGAACGTTCTTCGGATGAATCAAATTTCATGGTATTGATAAACTAGCCTCACGAGAAAATATTGCATACACTCAACCCTCTCCGCCGACTTCAGTCGCGGATAAACCCCTTTAATTATATGGAATTTGTCCCAACAAGTCCATGATTGAATTATTAACCGGCTTCCAGGCACGTCAGTGTTTCCTCAATGACCCCGGCACCGCTGGACCAGACAAAAAAGAACATGGATTCACGCAACCGCCGCTGGGCACTGTGCGCGATCATCAACCCGCGGCCTTTTGCCAGTTCCAGCGTCGCCGCGGCACAACGCCAACAAAGATCATTGCATTGTGCCCGCAAAATTGCCGGCTTGGCCGCACTGTCCGCTTCCACCTTATCCGCCCCCTGCCGGTAAATTACCCGCGACAACGCCCGGTGCTGCCGGCGCAACGCCGCGACTGCGGCTTTGCACCGCGCCGATCGCGTAGCAACCAGTTCCTGCGCCTCGTTTAAAGCTCCGGCCGCAACACCCAAAGGCAGAACGCAGGTATTCCACGAAAAGCGCCGATACTTATTGCGAACCGCCAACGCGTTGGGGCATGGGCCGCCTAGAACATCCTCGGGCTTGATCAGAACATTCTGAAGTTTGACGGACGCGGTATTACTGGCATTGAGCACCGCCATGGGTGCAGGAGAAATAATCTGCACATTCCGTTGCTTCAGGCGGAGAATAAACAATAATTGATCGCTCGTTTCAGTGCGCGCTCCGGCAATAATACAGTTGCAGTTTCCGGCACCGGTAGACCAGGGAATGATGCCGGAGACGCGCCATGCCCCGCCCTGTTTCACGGCTGTAACACCGCCATTTTGATGCTGTCCGGACGTGGTCAACTGGGCAATACCGATACTGGCGAATATCTGGTTCTCCGCAAGCTGCGAAAGCAATTTTCCGCACTGTGAGCCGCATATCGGATTATCGGCAGCACAAATGAGAAATTCCAATGCCGCATCGCGCTGGGTGAGAATCAGGGCGGTCGTCAAACATGCCGAGGCCAGTTGTCCATAGCGGCGATGCAATTGAATCTGCGGCAATCCGATGCCGCCATAGGGTTTTGGAACCGACCACTTTAACGCCCCGCAACGCGCCAAATCTTCAATATTTTGGCGCGGCCATCGGCCGGCAATATCAACCTCCTGCGCCCGCTGCGCCAGGCTCTCAAGCACCCCGGACCATGTAACTGGTGTATCCATCTTTGAATTGTAGGAGGCTTTGCGGCGAATCGCCAGAAGTCAGTCCGAGTAATCCCCGGGTTGACGCGACGTAAGTTCCGGCGAGTTGACAGAGCATCGCGTTATAAAGCACCGTGGTGGCAACCCGGTGGTTGGTTGGCGGCACGGGATCAACCACCGAATTAGCATCCGGTGCTCGGCGTGCGCGTTGGAGTTAAAGATGCTTCGTATCCGCCAGAAGCTGGTTCAGCAGTTTGGTCGTGCCGTGTATATCGGTCCATCGGCGGAGATAAGCAACGTTAATCTCGGAAAGGCGCTGCACGGCCAGAACGCTTCTGACATCCGAAGTATCCTTGGCTCTCTTCCCGAGAACGGCCCAACGGAGTTTTGTGATGATCACGTCTTCAACGGTGGGAACAAAAGCCGGGCGGTTGAGAAATTCGATTTGTAACCGCCGATCAAATCGCATAAGGTCATGCGGATCCTCGGAAAGCCCGAAGAATTCTATGAGGAATCCGGTTTCGGTGTGCGTCAGTACCCGGCGTGATGTGAGCGTCACGGATTCGAACGACATTTGGTTATCCAGCCGGTAAGCGGTTCCCAGATGGGCTGAAACGGACACAGCATCGGTGGTTTGCGGCGACAATACGAAATCAGCATCATTGGTATTACGTGGAATGCCGTAAAGGTTTGTCGCAAGCGATCCCACGAGCATGTAGCCTGCGTTAAGGGCGTTTAACGCATCAATGACTTCCGCTGCTACATCCAGAACGTTCATTGAGCCGCTTCCAATTGTCTTATTTTCGCCAACCGCTCGAGGAAAAGGGCGTTCAGCGTCGCGGCATCCGCCTGCGGATTTTGAGATTTCAGTGTCGCCAGAATTAATGCCCGGTTGAGTTCAAATAATTCCAGCCCCGCGCGCAGCTTGCGTTCAGGAGACATTGCCCGGGCATTGAGAATCTTATCGCGCTCAATTGCGTCCATTGATTCCCTGGAAGATTCCACCATAAGCATCACGAGCCGGCCCGCCCGTACTCCGTAACGGCCAATCGGTCCCGCCATTATACTGCGGCGAGTGGCATCTGGCATTTTGCGGAAGCGCTGGCGCATTTGTTTTGCTCGGCAGGTCAAACCTGCGGGCTAACATTCCCGGTGGGATAAACCCACCGGCTCGCCCCCTTGTCACCTATCACCTGTAACCCAAATGCGGCCGCCCGTGTTGTCATCCGCCGACGACATTTGGATGATCATGCTCCAGAGTATGCTCGGCGTGTGGCGCGATGGTCGTGGAATCCGAGGCGGGCGTGGCCGGAGTCCCGGCAACGAGCTTATTGGGCCGTTGAATTTTTGTTTTGCCGTTCAGGCAGGCATCCATCTGGCGTAGGGCCTGCTTGATACGCAATTCATTTTCCACCAGAGCGATGCGGACAAATCCTTCGCCGTTATCACCAAAGCCCCGGCCCGGTGCGACCGCGACATCGGCTTGATCCAGCAGGCGCAGGGAAAAATCAATGGTGCCCTGATCGGCGAGATGTTTATCGGAAACTCTGGCCCAGACAAACATGCTGGCGCGCGGGCATTCCACATCCCAACCGATTTTTCGCAGGCCGGACACCAGAACATCGCGCCGCTTCTGATAAATCTCGGCCTGCTGCCGGACAAATTCATCACCATTGCGCAAGGCCAGAATGCTGGCGATCTGAATGGGGGCGAAGTGCCCGTAATCGTAATATCCTTTAATCGTCGATAGCGCCCGGACCATTTCGCTGTTGCCGCAGCAGAACCCCACCCGCCAGCCGGCCATATTATAGGGCTTGCTCATGGTGGAGAATTCCACGCCCACGTCTTTGCCACCCGGTGTGGCCAGAAACGAGGGAGCCTGATACCCGTCAAAGCAGGTCTCGCCATACGCAAAATCACTGATCACCAGCACATTGTATTTCTTGGCCAACGCCACCGTCTGCTGATAAAACAGACTATCCACCGTCATAGCTGATGGATTATGCGGATAATTCAGTATCAGCAACTTGGGACGGGGAAACAGATTTTTCAGCACGTGTTCAATACGCTGCAGAAATGCTTCATCATTGCCCAGCGGCACGCTGATGACATTACCACCGGCCAGGGCGACTGCGTAGACATGAATGGGATACGCCGGGTCACCCACCACCACGGTGTCCCCAGCTCCCAGCAGCGCCAGCATCAGATGAGAGAATCCTTCTTTCGATCCAATCGTGGCGACTATTTCCGTTTCCGGATCCAGGTCCACGCCGTAGCGGCGTTTGTATTTGCGGGCGACCTCGCGGCGCAGATTATACAAGCCCACACTTACCGAATAGCGATGGTTACGGGCATCATGGGCGGCCTCAGCGAGTTTATCAATAACGAAACCCGGCGATGGATCAATAGGATTGCCCATGCCCAGGTCAATAACATCATGTCCCGCCTGCCGCTTGGCTGCTTTCAACGCGTTAATACGCGCAAATAAGTAGGGCGGCAAACGTTTAATACGCGTGGAAACATCAATTGTAAAAGGCTTATCATTTCCGCCGGCCATCGTCCGGCTCCTCTCGTAATGCAACGCTCCGGAACCCGGTCGCACTTCCGCAGTCCATGGTTCCTGAGAGTTTTATGTAGTATAACCTGTGACTGCCCGACGAAAATACGACGTCAAACAATCTGCACACACCGCAGTCCGCCGCACGAAAGCATCGACCCATTTACTTGGCCGATTTTCCCTGCGGCTGGGTCGCGGCGGGGGCCGGCGCATTACTTTGCTGCGCTTTTTGTTCATTGCGCATGGCCTGGGCCTGCTCGGCATACGCTTCACGCAGCGCGGCAAATTCCTGATTCAAAATCGGATTGGCAATCGTAATTTTGGATTGCGCCACCAGGCGGTTTAATTCAATTTGCCCCCATTGCAATTCGCCTTGATTCAGCAGATCAGCCTTCAGGGCGGCATGCACCTTAGACAGCGGCACCGTGCTGGCCGGGACTTTTTTTACCAGCCACAGCAAGTGCAGCGTGCCGTTAATGGGCACAGCTGCGGAAAGAACATTGGGTTGAAGTTCTCTGGCGGTATCGAGGAGAATTTGCGGAAGAGCTTTATCTTCCAGGGGAATAACTTCCAAGCCGCCATTGGCGGAATTCTGCTTATTAATGCTGTGCTGCTGGGCCACCACCGCGGGATTTTCGTGCTTGTCCATAATTAAATGGCGAACCGTGGCAGCGCCATCAAAGGTGTTAACCACAATATCACGCACTTCCACCTTGGGGCCGAAGTTGGTTTTGTAAGCCAGTTTGACCTCGGCGTTCGTGATATGCACATGCCCCTTGGCCAGAGCCATCATGTATGTGGTGCGGGCCAGGGCCATGCGGAATTCCGCCAGGGATTCACCCTTGCGCGCCAGCAATTTTTCCAAAACAGGAATCCGTTGTTTAGCAGGAATATGCTGGGCGGCAAGCTGATTCAGCACACCTTGTTCGGCGGCATCCACCTGCGCTTTTCCCACATGCAGCCCCGCCTTGACGCAAGCCTGTTTAAGCACGGTCAACTGAATCCATTTTTCAAGCAACCCCAGACCGTTGAGGCGCAGCAGCGAATTTAGAAAATGCTCTTTGCTTAATGCCGCGCCATTGACCATGGCCACCGCCGGATTGCCCGGAGCCGGAGACCGCGGCATGAGAACATCCTGTGTTAGCGCGGGCAAATGTGCCGTTACCGGTTTAAGTCCCGTGGAGGGCGTGGCGGGAAGCGTTACCGCAGCGGAAATATTTCCGACGACGATACCCATAGATATTCCAACCGCTAATCCAGCCGCCAATGAGAGTCTTCCGATGAGGTTCTGTCGCGTCACGCGAATCTCCTGTATATGATCACGGTCCAGTACGTCCAAACCAGTATTGTTATCGTACCGCAAGCTTTAGTTATACGCCAACAGCCGCCGAAAAGTTTCAAATCGCCGGTCGGCTTCCCCGGTATGACGCGGCTACGAATCTGGCTGCAACACAGCGAATTTCGCCCGGCAAAACCGCTTTTATGGGAGCCTGAAAGCCCCATGATTTTATTCACATGAATCGCCAAAGATTCCCCCGGCTTTTGCCGATACTTATTCGCAGTGCCTGAGAGAATCAGATCGATCAGGTAGTGACTTACCGCCAAGCGTCCTATCAGCCAGCGCGGTAAGAACTTTGGTTTGATGTAGTTGTGTGTGTGTTCCATCGCCTTGCAGCGTTGTGAACGGTGTTCTTAGCCGCTTCGGCGGTTTTTCGGGAGCCAGGGTATATGTTGTACGCTCGTAACAATAACACGTTTCCCATCCGTCGTGGCTTTACGCTCATTGAGCTGCTGGTGGTTCTGACCATCATCGCCCTGATGATTTCGCTGTTGCTGCCGGCTTTGAGCCGGGCACGGGGTTTGGCCCAGCGTGTGCAGTGTGCCACAAATTTGCGGTCCATCGGGCAGGCCATCATGATTTACGCCGCAAATAATAACAATCAGTATCCGTGTAATTCTGCTCTGGCCAGAAGCGGCTTCGCCATTCCGTTTCTTGCCATGACTAACGGGCAGCAGCAGAACGGGCAGGCGGCCCCGGCGGGACTTGGCTTGCTGTACACCACGCAAATGATTGATAACCCCGCGATGTTCTATTGTCCGCAGGCGGGATTCTATGGGCCGTATTGCAGCGTGGATGGCCAATATCTGCCGACGTTGGTTAAAAACGGTGGAACCATTAACTGGGGCAGCGTAGCGTATGGCTATTGCTATTACTACCAGATTCAGCGATCCCCGCTTGCCAGTAATTCGCCGATTTTCAACCCAACTGAGTTTACGCAAACCCCCGTGGATTCCGGTTCTACCGTGCTGGCCAGCGATCTTACCGTCAATCTGGCCGGTAACTGGACCTGGCCCGGCCCCCTGCCGGCATCCAATCACAGCCTGTCGGCCGGCGGCCAGCCGGATGGCGGCAACACACTCTATAATGACGGTTCTGTCAGTTGGAAAAACCTTGGCCAGATGCAGGTTGGTTACTCGTGGCTGGGCATGATGAACTTCTATCAGTGACATCCTGTAACTAATCCGCCGGGCCGGTC
>JAKBCC010000131.1 GCA_021808105.1 Planctomycetota bacterium
AGCACTACACAGGCGATTCCAATCACTGGATCAGCGCCTCAGCAAAGGTCGCTTACGGCATGACCGCCAGCACCATGAACCAGCTCGCGGACAATTAAAACACATATGAGTGGCGATTGTTCCCGCCAAGCCGGCAATGTGACCGTTTTGCGAGATTTCTTTTGGCGCTTGCTTGGACCAAGCCAAAACAAGCACCGAGTGCCGGCTCAAAATATATTCCGGCGTACATGCGGAAGCATTGCGTGCGCGAACGTTCAAACAGATATTTTTTCGTGCATTTATTATGTGTTGACCAATTTTCAACAAAGCGGTAATATCCTATATAAGCGGAAGAATACCGTTAGCTTCCTTCGGAGGTTAACGGAATCACGCCCGGGAAAGGCAGCGCAACTCGTTGGGTTGACACGGCTTGCAAGGTTTCGTAGAAGCCTTTCGACTTGGGAAATAATAGAATCCCCAGATCGACATTGCAGGCTGGTTTTTATGCCGGTTTGGAGTTTTAATTTCGAGCCTGGCACGATCCGTAATGTCGGATCGATATAGATTGATGAATGGTGAATTGGGTGTTTTGTTCAGGACTTATCTCTCGATCTTGCGGATTAATAACCGCGGCTGAGTCACCGAAACCTGCTGCTTTCGCGGCCAACGGTGATCTGTCCATAAGGTTCAGTCCGCAAGAGATTGGCTCGCCAGTCCGGGTGCGGCCGCGCTGATATTGCGCGCGGAGCGTGGGTTTCCGATGTTGTGCCATCTTTCGGCCCCCGCTTGGACGGGAACCAACTGAACCATACATTCTCCGGCATCAATCATCACATTTATAGATATGCAA
The DNA here is from genome assembly GCA_021808105.1 of Planctomycetota bacterium. GTDB lineage: Bacteria > Planctomycetota > Phycisphaerae > WQYP01 > WQYP01 > JAMDCX01. Next base: position 830 of record JAKBCC010000131.1, read on the forward strand.
CTGAATCCCCTATCCGCGTTGTACCGCGGCAAAAAGGATTGAGGCAAGTGCGTGTCAACCATCGATCCGTATGGTGCGGAACCGAGTTGTGATGTATCCACGGCTACGGAGAGCTATGGCGAAATGACAAGTCATTCCGCGTGGCCCTTCGGCAGGCCGCAGATTTAGTGAGGTTGACCATGCCCCAGTTTTTAATTCCGGAACTTCCCCTGGCTGCCACGGGGGGTTTTGACCCCACTTTGGTTATTCTGCTCGCCGCCATCGCCGGTCTGGTGGTGGGTGTTCTTGGCTTGCTGATCATACTGAAAGCCATGGGAAACGCCGCGATGTCCCGCAGCAAACTGGACGCGGACAAACTCATAGCCGATGCCAAATCCCGATCCGATGATATTTTGCGTGAAGCGCAGATATCTGCCAAAGATGCAGCATTAAAGCTCCGCGAGCAGGCTGAGCGGGAAATCGATACGATGCGTGAAGAAATGCGCAATATCGAACAGCGGCTTCTGCGCCGTGAAGACACCCTCGACCAGAAACTTGATACCTTGGCCACCAAGGAAAAAAATCTGGAATCAATCGAGAAATCAATCAATGAACGAAATAAGACGCTGCTGAGCAAGGAAAAGCAACTCGATGAATCACTGACACGGCAAAAAGAAATTCTGCTGCAGGTTACCAATTTATCGTTTGAAGATGCCAAACAACTGCTGCTGAAACGCGTGGAAGGTGAAGTGCGCCACGACATGGCGGTCATGGTGGAAAAGCTTGAGGAACAGGCCAAAGACGAAGCCAAACAGAAAAGCACCAATATTATGCTGCAGGCCATGCAGCGTTACGCCGCGGAAGTCACCAGTGAAGGCACCACCAAGTCGGTTATTATTCCCAGTGATGATATGAAAGGCCGCATCATCGGGCGGGAAGGCCGCAATATCCGGGCCTTTGAGCAAGCCACCGGCGTTGATGTCATTATCGACGACACACCGGGCGTCATTACTGTAAATTGCTTTGATCCCATTCGCCGCGAAGTGGCCAAGCAGACCCTGGAGAAACTAATTGCCGACGGCCGGATTCATCCGGCCCGCATCGAGGAAATTTTCCTGGCCACACAGAAGGAAATAGAAAACAATATCCGCACGGTCGGGAAAAAAGCCGTCATCGAAGCCAATATTCCCAATCTCCATCCGCGGATTGTTGAAATGCTCGGCCGTCTGCATTATCGCACCAGCTATGGCCAGAATGTTCTGCGCCATTCCATGGAGGTGGCCTATATCGCCCAGATGCTCGCGGATGAACTTCGCCTTGATGGCACCTTGGCCCGCCGCGCCGGATTGCTGCACGACATCGGCAAGGCGATGGATCATGATCAGGAAGGCGGGCACCCGGCACTGGGCATGGAATTCTGCCGCAAATTCAATGAATCGGAAGCTGTGCTCAATGCCATCGGCGGGCATCACAATGATATTCCATCGACGACCCCGTACACACCGCTGATTATGGCCGCCGATGCCATCAGCGGCGCCCGTCCCGGCGCTCGCCGGGAATCTCTGGAAAGGTATATTAAACGCCTGCAGGAACTTGAAGGTATCGCGACAAGCTTTCCGCAGGTACGACAGGCGTTTGCCATTCAGGCGGGCCGTGAAGTACGGGTAATTGTTGATCCGGAGAAATGCGATGATGCCAGCGCCCGTCTGATCGCCCGGGAAATCGCCAACCGCGTGCAATCGGAGCTGACATTCCCCGGCGAAATCCGCGTTACCGTATTGCGCGAAATCCGGGCCGTTGAACTGGCCCGATAATGGAATGCCCCTATGGCCGGAGAATCATCAGAAGTTGCCGAGCCATTGCTGCCCCTGGATTCACCGGTGCAATTCGCTCTGGGCGTCGGACCGAAACGTGCGGAGGCGTTTCGCGCGATGGGCGTGGAAACCTGCGGCGATCTGCTCCATTTTTTTCCGCGCGATTATGCCCAGTCTCAGGGACAGGTTCCCGTACAACAACTGCAAAGTGATCAACTTGCGTCCATTGAAGGCGAAATCATCCAAACCCGCGCCATTCGCCGCCGTCCCGCCCGGTTTGAAGCACTGCTTGAGGACCCCTCCGGTCGCTGCGTGCTGACATGGTTCAATCAAATGTTCATGGCGGAAAAGCTCGTGCCCGGCGTACGCGTCCGGGCCACGGGCAAAGTCAAATTCTTCAACGCCCGGGCGCAAATGCTTCAGCCCCGTATCGACTTTCTTGCCGCTCCCGGCTCGAAAGGCGAAACACCGGATTTGAAGCCCATCTACCCCGCTTCCGCTGATTTATCCAGCCGGGTCATCGCGTTGATAATGGAAAAAAATATTCCGCTTTTGCTGCCCCAGATTCGCGAGTGGATCGCACCGGAGAATCTCTCCGCCTGCCGCTTGATTTCCCGTCGTCAGGCATATGAGCTTATTCACCGCCCCGGTGCGTGGAAATATGTCCAGCGCGCCAGACATACTCTGGCATTTCATGAATTTCTGCTGCACCAGTTGGCCGTCGGCATGAAGCGGCACCACCAGCAACAACTGCAAAACGCCCATCCCCTGCGCACCGATGACATGGTGGACAAACGCATCCGGGCATTACTGCCTTTCTCCCTGACCGCCGCGCAGGAACGGGTCATTGTGCAACTGCGTCATGATCTGGCGGCCCGGCATCCCATGAACCGTCTGGTGCAGGGTGATGTCGGCAGCGGAAAAACAGTGGTCGCGCTGTATGCCATGCTTTCAGCCGTCGCCGCCGGCGCACAAGCTGCGCTGCTGGCCCCCACGGAAGTACTGGCACAACAACACCTGCTTTCGCTGGAGAGATTTTTAGGCAACAGCCGTGTCAAAACAACCCTGTTCACCGCCGCTGTTGCCGGAGCCAGCCGAAAAAAGGCGCTGGCGGGCATACAGGACGGCTCAATAAGTCTGGTCATCGGCACGCACGCCATATTAAGTGACACCGTACAATTTAAAAATCTCGCCATGCTCGTGGTTGATGAGCAACACAAATTTGGCGTGCAGCAACGGGCCGTGATGCGTGGCCGCTACACCGGTGTGCACACGCTGGTCATGACCGCCACTCCGATCCCCCGCACGCTGGCCATGGCAGTGTTTGGGGATCTGGATGTTTCAACAATCGACGAACTTCCACCGGGGCGGCAACCCATTGCCACGCGCGCTGTGACTTCCGCACGCCGCGCGGAAGTCTATGCCTACCTGCTCAAACAGGTTCAGTCCGGCCGGCAGGGGTACGTGGTGGTTCCCGCAATTGATGAAAATGCCGCCGAGCTGCTCAGCGCAACGCGCGTATTCAATGACCTCAGGGATGGCGTGATGAAAAGCCATCGTATCGGGCTTTTGCACGGACGAATGGAAGTTCTGGAGCGGCGGGAGATCATGGAGCAATTCCGTGCCGGCAGAATCGATGTGCTGGTTGCCACAACGATTATTGAAGTCGGCGTGGACGTTCCAAACGCCACCATTATGATTATTGAACATGCGGAACGATTTGGCCTGGCCCAACTGCATCAACTGCGGGGACGCGTAGGCCGCGGCATTCATCAATCGGCGTGCATCTTATTGTTTGATAATCAGACACCTGACCCACCTCCGCGTCTGGCGGCCATGATAAAGTATTCCAGCGGCTTTGATATTGCGCAGGAGGATTTGAAAATCCGCGGCATGGGGGAAATAGTCGGCGAGCGCCAAAGTGGGCGCCCGGATCTTCTGTTTCCAGACCTGCTGCTGGATCCATTTTTACTTCCCGCCGCACGCCAACAGGCACTGGCGATCATTCAGGCCGATCCACATATCCTGGCACCGCAGCACGCGGAACTCCGCAGAGAATTGGCCGCACGATTCCAGGCATCGCTGCCGCTGGCGGATGTTGGCTGAAACCGCCAGCGATGGCCCCCGCCGTGCCGTTCAGGTTATTCATCTGACAAGCGAAGCGAACCGGAACGCGACTCAAGGACTTTTCCTTCGGAACCAAAAGCCTTAATATACGGCCATGGCAACGGTACTAATGCAAAATCAGAGTTGGGATGTCGGTAAGGTTGGCGGGCAGTGTGCGGGGTGTGCCGCGGAACTTCCGCCGGGCGCGGCCTGCTGGGCGGCACTGGTGGAAGCCCGGTCGTTACCGCCGGAGCAAAACGAATCAAAAACGCCCGGCAGCCCCTGGCACCGCATGAATTTCTGCCTTGAATGCTGGAGCACCGGCAAACGTCCGGCATCCCCGGTTGAAATGTTTTCGTTCTGGAAAACCGTGGTGCCGGAAGCTCACAAAAAAGCCCGAACATTTGTGGATGACTCGGTTCTGCTGGACTTGTTTAATCGCCTCGCGGACCGTGAAGAGATACTGGATCTGCAATTCCGTTTTGTTCTGGCCTTATTGCTGATGCGCAAGCGTCTGCTCAAATATGAAGGCACTTCGGCGATGCCCGAAGAAATGCGGTCCAAATTCGCTCACCTTACTCCGCTTCCAGAATTGTGGAACATGACCCAGCGTGGCGGAGCCGCGGTCGTTGTGCTGAATCCGCATCTTACATCGGAACAAATCGGGGAAGTGTCGCAGCAGTTATCCGGGATATTGGCCGAGGAAATTTAACACGCCCCATTTGGCGTATGGATCCGGTCCCAAAAGGCGGCTTGGCTCCGCATCCAGCGGCCGGCGCGAAGCGATGGATTGATCAGAATGTTGCATTCAGGCTTAGCATGACATACGCCGCATTGGCAATTTGGGCCACGGGAAATTCTTTGCGGGCGTCAAATCCCTGACTGAAGGCCTGATTAAATGCGTAACCGCCTCCAATATTGACACTGAAATCACGATGCAGGGAGAAGAGTTTAACCCCTGTCTGTACCCGGCATTGGGTAAAGAATAACCGTTGATCCGATTGATAAGAACTCACATGAAACACCCATGAATCACTGTCAAATTCGGTATATGCCACCAGCCATTTCAATACGGAGTAATCCACAGAAGCCGAGCCGGAATCAGTGGGAACATAATTGACATCCAGCCACCAGCGCGGCAGCACGTTCCAGCGAATGGCCTCGTAAGGAAAGCCAACGGTCCAACTCAGAGACTTCTGCTTATGCTGCACTTCCACCGATGGCAACGGGACATCCGGCATAAATTGCCGATTACCGTTGTAGTCCAAAGCCAAATCCAGTTCCGTTTTCTTCCATAACTTGTGCTGTACCGTAATGCGCGCCATGCCATATACAGCACTCGGATCATTAAACGGGCTGTTTCCGGCATAACCCGCACCAATGGCGATGCCCAGTCCCCAGGCGCCAAACTGGCCGATGGGAATTCCCAGTGACATCGCTTCTTTATTCAACTGTCGGGGCAGCAACGCGCTGCTGGTGCCCAAACCAATATACGTTGAATCATACGCCACCGTCGGGCTGTACCGCCCCGTGTCCGCAAGCCGCAAACGGCCGGAAAAATCAAGCATACTGATCTGTGCCGCAGTGGAATCGTTTCTCACCCATGATTTATTTTCAATAAATCCCGCACTGGAAGACTCGAAATTATCACCCGGAATCCAGGCGTCCTGCGCCAAAAACTGCGTTGAGGCGGCATGACAAATCCCCACAAACGCAACCGGCGCAAGCAGGGATAAAAACGTAAACAAGCGTTGTTTGCGGGCGTCCGCGGTACGGTTCATTGTGATCTCCAGCAATGCCTGCCGCCGCATGGCCATAAAACAAAGCTAACTGGGGCGACAGTCAAAAAGCGGAGTATAAACGAAAATACGCAGCTTTCACTGATCGGGGGTTTCCTGACGGGAACGGTAGATCGCCCAACCCAGAACCAGAACGCATACCGCACTGACCATCCAGGGAATCCATGTCTGATACGACATTTCCACGCCCGCAAAGCCGGGAACTGTGGAGGTAATCTGGTTTACCAGACCGCGATCAAACGGCAATATCAGCGGGACAACCAAAAGCGAGACCATATTCATCACTTTAATTAACGGATTAATGGCCGGCCCCGCGGTGTCTTTCAGTGGATCCCCAACGGTATCCCCGGTAACACTGGCCTTATGCCGTTCGGATCCCTTACCGGTCTGCTTTTCCAGATCGCGCGGTTCACATTCGACCACTTTCTTGGCGTTGTCCCAGGCCCCGCCGGCATTGGCCATAAAAACCGCCAGAAGTTGACCGGACAATATGGCACCGGCCAAAAACCCCGCTAAGGCCATGACTCCCAGTGAAAATCCGACCAGAACCGGTGTTAATACCGCCAAAATGCCCGGCCCGATTAATTCTCTCTGCGCTTCGAGTGTGCAGATATTAACCACCTTGGCATAGTCCGGCTTTTTGGTGCCGGCCCAGATTTCTTTATCTCGGAATTGTTCGCGGCAGGTTTGCACGATCAGAAATGCCGCCCTCCCCACCGCACGAATGGTCATGGCACTGAATAAAAATGGGACCGCCCCGCCAATAAGCAACCCGATAAACAAAAGCGGATCCGACAAATTCAAAATATTCGACACGCCGCGATATACCGCCTGACTCAGGTGGGCATGATCCGAGCGACCGCCCGAACCGATAATGGTAATAAAGGATGCAAACAGACTCACCGACGCGATTACGGCACTGCCAATGGCGATGCCTTTGGTAATGGCTTTGGTGGTGTTCCCCGTTGAATCCAGGTCGGACAACACTTCGCGGGCCGCCTGATACTTGCTCTCCCCCATCTCCTGGCGATCATAACCCATTTCTCCGACGCCGTTGGCGTTGTCCGCAACCGGTCCAAACACATCCATGCTGATGGTATTACCGGTCAGGCTCAACATTCCAATACCGCACATGGCCACGCCATAGGCGACAAAAATCGGATTGGTATGGGAAAAAATCAGCACACTTGTAAGAATGCTCCCCGCGATAATCACAATGGCCATAACGCTGCTTTCCAGCCCGGTGGCGAGGCCTTGAATAATGTTCGTGGCGTGACCGGTGGCACACGCCTTGACCAGACCGCGCACCGGTCCGTGCTCGGTGCCGGTGAAAAATTCCGTGCTTAAATTAAGCAGCACCGCCAGAATCAAGCCGACAATGGCGGCCACCGCCGGCCGCATATCCAGCCCCGTCACGCCCATGGAGGCCCATCCCGGTGTGTGCGCTTCAATAACACTCAACGCATGATTGGCCGAAAATGTCGTACCGTCGAAGCGCAGATAAAAAAAGCCCAGAAGACAAAACCCGATGGTGCATAAAACCGCGCCAAGGCGTAATCCGAAGTTCAATGACTGCATAGCCTCCTTAACGCCGCCGCTGGCCGGAGCTCGCACGCTGGAGGTGGAAATAATATCCGATACCACACCGATGGCCTGGGCCAAAAGGGGAAACAGCACGCCCTTATGCCCAAAACTCGCCCATCCCAGAATCATCGCCGCCACGAGCGTAACTTCATAACTTTCAAAAATATCCGCTGCCATTCCCGCACAATCGCCGACGTTATCTCCGACGTTATCCGCAATCGTCGCGGCATTGCGCGGATCATCTTCAGGAATGTCCTGCTCGATTTTTCCCACCAGATCCGCTCCCACATCGGCGGCCTTGGTATAAATACCGCCGCCAACCCGCATAAACAGAGCTATCAGCGTGCCGCCGAACGCAAACCCCAGCAGCACATCCGGTGCGCTGTCACCGTAATACATGAAAATAAACGTGGCACCCAGTAGCCCCAGTCCGTCGATGAGAATGCCCGTGACCGTGCCGGTGCGATAACCCAGTCGCAGCGCTTTGCCGAAACCTTCATTGGCGGCCGCTGCGGCAACGCTCAGGTTTCCCCGCGTTGCAAGCAACATTCCGACGGTTCCCACCGTCAGTGAAAATAACGCGCCGCACACAAATGCCAATGCCCGGCCAATCGGCAGACTCGCACCGAGCTGCGAATGCCAGTTTGCGGTTATCAACAGCAGCACGGCGATGATCCCGATAATCGGCAACAGCGCTTTGCGCTGGCGGCTCAAATAGGCCCTGGAACCTTCACGGATCGCCTGCGCAACAGCCTGCATGCGTACGGTGCCACGATCAGCACGGAACACAAATCGCATCAGATAAGCCGCGTACAACAAGGCCAGAATGGCAATTCCCGCAACGGCAAACAGCGCTATTCGCTCGTAACTGGAAAAATGCGATGATGATAAAAAACCAAAGGGTTTGAATACGCCGGACATGCCCAACCGCGGGACAGAGTGCCGATGTGTATGGTTCGCCTGCCCGCTTGCGGCGTTGGCCACAAGCCAAAGGCCCGCAAGCACGGATGCAAAAAACACAAACCGCCGATAGCGCCGAAAAGTGCCGACAAGCCGCATCATCTTCCACCGCCCTGAAAAGAAACTGAAAAATGCTAAGCAACTACAATCGCCCATGATCACTGGAATGTCAACCTTGAGAATCATTGCGTATGCACTGATGCATCGGGAACGGTTCAAACACCCGCATTCGTGCGCAGCGTATCCGCGCTAACCGCTTAGGGAGTTTACCCCGTGCGCGCCGGGGCGGTCCACATCATCCTGCCAGGAAGCCAATCCAACCCGCCATCGAATATACCCGCCGCACCCACAAAACAGTTTGCCCGTTACTTCCCGGGTGTGCCGCGGGGCACCGATCATTGCTCGTGGCACCCCGGACTTACTGTTGAGTTTTCACTGTAGCGGCACGAGAGGGGGGGAGGAGTTAGGAGTTAGGAGTTAGGAGTTGGGAGTTAGGAGTTGGAATGGTGTTGAAGCGCTGCGCTTTCAATTTCTTCCAGGTTCCAGGTTCCAGGTTCTGGATTCTGATCCGCGAACTCCAGCGAGACAGTATTATCAGTATATTCAGTATTGATCAGTATTTTCAGTACCTGCCCCGTGTGCCGAGAATCGTTGCTTCCCGGCGCGCCGGGACTCGTTGACGCCCCCGTATCCGCGCAGTCCGCTTAGAGAGTTTACCCCGTGCGCGCCGGGGCGGTCCATTCAACAATACTTCCCGGTAAGCTCGGGCACCGGATCGAGAATTCAATTCTTGCAATGCAATTTCCACCCCAGGAGGCCAACTGGCGTCACCACTGATTGCACGGATTTAACGGATAACGTGCGATTCATGCCCCTTCAGAAGCCCCCCACCGTATCCGCGTCATCCGTGAAATCCGTGGTCTTCTTTTGCCTCCGGATCAACAGAAACGGCAAGAAACCGCCCCGGCGCGCACGGAGTAAAGCTCCTGTACGGATATTTCACCACAACGACACAAAGACACGAAGGGGGTTAGGAGTTAGGAGCTATCATCAGTGGTTCCAGGCTCGCCGGGAATCAATGATCAAATTGGCTGGAAGCGCTGAGATTCTAATGTCTTCCAGGTT
>JAKBCC010000132.1 GCA_021808105.1 Planctomycetota bacterium
CCCGGCTTCAGACGGCGGAAGATAGCCCTTATGATCACACCGCAGCGTCACCGTCGGCGGAATGTTATCTGATATTAACACAGCGCGAATGTGTTTCTCGCCGATCCACTGCGCCATCGCTGAAACCAGTTCGCGCGGATGGCTGGTTGTTACCGCCAGATGGTCGCTAAATTGGCGTTGTGGATCAGGAAAAATGGCCCGGTTGAATTTCACCTGCCGCCGGCTATCCAGCGGAAAGGCGTAAACGTCTGGTGCCGCCAGGGGTTCCACCACGCCGCCGAGCCGCTGGATGTTGCGCAAGACCGCGTTGACAAACCCTGCCGCTCGGACGGCTCCAAGCCGCCGCACGACCTCCACGCTGGTAGCAATAGCCGCATGATCGGCAATGCCCTGAGCGATCACAAGTTGATAAGCGCCCATTCGCAGAACGGCCAGGACATCCGGCTCAATATCGTCCAGGGGTGTTTTGGAAACCGCGTGAATCATGGCATCAAGCGTCAGGCGGCGGCGAATGACGCCGCAGATCAGGTCAAAGGCCAAGGCCCGATCCCGCGTCGCCAGTGCCTGCCATTCGGGTGAATCCCGGGATTCAATCCGCGGAGGATCATGTATTTGCGTCCAGGTGGAAAGAATGTGCGCTGCCAATAATCTGGGATCATCGTTCATGCTTCTGATAATAGCAGAACCTCTGTGAACGACTACCGTAAGTGCGATATAATACTGCCTATGATCTATCTGGATAACAATGCGACGACCCAAATAGCCCCCGAAGTCCTCCATGCTATGATGCCGTATCTTGAAAAAGCGTACGGTAATCCATCCAGCGTGCATCAGGCCGGGCAGGAAGCGCGCCATGCCGTTGAAGAAGCCCGTTATCAGGTGGCAGAATTTATTGGATGTCGGCCTGCGGAAATCCTATTTACCAGCGGCGGCACGGAGGCAGATAATGCAGCACTTATGGGCGTGCTGCCCGGGCGTGCCGGCAAAAAAACAATTATTACATCCGGTGTGGAGCATAGCGCTGTGCGTGAGCCGCTGTCCTATCTGGCGAAACAGGGCTATCGCATTATAGAAATCGGCGTGGATACATCAGGCAGATTGGATATGCCCGCATTCCGCGCCGCGCTGGCGGACCCGGACGTGGCGCTTTTAAGCCTGATCTGGGCGAATAATGAAACCGGTGTTGTTTTTGATATTGACGCGGTCGCGGCTCTGGCACGGGAGCATCGCGTGATATTTCACGTCGATGCGGTGCAGGCAGCCGGGAAAATTCCTTTGCAATTCTCCAGCCGGGGTGTGGATTTGCTTTCAATCAGCGCTCATAAATTCCATGGCCCAAAAGGGGTGGGGGTTCTGGCGGTGCGGCGGGGCGTGGCATTTTATCCGTTTATTCGCGGTGGGCCGCAGGAACGCGATCGGCGGGGCGGCACGGAAAATGTTGCGGGCATTGTGGGTTTGGGTGCCGCGGCGGCAAGGGCCGCAGGCCGACTGGCGGATGGCGGAAATATTCAACGCATTGCGAGCCTGCGCGATAAGCTGGAGGCGGGAATTTTGCGAAGTGTGCCGGAAAGTTTTGTCAACGGTGATCCGATGAGCCGCACGTGCAACACCACCAACATCGGCTTTTCATCCCTGGAGGCCGAGGCCATTTTGATACTTCTGAATCAACATGAAATCTGCGCCAGCGCCGGAGCGGCCTGTTCCAGCGGCTCACTGGAACCGTCGCACGTTCTCAAGGCGATGGGAATCGCGGAAAAAATCGCCCACGGCTCCGTGCGATTTTCGCTCTCGGAATTTACCACGGAATCGGAAATTGATCAGACCCTGCACGTGATCCCGCAATTGATCGCCCGCCTGCGGCAAGTGCTGCCGGTGGGGCGATAGGGCGGTAGGTTACAGGTTACAGGGGACGGGTTACAGTGACGACGGTCGGGGCGAGCCGGTGGGTTTATCCCACCGGGAATGTTAGCCGGCGGTTTTAATCTGCCGGGCAAAATAGCAGCGCTTCCAGAAAATGCTCAATGCGAGATGCCAGATGCTAAATGCCGGGCTTCTCGTTAAATTAAACTGTGGCAACGCGGCGCTTATTGGCATGGATAAATGGCGATGACTGGGCAATTAGAAAATCAGATGAGGAGCGTTGCGGCGGGGATGGCCGCTTGCGATTCAGGACTGTACGCCGCGCGGATTACCCCGGCGGGGGCGGGGGCCATTGCGGTGATCGCGGTCGTCGGGTTGACGGCAAGATCGTGCGTTGCGCAGTTATGCGCTCGTGGGAAAACCCTGCCGGTTAAGGGCTTGACCCGGGCCACGCTGCGGTTTCAAGCCCGGGAGATTGATGATGCTTTAGTGGTTTGCCGTGGGGAATATCACTTTGAAATTCATGCCCACGGTGGCGTGGCGGTGGTGGAACAGATTTTGGCCGCGTTGGAAGCGGCGGGGGCAACGGTGCGGGAATCGCTGGAAAACCTGCCGGTGCCCCAGGCTTTGCAGGGAGATCAAACGGTATCCCCGGCTCCGGCCATTCTTAATGAAGTGCTGGCGGTGCTCCCGGGCTTGGATAATTCCTTCGCAGTGCGCCTACTGGCCAATCAGCATATACAGGGCTTGGGGGCGTGGGCGGCTGCAAGCGTGACGCGGTTAAAGAATTCCTCTCATGGGGATGCGTTGTGGCACGTGCAGACGCAGGCCCAGTGGATCTTGGAAAAATCCACTTTTCTTCAACACTTTATAACTCCGCCGCGGATCGCCCTGATTGGCCGGCCCAATGCCGGAAAATCGACTCTGATCAACACCCTGGCGGGCCGATCGGCAAGCATCACCAGCGACCTTGCGGGCACTACCCGCGATTGGGTGGATGTCATAATTCGACTGACTGCCGGAGAACTATCGCTCAACGCCGTTGTCGTGGACACCGCCGGTATGCGTGTCACGGATGATCCTCTGGAGCACGAATCGATTTTGCGTTCGCACCAGCAGACGTTACATGCTGATATTACGGTATGGGTCATTGACGGCACGCAACGTGATGAGTCTGTCCCCGCAGGTCTGGATTTAAATGGTCCTTCCCGCGTAATTTACGCCGTCAACAAAACCGATCTGGGCGTTAATGATAAACATTTCCGCACGCCCGCCCGCGATGCAACGGTCCACATCAGCGCCTTAAATGGCACCGGTGTTGAGGACCTGCATGACGCCATTCTCAAAGCGCTTGGCGTATGGAACTGCCCCACACAATCACCGCTGGTCTGGACGCCCCGGCAGCGCAACCTGCTGGAAATAATCGCCAGCACGCCAAGCGGTGCATCCGTTCTGGCGCGTCTCGCCGAGTTGTTCGGTGAGTTACAGAACCCATCAATCCGGATAATCCGAGCTTAGGCCCGATATGCAAGAAAATTTTAGCGCGGACAAAGTGGGCCCAGGAAGTGGTGCAATTGACCTGTGATTGGATCAATAACCACGTGACATTTCAAAGCGGCGATGCCGGCTCATCTGATCAGACACTTCAAACGCGGCGCGGAAATTGCGAAGCCATGAGCCACCTTGCCTGTGCCATGTTGCGCCGGATGGGAATTCCTGCCTCCAGGGTGGACGTCAAATTCATCGGTTCCGATGGCGGCCACGCCTTTATTGAAGCTTATTTCCCCGATGCCGGCTGGGTATTTTATGATCCCACGAACCATCTGCATGGGTTTGAAAGCCTCGATTATCTGGCCGCCACAGGCTGGTCGTACCACGTGGCAAACTCGTCGGGTTTTCATTGGTATACCGGCTATTTTTGTAAGGAAAAAGATGTTTCGCCCTACGACGACCGCCTGCAACTGATGCGATACCCGATGCGGCGTGGGCCGAAAGCGACCGTTGCAGGCGCACATGTCTGGAACGACCCGACACCGAGGAATGTGAAAGTGCGGCGCGAGTCGATCAACGCCATGATCATGGATATGTCCATCCAGCCGGGGGTAAGAAAATATTCTCCCGGAAGCCTGTCCCGGTAATCGCAATCCGGTCATTTTCTTATTCAGAACAGGGCTATTTTTCGCACAACGTATCGAGAAAGCTGTTGCGCTGGGGACTGGAAATCGGCGAAGGTTTGTTTGGAAAACTGATTTTGCCACCGGGTAGCGGTTTGCTGAATGAGCCTGCCGGGATCTGGAAACAGGGCGGAGATATTTATTTCCGCGGCGGAGGGCGTTGGTTGCGTTGGCTGCGTTGGTTGCGGCGGTTGAAGATGCGTCCACGCGGAAATACCCAGCAGCAGGATGATGGCCGCGGCTGCAAGGCTCGAGGTTCCGGCCAGCAGGAAATACCACCGGTGCGTGGCGCGCTCAACCGACGGCATTCCGGCGGTGCTGTAAAGGGCCTTGTGCATGATGCGGTTATGCAGGGATGGAGAAAATTGAGGCGATCGCGATTCAGCCTCACTTTTCAGACGGGCAGTCCATGTGGCATCATCCGAATTATTACGTGAGTTCATAGCAGGACTCCTGACGCAACGCGGCGATCTTCGGTTAGCCGGGTTGGGGTTGTGGAAGGTCGGGTAAAATGCGCCCGCAGTGTTCGGGTGGCGCGGTAAAGAATCAACTTGGTCGTGGGCCGTGATTTTCGGAGTATTTTGGCTATGTCATCACGATTCATATCCTCGGCATATAACAGCCATACGGCGTGAAACTGCGTCGGGGTCAGCAGTTTCGCGGCGATGTTCCAGAGGTTTTTCGATTCATCACGATTCTCAAGTGCGTCGGGGGCCGTTGGGGTAGTCATGGCCGTATGATTGCGGAATCTTGCGAGGAGGCGGGTATGGGTGCTGCGATGGCGGATATGGTTGATGGCCATACGATACGTAATCGTCAGTAGCCAGCTTTTCAGCGGCCGGGCGGACTGATATGTGCCCATATTTTCAAAAGCCTTGAGCAGCGATTCCTGAACAATATCCTCCGGATCGGGAATGTTGGAAAAATTGCAGCGCACAAACCGCAGTAGAATGGTCTGGTACTGGCGGGCAATGAGGTCAAATGCGGCGCGATCACCGGGTTGAGCGCAGGCGGCCGGTGACTCATCAAAAACGTGTGCGGACATGACCAACTCCGTAACTCCAATTCGCGCCGCTGCCTCGGCATTATTGTGTGACCGGCGGACGTTTTTGCGGCCCGGCCAGCAATTTCGCCAGCGACATCACCCAGTGAATGCGAATCGTTTTGCCGATCGCGCCGACATTCAGCCGATCCGCCAAACCGGCGATGAATCGCTGGCGGGGATTAACTTTGGCGTTCGTGGCACTTAGATCCATCATCGCCTGCCAGCCTTGAGCCATTTGGACAATCTGCGCGGCAGACTCCGCGTTATTGAGATCAACGCGCCCCACAATATCCAGCTTCTTTTTCTCTATCCGCGCCGCCAGCCACGCACCCCTGACGGATTTCATCCAGGCCGGACCGGGATGTTGTCCGGGGCGGTTAAGCAACTGCGCCATATCCGTATCCGCCAAATACACAATCAGTCCGTTATGGGCACCGGCCAGCAAGGAATTATCACCGGCCATGCCGGTGGATTTGCCGCTAAGAACATCAAGTTCATGCTTGATCGCGTTTTCCGACCGTGACGCAACAAAGGTGCCCTGTGCGGGGGAGGCCTCAAAGGTCGTGTAACCCTTATTATCCGATGAAGGAATCATATTCACACTGGTTTTGCCAACCATCATCGTGCCCGCGGCGGAACTCAAATTGATAATCTGGTTAATGTGTCTCTGCGCGGCGGTCGCATGCATCACCACGACGCCGTGGCCCGGTCCAACCTTCCTTCCAATGAGAAAAACGCGGTGGAAGTCACCCGGAAATTCGTTGCCCATGATTGTTTGAACTTGGTCGATGGCTCGTTTGACACTGGGACGGGAAGCAAGAAATTCGCTCAGGTATTTACCGGACCCTGGAGTCGCCATGGCCTGATCAATATTGATATAGATGATCCATCGGGCGTCTGCGGGCACCGCAGCAGCGTTAAAAGCTCGCGGAACCGACGGCGTGGAAACGGCCGCAGCATGTAACGCGGAAACCGGGGCCGAAGCTGCTGCGACGAGCAGTCCCAAACTGATGATTGTCTTTCGCATCATAAAATTCTCCAGGCAATAGATGATCATTATAATCTATACGCGCGCGGCGGGTTACGGGTTACACGTTCGGGGTTACAGGTGATGGGTTACTGGTTACGGTTTTCAAATGGGTAATGGGTAATGAGTAATGAGTAGAAACGGTTGGAAGATGGGGCGGAAAGGGGGCGTGAGGCAAATATCTATTGGCAGAAACCCAATGTTGGCTTCGGGTGATTTACGCCGCAGACGGAATCGTATATGCTCAAGGGTCTGTTTTATGGTTGATTGTTACTGCGCGGTGATGAGCCTATGGCTACAAAGTTAATGCGAAAATACAGCAAACCCATGATGGCGGTTCTGGGGGTGCTCTTGATGGTGACGTTTCTGGTGGGTTATTCCTATCAATCGGGCATGGGCGGTAGCGGTGATGCGTTTGTGGTGGGAAAGCTTAACGGGCAGCCGTTGACCAAGGGTAAGCTCACGCAGGCCCGAATTGACATTCGGGTGCTGCGCAGTTTGCCCGCCCTGGCGGATATGGGACTTTATCCGATGTGGCTTAGTCAGCGCAGCCAGACCCGTGCGGCGATTCAGTTTTATCTGTTGCTGCGGGAAGCAAACGCGTCCGGATTTTTTCCGGATATCGGCGATATTAATCTGCTGGTGAAGCAAAAGACGTTACGCAAACAGATTGGCGAGTTGCTGGCCAACAATTCCAATTTTGCGCAGCCCAATGTGGTTCAGGCGCTTGAAGATTTAACCACCATTGACCAGTTGCAGGTATTTATTGGTGGAGCGTGCCGCCCCAGCGCGCCGCAATTGGCGCATTTTGTCAGCGAGTTGGGCACATCCGTGAAGGTGCGTTACGCCCGAATGCGTGCTTCGGATACCGCTGATTCCATGCCAACGCCTGGCGCGGCGGAATTGCAACGCCTGTTTGCGGCCTATCGCACCACCCTGCCCTGGACCGCCGGTAGCCCCCAACCGCCGCTGATTAACGGTCATCGGTATCCGTTTGGTTACCGTTATCCGGATCGGGTAAAAATTGAATTTTTGAAATTTAATCGTGATGCGGTGCTGGCCAAACTCAAGCCCACCATTAAGGATATTCAAGCGGCGTATGCCTATTATCAATCCCACCTGGATGATTATGAAATCACGCCCCCGAATACCTCCACAGCTCCGGCGATAGCGCCGAAACCCAAATATAAGACGTTTGATCAGGTGCGGCAGAAATTGATTCGCCGACAACTTATTAAGCGTGTGAATCAGAAGTTCCAACACATGCTGAATCATGCGAGCCACATGGCCGATAAGCCATGGAGTACGGTGAATATTAACGGGTATCATCAAGCGGTACCGCCGTCCCAGTGGGTGTCCTACAGTACGTTGGCCGGCAATCTTGGGAAACAATATGGCTACACGCCCGTGGTGGGGCGGTGGAATCATTGGATGAACGCTGCCGATCTTGCGAGTTTGCGCGGCATTGGTGATGCCACAACCGATCAGGCCGGATTATCGCAGGCGTTGGGATTAAGCATCCTGGCGATGAAGGTACATGCACTGGATCAACATTCTAAGAATATCGGTCTGCTGCTGCATTTGCAGGTGGGTTATGACGGCCCGGTGCTGACCGATTCGCACGGTAACAGGTACCTGTATCGGGTTATTGCGGTGAGCAAAGCTCATGATCCGGCGACACTGGCGGAAGTGCGTTCCGCTGTGGTGCATGACGCGAAACTGCTGGCGGCCTATCGTGCGGATGAGAAATCCGCTATGGCGTTGGTGGTGGAGGCGGGGCGTATGGGATTGCCGGCGGCCGCAAAAAAATATCATCTTGCGGTCATCAGTCCCTCATCTTTCAAGGCGTTGGAGAACCAGCTGGTGGGCATGACGCCGGACGGGCAGCCGCAATATCAATTGGCCCCCGGCCATCTGCCGGGCGTGCAGATTCGCAGCACCAAACTGATGCAGGCGGCATTTTTATTGGCGCATAAAGCCCTCGGGGGCGCGAATGCCGCAGATGTCTCCCGTGCGGGTCATGCGGATGCAAAACTTAAGTCTTCCGGCAGCGGGCAATCCAAGGCCCGGCTGGTTCTCACGCATCCCTGCACGAGTGTGGCTCTGGATTCGCCGCTCGAAGTGTTCGTGATGCAGTTGGTCAATGCCAAGCCGGTGCCGGTGAATATTCTGCATAACTCGACGGATTTAGCGGGTGTAGGGAGGTATCTGATGGGGCATTTGAATCAGCGGCTGCTGGCCCAATGGTTCAGTTATGCAGCGGTAAGCAAGCGTCTGGGCTTCGCGGCCAACGATTAAGGCGTGACAGAGCACCAAGTTATGAGTGGGATCGATAAAATTTTCTGGGATACGCTTCGCGGTCCGAAGCGATGGATATCACCCTGGTTTGCGGCGTATGCGCTGTTGGGGGCGGTATCGTCCGGGCTGATTCCCATTCTGCTGCCATTAATGATGGTGCAACTTCTCCCGCACGAACTGGCTGCGGTAGGATATGTGATGGGGGCGTTTAATCTGGGGGCATTAAGCTCGCCAATCTGGGGGAGCCTGGCGGACAGTAAGAAGGCGTATCGCCTGGTGTTTTGCGGCGGCCTGCTGCTGGAACTTGCGGCCATGGTTGTGTTTCCCTTGGCGGCAAATCTGGGGGCTTGGCTGGTTTTGGCACTGCTGATGGGGGCCGGCAGTGCGGCGGTAAGCACGTGTGCGACACTGCTGATTGTTGATTTTTATCCGCATGAACAATGGACCAGTCGCATTGGATGGCTGCAAACATTTAACGGCACCGGGCAGGTGCTGGGTCTGCTGCTGGCCGGTGCCTTTGCCATTATCGGCTACCGGCTTGGGTTGTGGATGGGGGCCGGGCTGCTGGCTGTGGCCATGGCGGCGGGTCTAATACTGCTGCCGCGGGCATCCGGAGTCACCACGTCAATGAGCCAGATCAGCGGTGCGGGGCTGACTCTGGATTTTCAGGCATTGTCGCGTTTTGCGCGCGTGGAGCTGATCGGCGGCGGATTGCTGAAGCACTTCCATCTGCTGAATATCGCCGGATTAAAAAATATTCCCAAACTGCTTCCCACGCGTTTCGGCAGATTTCTCCTGTCCTGGTTTTTCGTGTTTTTGGGCGTGTCGGGCTTTTTTGCCTATTTTCCGATTTTTCTCAAACAGAGCTTCGGCGTGCTACCGGCCACAACCTCCCTGACTTACGCGCTGGCCGCCGGTGTCGGCATATCGCTTTACAATTTATCCGGCATGTGGGCGCATAGAGTTGGAGCACAAAAAATTTATTTCTACGGTCGCGTCCTGCGGTTTATGGGCTTTATCCTGCTGTTATTGCCGCTGCTGTTACATAAGTTTCCCGGAAATAATGCCATCGCCCTGGCAGGGTTTGCGGTGGTGGTTCTGGCGTGGCCGGTATTAAGTGTGACCGGCACGGAATTAACTTCGGAATTAAGTCCCATCAGTCAAGGTGCCGCCCAAGGTTTGAATAACGCCGCCAATGCCGTGGGCACGGTGGCAGGAACATGTCTGGCGGGCTGGCTGGTGCACATCGCCGGCTACACGTGCATTCCAATCATGGCCTTGGTGGGGTTAGCACTATCCATCGCAACGGATACATCGTTTCATCGCGCCAAGCCGGCTGCAGATTCGGAATCCGGTCAGGGGTTAGAAGTTAGATGTTAGGACCGCGGCCTGCGTGCCATCCTTCCCGACACGCGATCCGGATAAATGGAATTATTCCCTACGGCGGGTTAGACTTGTAGAATAGGATCGGCACACGGTCCGCTGCACACAATACAAGGAAGGCTTGGCATGGCCATTTCTGACACAGTTACCAACAGCGGTCCCCAACACAGACCAGACGACCGGCTTACTGCTGCAGAATTTTTTGCAGGCATCGGATTGGTGCGCTTGGCGCTCATGCACCAGGGTTGGCGCGTTGATTGGGCCAATGACATTGACGCCGACAAGGCGGAAATGTATCACGCCAACTTTGGTTCTTCCGATTTTGTGCTCGGCGATGTACACCAGATTTCCGCCTCCAGCGTGCCCGATTGCAGCCTTTATACTGCG
>JAKBCC010000133.1 GCA_021808105.1 Planctomycetota bacterium
ATGCAGCGTGGCCAAGTCGGTGCGGTGATGTACGACGCCATCCGCCTAAGCGATTCCGATCGATAGGCCTGCACGGTCGCACTGGGGACAAGCCCGCAGCGCAAACACATCGGCCGGGGGAACAAAACGCGACGTATTCGAAACCGAAGCATCATTAGAAAGCGAATTGAAAGCAGCAGACTTTAAGTTTTTTTCATCTTATGTTAAGCTAACAGGTAAATCGGGGCGTAGCGCAGCCTGGCTAGCGCACTTGACTGGGGGTCAAGGGGTCGCAGGTTCAAATCCTGTCGCCCCGATTTTTTCGCCATCAGGCGAAAAAATAGAGCAGGAGTTTGGAGAGAGTAGATAGTAGAGCACATTCGGCTGGCGCATAAGAGAGGCTGCCGCCGAGACACGAGGCAACTCCTGCGGTCTACTCTCAACTCTCTACTTTCATTGATGGAAAACCCATGGCCTTTACGTCTGAAGAACTTGTCGTTTATCAGATAGCCATTGGTGATTTTGGCCGCAGGCCAAAATAGAGCAGGAGTTTTACGAGAGTAGATAGTAGAGCAAAATTCTGCTGGGGCAAGAGAGTGGCTGTCGCCGAGGCCCTACCATGTTCTGGTCGATTGAGACTTTTCGCCGCAATGCCAATTATGGCCGAGGCAATTCAGGTTACGGTAAGGCCGGCCGGTTCAGCGATTCAGGCCACGCGTCGGTTCCGATATTTAATGCCGGCGATCCCGGCGGGTATCCTACCGCTCCGACCGCGCGGCTGTCCGTGTCCCTACGGTGCGCTTCTCCGCAGCCTTGAGTGCCCCGTCGATTTTCTCAATGGTTCGAATGGTGGCATTGGTTTTACCGTGCTCCAGACGGTTCAAGCTTTCCGGAGCAATGCCGGCCCGGCGTGCCAGTTCAACCTGCGATAGCCCCAACCGCTTTCGATCGCGAATAATCTTGCGGGCCAGGCTGACCTTGGCGTATTCCAAGGCGGGATAATGACCGTCTGCCCCCAAGGCTGGTAACGACGGCAACTCAGGCTCTTGCGACTGGATCCCGGCCCGCCGCGCCAAGGCGAGATACTCCTGTTCCGGCAACTGCACGATTCGCTTCCCATCGACTTCAAGAGTATGAATCTTCATGGATCAATCCTCATAAAAACCATCGCGGTGCCCGATTCGCTCAATAAGCACCGTTTGGCCCTCCACGCGGAATTGCACCCGGTAATCACCCGTGCGTTTCCGATAATGGCCAGCCAGTTTGCCTTGCAGCGGCTTGGCTCCGCTTACATCAGGCCAACGCTCCAACTGAGCTATGACGGCCATCGCCCGGCGGTGTATGACATTCGGCAATTCATCCAGCGATCCGGCAGCGCCGATCGTCAACTTTACGATAGCCATCTTTATTATCCTACCTTTCTTGACCTATAAATCAAGTAATTCCCAATTAGAGAAGTGAATAGGGCCGCACGTTCGGCTGAGGCGAGAGGGCGGCCCTCGCCGAAATGAAAAGCGAATCCTGCAGCTTGGGCCGGACCAACCTCAATGCGCAAGTCTATGCCGGATCGTGAGGTACTGCGGTGTTTGGTGCTGACCGCAACGGGGCAAAACACATCGTGGCATCAAATCGTGGCAACAAATGGCATCTGCGCATCCACTCAACGCTGCCGCGTTGAGCTAATTATCCTCGTCGCGACAGAATGCTGAATTCCGTGGCGGAAATTATTCCTTTGCACGCGGCTGTCACAGGCTGTCTCGCGGCTAACTCGCGCCACTTGCGTGGGGCGGCGAATGGTGGGATACTACTGAATTATCGCCACCGAGGTAGAAAGCCATCGGGTGTAGGCGGAGCTGTAGTAGATATTTGACGTAAGCTAAGGAGCACGTAAGTGGCACATTCCCTCTCGGCCAAGAAACGAATTCGGCAGAATGCCAAGCGTCGTCTGCGCAACCGCGACCGTAAGAAAACCGTTCGCGTGGAAATCAAGAAGGTCACCAGCGCCCTGGCGAAGAAGGATGTGACTGAAACGCAGACTGCCGTCAAGGACGCCATTAAAATTCTCGACCGCATGGCCTCACGCAAAACGCTGCATCCCAACACGGTGGCACGCCGTAAAAGCAGCATGATGCGCAAGCTCAACGCCCTGAAATCCGGTAAATGAATGATGATCTTCCAGATCGCGTCATGGTGAGCCTGATAACAGGACTGGAAGAAACTTTTGTATCCCGCGCAGGATTAAAGTTAAGTGCTGCGCTAAGAAGTTTTTCTATCAACGTCACGGGCCTGACGGCAGCCGACTTGGGAAGCAATGTCGGCGGGTTTGTTGACTGCCTGCTGCAAAATGGCGCTGCGAAAGTTTACGCCATTGATACCGGTTATGGTGTACTGGCCTGGACGCTTCGCAAACATCCGCGCGTTGTCGTCATGGAACGCCACAATGCCCTGCATACACAACTGCCGGAGCTGATGGATATTATTACCATCGACACGGGCTGGACACGGCAATCCAAAATTCTTCCCGCGGCACAAACGCTCCTGAAGCCCAATGGGATCATTGTCACACTGATTAAACCCCATTACGAATCAGAAATAGCCAAAATCCAGCGCGGCGTGTTGACGCCGGAACAGTCACGCGCGGAATTATCCCGTGTTATTTCCGACATTCAACAGAGCGGCTGGACCGTGCAGGCCATTGTCCCCAGTCCGATTGTGGGCCAAAGCGGCAATATGGAATATCTGGCGATGCTCCAACGGCCATAGCATTTTCCGGCTTTACTGAATATACAAATATTCCACGCGCGGCTTAACCAGATCATAAATCAGATGCGGGCTAAGCTGCATTTCAGGCCGCCCCGCTGCGGCCTGGGCATGGATGAGATCCAGCAAACTTGCGGGCCGATGAAACTCAACAACCGTCGGATTATAAATGCCGGCCAGTTTGGCGGCGGCATGGTAGGCTGCGGATAAATAACCAATATGATCCACCAGCCCCAATTTCAGCGCCTGCGGAGCGGCCCAGATTTTTCCATTGGCCACTTGGGTAATAGGCACCTTCAGATGCGTGGATCGCCCGGTCTGCACGATGTTGATAAACCGCGCAGCATCGGTATTGAGCATCGCAATAAGATAGGCTTTTACCGCCGGCGTGTAATCGGAAAATGGCGATCCGGCCTCTTTCCAGACCGCTGCGGAACTGGTGAGAAATTCCGGTGTCACACCAATTTTTTTCATTAAATCAGTCACTTGAAACCCCGGCATCATCACGCCGATACTGCCCACAATGCTTGTGGGTTCCGCAAATAATTGCTGGCCGGCCATGGAGATGTAATAACCGCCGCTGGCATCCAAGGCTCCCATACTGATGACAATTGGTTTTCCATCGGAGCGAATCCTTTGCAGGGCATGATAAATCTCATCGGCATCGGTGACTCCGCCGCCGGGCGAATCGACCCGGAGGACCACCGCCTTAATGGCTGTATCACGATCAATCGCCCGCAACTGCGCGGCAACTGATTTCACCATTCCGCCATCCACCAGGCCGCTGATATGCACCAGGGCGATCTGATCAGGGCTGCCGTGACGGACAATTCTCATTTCCATCTGATCCGATGGCATGAACCCGGATTTCAGCGAGACCGTGCCCGCCAAAGCCACAAGTAACACCACATTGGCCGCCAGGGAAAGCAAAAGAAGCACAATCAGAAGACCCTTCAAAACAGGGTTCGATCGTGGGGATACATTTTGATAAACCACTGTTGGCGGGGAGGTTTGGCTCATGAACTTACTCCGGAAGAATCCGTTGATCATTCTCCGGCGCACCGGAGAAGACACTTTATATCCGATTTACTGAATCGACTTCAACCCAACTTCATGTTCTTAATATTGTGCAACGATTCCGCAATGATGTCGAACGGTGAGGCACCATAACAATCATCCTGCTCCACGATCAGCCAGGGAATATCGGCGGCTTTAGCGGCCCGGAAAATCGCCGGCCAGTCCAGAATTCCCGATCCTACGGGAGCAAACTTTTTTTCTGCCCCGGCGGTCATATCTTTAATGTGCATCAGCCCGATACGACTGGCGTACCGCGTGATATATTCCACGGGATTTTCTCCGCCGTATTGTAACCAGAACGTGTCCGGCTCCCATTGGAGGTTGTGTTCCTCTGCCGCGCGCAGCAGAATATCAAGACCCGCCACGCCATCATATTTTTGCATTTCAAAATCATGGTTATGGTAGCCCAGTATCATACCGCGAGCACGGGCCTGGGCACCGGCGTCCGATAATAAGCCGCCCAGAGCCACCCAGTCATGGGCGGCGGTGCGGCGATCCTCCGGCACATAGGGAACGGTAATGTGGTCGATGCCGACTTCACTGTAATAATCCAGTACGTTATCCAACTCGGATTCAATTTGTTCCAGGGCCACATGCACCCCCACCACGCACAAACTCATGGTTTCCAGCCGGCTTTGCAGGTCTTCCGCCCGGATGATGCCGCGCACATCGGTGAGTTCCACGCCGGCGTAACCCATGGCCGAAATTTTCCGTAACGTGCCCCAGAAGTCGCTGGTCATCTGATCCCGCAAGGTGTAGGTTTGAACGGCAATACGCATGACATGCTCCTTAACAGGGTTCAGCAAAGATCATCATACCGGATATCTGCCCAACAATCATTTCCCTGTTTTGCACATCTTCGTATAAATTTCAGACTTAATTAAAATTCTCATCCCTTGACCAGAGTTCCGGCGTATAGTTACCATGCGGATTCCAGTGGCGTGTGCAACCGATGAAAGCGCCGGCACAGGATTGCTCAGGGTGGCGGAAAATCGACATTCCGCGGGTTTATGTTCGTCTAATCAGGTGATTTTCATGCACAAACGCACGCGATCCGGTATCCCGGCTTTGTTGGCTAATCGTCGAATGGTCCCCGGACTTCTGGTTCCGGCGGCGCTGATACTTTTAATGACTTGTATGGCGGATCAACCTCACGCATTGGCGGCGGCAGCGGATACCGCCATGCTTACCGCCTCACCCGCCGAAAACTATGCGCAAAAGGTCGGTGCCTTGATCCATTCGCAAAATCTCGCTGCCTTGGCCGCACTGACGCCTGCAACTTCAGCCACAACGGATGCTGCAATGATCAACCGCTGGCGGCAGGAATATGTGACAACCATGTCACAGGCCCGCGTGGCCAATGAGAAGTTCTACAGGAAAGCGCTGGCTGTCGGGCAGCAGGATTTTAAGGCAAAGAAACTTATTCCCGCGTTTGAATATATGCTCACCGCCTACGGATTCTCAACGGATAAACCCGCCTTCAAAAAGCAGCCTTGGGTCGGCACGCTGACGAGGCAAATTGCGGCAAAGGCGGCGCAATTTGACAAGCAGCATCGCTGGCTGGAATCTCTGCAGCTATATAACCAGCTCAATACCATGTACCGCATTTCCCGGAAATATCATCGTGATTTGCACCGGGTGATTCGCCGCACCATGCTGCTGGCAACCTATACGCCAAAGGCATTTTTTGCCATGCAGGCCAAGCTGGCCAAGGACCATGCCTTCAAAAAGCCATCCACCACCCCCAAACCGAAAATTAAAGAGGAACAGCAGAATCATGCACCGGTTTATTCGCAGTGGCAGCATACGGTTAAAGGCATTCATCAGGATATGCTGGTTGAATCTCTGGAGCTTACCGAGCACGACTGGGTATTGCCCATCACCTACAACACGCTGCTGACCGGCGGATTGAATCTGGTCAAGCTGATGGCCGATACCCCGATGCTGGGCGATACATTTCCCGGTTTCAAGGACACCGCCCAACGCGATCAATTTGTCTCGGAAATCAATACCCTGCTTAAACGCACCAGTTCCCGTAAACCCATTGACTCTCTGGGCATGATTCGCCTGTGGAGTGAACTGGTGACAGTAGATCAAAGCACCGTAAAACTTCCGCTGCCCGTGCTGATCAAAGAGTTCACCGAAGGATGCATGGAAAAAACCGACAAGTTCACCATGCCGTTCTGGCCCAGTCAGGTCCAGGGATTTAATAAGGAAATGGAGGGACAATTCGGCGGCGTCGGCATACAGATCCAGTTGGACAACGGCCTGCTGCAAGTGGTTTCCCCATTAAGCGGCACCCCCGCTTACAAAGCCGGTATACAGGCCGGGGATGTGATCGTTACTGTGGATGGCCAGAACATGATGGGGCTGGGCATTAACACGGTGGTGCGCAAAATCATGGGAAAGCCGGGCACCAGAGTTGTACTGGGCATTCGCCGCGGCACCGGTCCCAAACTGCTGATTTTTCATCTGAAGCGTGCGATTATTCATGTTCGCTCCATTAAAGGCTTCGCCCGTGATCCGGCTACTGGCACGTGGCGCTTCATGATTGATCCCAGGGAAGGCATTGCGTATGTCCGGGTAACGCAGTTTCAGGCGGATACGGCACAGCAGTTAAAGAAAGTTCTCAAACGATTGCTCAAAGAACACATGCACGGTCTCATTATTGATCTGCGCTATAACCCCGGCGGTTATTTGGATACCGCCGTGCGCATGTGCAATATGTTTATCAGCCAGGGCACCATACTTTCCACGCGCGGCCGCACCGCCCCGCCGGAGGCTTGGTCCGCCCAGGGCTCACCGCTGATCCCAGCGGATATGCCGGTTATTCTGGTGGTGAATCAGGATAGCGCCAGCGCCTCGGAAATTTTCAGCGGAGCCATGCGGGATCACCACCGTGCCCTGATCGTAGGCCACCGGACGTATGGCAAAGGCTGTGTACAAAATGTGATTCCCATCGGCGAAAATGACACCGCAGAATTCAAACTCACCGAACAGTATTATTATCTGCCCGATGGCGAGTGCATTCAACGGCTCCCCTACGCCCGCGTATGGGGTGTAAAACCCAACGTCGCCGTCTGGTTTTCGCCGCTGCAACTGGGGGATCTGCAGGCAACCTGGTTAAACGATGACCTGATTGCCAGCCCGGGCAAAACTGCTGCCAAGACCAATCCATTTGCGCGTAAGGTTTCCCCGCAGAAAGCCTTTGACACGCAATTGGATACCGCGGTAATACTCATGAAGCTGCAACTGTTAAAGTATTACCATTAAGGCTGGCGACGTAATGGCGAAATAATGGAGTACGTGGTTATGAGCAGCAGACGCATCATCGGAAATATCGTAAGCGGAATAATGGCCCTGCTGACCGCGGCCGCCACGCTCTATTTAAGCATCCATTACCTGGCCAAGCCCCACGGCTGGATTGACTGGATGGTACAACTTTCCGGTGCCGCCACCACCGCCATCATCATTTTCTTCCTGACCTGGGGCCACTTCCAGAAAACACCCATTGTCCCCGCGTCGCAGCAATCCACGCCCGCCGATTAGCCGCGGACGCGTAAGGCGGCGTGAGGTTACAGGGGCGGGACGAGTATTCAGGAGTTAGGAGTTAGGAGTTAGGAGTTAGAAGACGAGGTGGAGGCGAGCCGGTGGGTTTATCCCACCGGGAATGGCCGGCAGATTTAATCTGCCGGGGAAAATGACAGCGCCAGCGCTTCCGCAACAAACTTCTAACTTCTAACTCCTAACTCCTAACTCCTAACTCCTGCGTTCTCGTCATCCCCCCCTTCGCGATCAAACGCATCGGCGACAGTGTGATAGACATACCGATTAGGTGTGTAAAGTTGCCAGAATTTTTTCGCGTCCAGAAGCAGGGCATCACTGATGGCCGCGGCCACCGCCGGGCTGCGCGACACACCGCTGTGGCAATGCACCACGATCAGGTCCACATCATGTTCATGCTTACGCACAAAATCCCGAATCTCGTCCGCCTGCCCGGGCGTCATAGCCTGAACTTCCCGTGGTAGCGCCACGCCCCCCATCGGTTGGGCATCATTAAACGCCAAAAACAATACATCGCGCAGCCCCTCCTGCGATTTCACCTTGGCCCGGGGCTGATCACCATCATGAATAGAAATAACAACATACCTACCCGGCACCACGATGCCCCGTTCAATCGTCCCGCGATCACACACCATTAATTCCATAACGCTCCTGATTTTCACGGCTGAATTTAACGCGACGGTGGCAGAAAAGGCAAATTGCGGGCCAGAGCCGGGAACCTGGAATCTGGAATTGGGAATCTGGAATCTGGAATTGGGAATTGAGCATCTGGCATTTCGCATCTTGCATGTTGCGGAAGCGCTGCCGCTTCAATTTGTCCCGCAGGATAGCTCCTGCGATTACTGCATGTTCTGCAATTACTGAAATTACTGCAATTACTGACACTGTAACCCGTCACCTGGAAGCCGGCATTGAGCATCTCGCATCTTGCATGGTGCGGAAAGCGCTGCGGCTGCCATTTCCCCCGGCAGATTAAATCTGCCGGCTAACATTCCCAATGGGATAAACCCACCGGCTCAGCTCCACCTCGTCTTCTAACTCCTAACTCCTAGCTCCTAACTCCTGAATACTCGTCCCGCCCCTGTCCCCTGTAACCTCGCGCCGGCCCCTACCGCGCCGCCAAGCCGAGAAAACAATAGATACAGCACGCCAGATCGCCGATGGTTTTTCGATCCTCACCCAAGGTTTCTCGCCAGCTTGCAGCTTCGCCGGCTTTCGCCATGTTGCGCCTTAGGCGCCTGTCCGAGTAATGGCCGGGATTGCGATGGGTCTGAAATGTCCCGTATGCGCGGCGGAGGATCGAGCCGACTCTTAATGATGAGTCTGCGAGATCCGACAACAAAGCAGGCGGGGCATTTCAGGCCCACCCGTAGGGCGGCGTGCTTTTTGGCCCCCCTCTGCGGCGCGGCTCCTCGGAGTACCATCCGTGCCAGGTACGCCATCGTCGCCGCTTCTTGATGGTGGCCAAAAATCGCCCCGGCGCGCCGGGATCGCAACCCGGCGATTACTCGGACAGGCTCCTGGGATATTGCACGCATCGATAAACACATTATGCGCCCGCGTGCGGTCGGCATCAATTTGCGGATCAGCCGCTGCCGCCGGCTGTTGCGACCGCACGCGTATTTCCGCGTAGCGGATCGCCGCCATTATCAGATCGTCTTTCAGATCATGCAGCTTTGATCGGTTAATCCGCTCGTAGATCCCCGCCGCAGCCGAATATTCCAGTATTGCCATGGCCAAAGCGTAACTCCAGGTGGTATCGTCGGCAACCTTCCCCCCCGTTCCGGCCACGCTGAGCCTACCCGCCGTGGTTTCTTAAAGCCTTCTGGATTGGGTTGTAGTAATGTTCCTCGTCCCTCTTCCTCGGTGCCGCAAAATGCCAAGTGTCGAGCAAGAGAATTCCTTTCGCCTGCCCAGCATCCAAGCGGTAGGCGCGGACCTCAGGGGTGCGCTCAATGCCCGTCAGCTTTCCCAGGCGCTTTAATCTTTCACCCAGATTCATTGATATAACGACGTCTGGCCGTAGGATTTCAACCTCCCTTTCTTCGAGGCATACCGACGCTTCGGACACCTTGAGGGAGGCATCGACCCGCCCCCACTTCGTTTGCCAAGATTTCTCTTCGTTGCTGATTTTTGAAAGATTCATAAAGGCAAAGCTTATGCCATCGCGCGTTGCGAATGTCTCCGCGAGCTCGGTGGCATAGGGAACATCGGAATAGGCGGGGAAGCCATTGTTAACGCCGTATGTTATGTAAAACATTCGGCGATGCATTAGGCAATTGTTCAGAGGTGTACGCCCAATCCTTTTCCCGCAGTATGCTGGCATCAGCACGTCTATATAGTGGTAACCCGCGATTCCCCTTGCCTCGCGCCCAACGAACAGGATTCTTTTCGACTGCGCAGTGTAAAAGGGAAAAAAGCCATCCCAGACCAGGTCAGCCGCCTGATGGCCATCCGGTAAATTTCCTTGGGCTCTGCCGTGCCATTCTACAAACAGAGAACCAAGGTCGGCTAACATTCACCTCTCAGCTTCCGGGTATCCCGCTTTTTCATCTGGTGCGAACGATT
>JAKBCC010000134.1 GCA_021808105.1 Planctomycetota bacterium
TGACCAGATCACGGTGCTGCGTGATGCTGACAGTTCGATCTGCCGCAGCGTTTGCAATCAGCTTGTTACGATGTATTTTTACTTCGCCATCCATAGCGACCGCGAGCATACCAGCGCAAAGACAAATGCGCCAGCGCCATTATTGCGAATATTTACCGCGGAGCGGTAAACAGTTACTCTTAGTGCCGTGAAAAAAGGTGTCAGGTACCTTTGTTTTGGAATTTATTGTTATCTTTACCATTGGCAATATACCTGCCAAATCGGAAAAGGTGTCAGGTACCTTTTTTCAAGGAGCAAGTGATTATTTTGCGTACGATATAGGGGATTGATCTGCGGATAACGCGGATACGGCAAGGATTGTTTTTTGGGGAAACGGTGTCAAGCACATTCGTTTAACCTTCCATGGTTGGCTTTTAATGCACGGCCAGGGCTTTGAAGATTTCCTGCATGAGTTTTTCTACTTTGAAGGGTTTGGAAAGTACGGCCGCCAATCCCTGTTTGGAGGCTTGCACAATGCTGTGATCCGGATCATAGCCAAAGCCGGTCATCAGAATCACCGGCGGGTTATGGCCGATTTTTTGTGCGGCCGCAAAGACTTCATAGCCGTTTTTATGCGGCATTCGAATATCAGAAATCACCAGATCATAACGCGGCTGTCCAGCCAGATGAGCCAGAGCCTCGGCACCATCGGCAGCGGTGTCCACGTTGCAGCCGCAATAGGTCAGAACATAATGAATGGTCTCCCGGATATTGGCTTGATCATCCGCTACAAGGATACGCTTGCCCTGCAGGCGGGGGTCCTTATTGGGCAAGCGACGCTGATCATGCGCACCAAATACCTGTTGGGGGCTGGAGCACAAACTCCAAAATGTCTGCCGGACGGTGTTGGCGTTCGTGAGAATTAAATTTAACGATTGCAGCAGGGGCGCATCACCGAGATTTGCTTCTTTAATAAGTTCCAGATCATAAATCATATCATTGAGCGGGCCGGCCACTTCACAGGCCATTTCCTGTACCAGCTTGCCGCTGCTGCTTCGCTGTTCCAGCATCAGCAGGTCCAGCACATTTAATGCAATCGCCACATACCGCCCGAATATTTCGGCGAATTGCCGGTCATCTTCCGTGAAAAAGGCATACTGATCGGATTCAATGTTCAGCACGCCAATGGTTTTGTCATGCAGCATCAGCGGGACGGTTAAACTGGATTTGGCGGTATCAAGTCCGGCAACGTAACGCGGGTCCTTGACGACATCAGCGGAAATATAGGATCTGCCTGTGGCCGCTACGTGGCCGCAGATTCCGTTGCCTTCCACTTCACAAAACAGTTCCGCTTCCATGGCTTCGTCGGGCATTCCTACGGCGATAACCGGTTCCAGCTTATTGCTGGCCGGATCCAGAAGACGAATATTAAAATGATCAAAGTGCATAAGCTGGCGAAGGAATTTGATAATGCGTTCTTCCAGCAGCTGCTGACGTTGCAGAAAATTCAGCTTGGCGATGGCGTCTTTTTCCAGGCGCACCAGTTCTCTTCCCGCCTGGTCGATGGCATCAAGCTTTTGCTGAAGTCGGCGGGTATGCGTGGCATCCCAGCAGACGGCAACCACATGCGAAATTTTATCTTCCTGGTTATGGACCGGTGAGCAGACCAGTTCAAAAAACTGTGAATCACCGATGCTGATGGCGAACTTGCGGGAACGCGGAACATGATTTTCCGGCCTGCCGGGCACCAGCGGATCGGTGAATATGGAAATCGCCTCCATACAGGCTTTGCCGATGCGCTCAGTGACTTCAGTCGACCATTGTTTCATGCGGCGGTTGCTCCAGACCATCCGCCCGGCCGGATTGATCATGCAGACGCCTTCGCCAATGGTATCCAGCACCAGTCCGGATTGCATGGTGGCGTGGGCCCGTTCCAGCGGTAAAAAATCGGCGGATTCCGACATGACCATATCAAATGATCCGCTGCGCAATTCGGCCACGGCTTGGTCCATGGTCGATACGCACACGACTGCATCATAATTGTGGGAGAGGTTGTTGTAGAGGTCGGTGCTGCGGAAGTCTGGTCCCGAAAGCACCAGTGCGCGTCGAAGGTTAGATACTACACCCATGCGACACCTTAATTAAACCTTAATCATTATATCGGCTAAATCTACCCGGACAATCTGTCGTGGTCACGAAAAATCAGGAAAGTGAAGTTTATGGGTGGTTGGTTTGCGGCATGGGGTCAACCACCGAGTTATCCTCCGGTGCTCGGCGGGCACGACGTGGTTAGAGAGCACCGTGTTGACATCCCGGCCATTACTCGGGCAAGCGCTAAGCTCGTCGCGGCTTCTTCCCCACTTTTGCGGGCATTTTCCTGGAGGCTTTTTTCGGGCGGGAAATTTTTGATTTTGCTTTGGGGCTGACCTGAGCTTTAGTCTTCGGCTTCGCCGATGCTTTTGCCGCTACCTTGATTTTCCGTGCCGCGACGCGCTTTTTATTAAGCCTAGAATTTCCGGATATTTGGCCGGTTCGGCCCGCCGGGGCCGGCTCGTTTGGCGTTTCCGCCGGCTGATCCATCTCAACGCCAAATACATCGGCTAACTGATTACCGGCGATTGTTTTGCGACCGGCGTTATCCGTGCTGGTCAGGGCGTCAACCGTATCGGAAGTGGGCACAAGTTCCAGATGGTTGACCTGCCGCAGTTTGAACAACAGCTCCGGCTGAGTATCCAGCCTGGCACCCACGCCGTAGAGCACCGCAGCCAGATGCTTACATAACCCGGCGGAGTCCGGGCAGGAGCAATCCATCTCGATATGATCCGGCATCGGAAACATTCCGCCTGCGCGATCGGTGACCACAGCCATGACGGCATCGGACATGCGCCCCCGCAGCAATTCGATAATGCTGCGGATCTCCCCGGATAAGCGTTGTCGGATGCCGTCCCATGTTTCCTTTGCCAATGGCTTAATGTCGATGACAATGTGGTAAATCTCCGAACCGCTGACCAAGGCGCTGATTTTGCCGGGTTCAATTTGCAGATCCAGCACTGAGCCGTTCCGCACGTAAGATCGGCCCCGCGGCAAACGGTTGGCGTAGTCACTGTAAGATTCCAGGTGTTGGCACCAGGCCTTGCCCCAAAACGTCGCAGCGATTTTCCTTCCCTCTACCCGCACCGGAGAAATTTTCCGCCCGGCTTTTTCCAAGTTTGCAATTTCCCTCCGGGCCACTGCCTGCCGCTGGCCTGCTGATACGTACGGTTTATAAGTCCACCACATGATGTGCGATCCTTGTTTCAGACGGCGTTTAACGGACCGTATCATAACTCGCTGACCCGATGAATATCCAGTGTCACAAAATTCAGCAATTCCTGGTTGTTCATTTCGGTGAGCATTTGGTCGGCACCGCCCTGCAATATCTCATTGGAAAGATTTGTTTTCTCGGTCATTAATGTGTCGATTTTGTCCTCCAAGGTGCCCTGGCATATAAACTTATGCACCAGCACGTTTTTCTTCTGACCAATACGAAACGCTCTATCCGTTGCCTGATTCTCCACCGCCGGGTTCCACCAGCGATCAAAATGCACCACCTGCGACGCCGCCGTAAGATTCAACCCCACACCGCCGGCCTTCAGCGAAAGTACGAAAAAGGGCGGGCCGTTATCGCTTTGAAATTGCTGGACCAACTGTTTTCGATTTGCTACGGCGGTGCCGCCGTGCAGAATCAGGCCCGGCCGGCCGAAAATGGATTCCAGAAAACCCGCAAGGGCTGCGGTGATTTCCCGGAACTGAGTAAAGATCAGAACCTTTTCCTGTCGTGCGGCCATTTCCTCGCACAATTCAGCGAGGCGCAGAAATTTGCCGCTGTGCGACGGGTCATAAGCTCCATCACCCAGTAATTGCGACGGATGATTGCAAATTTGTTTGAACCGCATGAGATAAGACAGCACCAGGCCTCTTCGGGCAATGCCATCGGCTTCTTTTATTTTTGAGGCCATCTCATCGACCGCCATTTGATACAAGGCAATTTGCTGTTTGCTTAACGCACAAAATGCCCGTACCTCCGTTTTATCCGGCAGGTCCGAGATAATGCGTTTATCGGTTTTCAGTCGCCGCAGAATATAGGGTTGCACCAGTGCCCGTAAAGGCGCATAACCGCCCGGTGATTCCGCAACGGATTTGGCATACGTTCCGAAAGCTTTGGCTCCACCAAGTAAGCCCGGATTGAGAAAGTCAAAAATGGACCATAAATCGGATAGCCGATTTTCCACCGGTGTACCCGTAAGTACCACGCGCGCCGCAGCCTTAAACTGCTTGACGCTGCGGGTCTGTTTGGTGCCGGAATTTTTAATCGCCTGGGCTTCATCAAGAATCACCACATTCCACGGCCGCCCGGCCAGCCAAGCCAGTCGCGTTGCCATTCCGTAGGTGGTGATCAGCAGATCCATGGATGCAATAGTCTGTGCCATCGCTTCCTGATTGCCATCAGACCAGTCGTCAAGCTTTTCAGAAGGGTGCACGACGCAGGTCTTTAAGGTTGGCGCGAATTTCGCCAATTCATCGCGCCAATTGGCTATCAGCGACGCTGGAACAATCAGCAAGGACGGTGGCATGGCGTTTCCCTCGGTGCCGTGTTCCTTTTGCTCCTTATGTTCCTTCAAGTGCAGGAGCAAGCCCAGCACCTGAATGGTTTTGCCCAGCCCCATATCATCCGCCAGGCAGGCACCCAGCCCCAATTGCACCATAAAATGCAACCACTGTACTCCGACTTTCTGGTAAGGCCGCAGTGTGGCCAATAAACCCGCGGGCGCATCTGTTGTCGGGGCGGCTTCAGGATTTCGCAACTCTGCTAATCGCGCCGCCAGCCAATCTCCGGCGACAACTTCAGACCAGGCACGTGTGGATTCCTCGGCTGTTACCGCCGTGCTGCTGGTTACCCCCACGCCCGAAAGCATTCGCATGGCTTCAAAAAAAGATACGCCGCCGGTGCCGGCTTGCGTTTCCACATGCTTCCATATTCCCAGGGCTTCGGTGAGTTTTTGTTTGTCAATTTCCACCCACTGCCCCTTCAGCAGCATCAACCCGTTGGAGGCAGCTAAAATTGATTGCAACTCTTCATCACTGACTGTGTGTCCATCTACGCTGACATTCACAGAGAAATCCAGCAGCGCATCAGCGTCCAACCGGGTTTTGGCTTGCTTGCCAATGGTCACATTCACCACTGCGCGGGAGGATTTGCCGGCCCGCCACCAATTCGGCACGCGCACCACCAGGCCGCTTTCTTCAAACACCGGCACATCCTGCAGAAAGCGGTAGGCCGATTCCGGTTGCCACGCCAGCGGATGATAAATATCCCCTGAATTCACAAGTTCACGCACCAATTGGCTTTTTTCCGCCGCCCTTTCAATCGGTGTCAGCAACGCAATAAGCTGCTGGCGATTTCCAGCACCGGCGTATTCTTTGAGGGCTTCGCTTAGCGGCAGGTGCCGCAAGGTGGCCTGCGCCGAGAGTCGATTGGCGTAAGTCGCCAGAAAAGCGAATGGGTTTGAAGGATCGCGTTTGTTTTCCGCCAGATGAAACGTCACGCGACCCACCATCCGCCAGATAGGATTTTTATCCTTGAGATAGGCTGCCGTTCCACCGGGAAAACCGGCAACTTCGCGACGAACCAACTCATCGAGATCAGTCCATAATCGCAGCAGCAGTTGCGCGTTCAAATACTCCAGCCCCTGCATGGGCGGTGCCTGCATGCAGCGGAAGGCCAAATCTTCCAAAGCTGGCGGTGCAACGGCCTGCGGGCCGGCCTGATTTTCCGATCCAGGCGTATGGCACAGACGTAGAAGATATTCCCGCCCAAAGTCACGGAAATAAGCGAGTTCGGGTGTCAGATGACTTTGCAGTTCAACGGTGGCCAGATGGAGCAATCCTGCGGAGTCACCTCTGGCAAAGCCGTTCGCGATGCGTTGTTGAATTGTCGCTGATATGGTTAATGCCGGATCCCCCGCACTTTGATTCCAAAGCAGTTTACCTTCCGGTGTAATTTTCAGTGTGCCGTTCATGCTAGTGCTCTGTCACACCTCCAAATTAGGATTGATTGGCCGCAAACGCCCCAGCTGCAAGGAGCAGCGGCGAAAACCGGGTCCGTAGACCCCTTGAGACGCTGCGACGCCGCAGATGGGGCGTTTGCGGCCAACCCTGCGGGGCGGGGGCCAGGAGGCCGTGGGCTTTGGCGCTCGTCGTCAATGTATGTTCCCATACATAATCCTCCTCGCTTCGCGCCCACAACCCCCTGGCCCTCCGTCAATCCTAATTTGTAGGCGTGACAGAGCACTATGCTTGTAACCAAAGATGTGTCGGCGGTCAACGCTGCGTACAGTTGCGTACATTTGCGTACAGTTGCGTACCGTTGTGTACCGTTGCGCATACAATCGGGCACAGCAAGAACTTGGCGTGGGGGCCATCCGTTGAACCACGCCTGTGGTCAATCGCGCCGGGGCGAAGGGCGGCGTGCGACCAGACCTTATTGCGCGTCCAACTCAACGCTTCCGCATTGAGCTACGGTTGTTTCTGTGCGATTGGATGTTTGGGGGGCCGGCGGTTGCCGAGGTATGTATTTACGTTCCGGTTTCCATGGCCGGTTCGGTATGAGCACCGAATATGGCGGAGCCGATTCTTACCAGGGTTGAGCCTTCTTCAATTGCGATTTCAAAATCGCCGCTCATGCCCATGGAGAGGTGCTTAAAGTGCGGACCGCAGATTTTCCGGAATCGCAATTCATTAAATATCTCGCGTAATGTGCTAAAGCAGTGTCTGGATTCTTCGGGATCAGCGGATTGCCGGGCCATGGTCATCAGTCCCACAAGTTGCAGATGGGCCAGCGTTTCGAACTGTTCAGCCATGTGAATCGCTGCCGGAATCGGAACGCCGTTTTTGGAATCTTCGCCGGATGTATTTACTTCCATAAGTATCGGTATAGGTGTTTCCCTCCGACCGCCCAGATCATTGAGGTGTTCCGCCAACCGCAGGGAATCAGCGCTATGAATAATCTCGCTGGTTTCAATGGCGGCGGCGGCTTTGTTACGCTGCAGATGGCCAATCATATGCCATTTGAGTTGCGCGCTGATTTCAGCACCGTCCGCCAGTGTTTCAAGAAGCCACTCTCGCACCTCCTGTTGCCGGGTTTGCAAATGTTGTACGCGACTTTCGCCGAAATGCCGCTGCCCCGCGGTGATAAGATTCTGGATCTGTTCCAGTGACGCATATTTGCTTACCGCAATAAGTGTAATGTCATTGGGATCGCGGCGCGCACGCATTGCCGCAGCGCGGATTCGTTCCTGAACCTGCCTGAGTTTAACGGTTACATCCATATCAATTCCCTCAAACAACAAAACCAGAAGAGGCGTATTATTGTCACTTATCTAAAAATGTAAAGAGGTAGATTGTCCCGAAATCAGGGACAAAATGATGATGCGGCTTTAGCGTGCGAGAATTGGCGTATTGCCGACAATTTTGAAGGGAATTTTCGCAATTCGGTAGGTGAGATCATTCTATGATTATCTTGCGGTCACGCGGCGCGTGTTTCCGATTCGTCCATATTTTCCGATGGATCGGAAAAGTGCGGGTTAGCCAGTTCCCATTCCATTCGCCAGGAAAGAAAGTTCTCAACAGCCGTCTCAAAATCTTCCACAGAATCAATGACGCGCATGGCATCCCGCAGGATACGGCACGGATTCATGTGCTTGGCGTACCAGCTCACGCGCTTGCGAAATTCAAGAATCGCCACACGCTGATTGCGGAAGCGGATCATGTTGTAAAAATGATCCCGCATATACCGGCACTTTTGCTCAATGCTCGGCGGCGGCAAAAGCACACCAGTCTGCAAATATGTTTGCACATCACGAAGCACCCAGGGGGCAGCCAGAGCCGCCCGCCCGATCATCACCCCCGCGCAACCCGTGGCATTTATCATCTGCTGTGCATCTTGAGGGGTGCGGATATCACCATTGCCGATAATTGGAATTTTATCCACCGCCGCCACCACCGCCGCGATACCATCCAGCCGAACGGTGCCATGAAATCGCATTTCCGTGGTACGGCCATGCACGGTCACCGCCGCAATTCCCACCTGTTCCAGCCGATTGGCCAGAAAAGGGGCTACCAGCCGATGGTCATCCCACCCTAAGCGAACTTTTGCCGTGACGGGAGTACCGGGTACCGCCCGCACCACGCGCTGGGCCATCTCCAAGGTGCGGGGAATATCGCATAGCAAGGCTGATCCGCCGTCACGCTTGGTAATTTTATCAACGGGGCAACCCATGTTGATATCAATAATAGTCGCTCCATGGTCCGCCGCCCATTTTGCCGCATCGCACAAGCGTTGCGGATCAGCGCCGTAAAGCTGCATGGAAAGCGGCGAATCCTCCGGGCAGGTGGCAGCCAATTCCATGGAACGCTTATTTTCCCGCAGCACGCCTTCGGGGCATAACAGATCCGTACACGCCAGAGACACGCCTCCGCAGGATCGCGCTACCAGCCGAAATGATACATCGCAGTACCCGGCAATCGGTGCCAGCAACACATTGCCGGCAAGCTGAACATCACCAATTCGCAAGGGCGGCGGTGCCATCCATGTTGAGACCTCTTCCATAGTCTGACATTATAACCGTTTATTACCGTATTGACGGCAGGGCGGAAAATGAGAGAATTAAAGGGGAATCTCGATCGCTGCCGCGGGGACTTGCCAACTGGTAGAATGCGAGTATTGCAGCGCTCGAATTCTAAAACTGTCCGGAAAAGTTCTGCGGCGGCCTTATACGGTAGGGCGGCCATAGGAAACCCGTGGAAGGATGTGTGGATCGTGGTGAAGGCAGACCAGCAGCTAAATCCTATAGTGGATTCTAAGAACTCCGCGGCGCGGCATCTAAATTGGGGAAGCGCTGTGGTGCCGGGGCACATTATTCCCTTGGCAAGAAAACTGTCCCCACACTTGATTGGCACGCGGATCGGGGTTGGAGCGTCCGCAGTTTTGCTGGCGACAGCAATTGTGGCGACACCAGCGGCCATAAAGGCGAACG
Source organism: Planctomycetota bacterium (assembly GCA_021808105.1). Taxonomy (GTDB): domain Bacteria; phylum Planctomycetota; class Phycisphaerae; order WQYP01; family WQYP01; genus JAMDCX01. The sequence goes on from JAKBCC010000134.1 coordinate 9,054, forward strand.
GCCCCGCCAAATTGGTTATCAGCCGGGCAACAACCTATATCACCAGCCCATTAGGAAAAGACGGCCTGCCGGATTACACATTGGCGTTGAAACAATATCTAATGAAGGGGCTTACGCAAAAAAACAATGCCGCTGTTCCCGCGATTGAAATTGCCATGCGCGGCTATTTCAGTGACGAGGCCAACTCCCAATGGGTGAATTATGGCAAGCTCGGGACCGCACAATTAAAGGCCCTGGGCATCAAGCCGCCGACGAGAAAGTATCCACAGATTCACGATATTGGAGCCTTCTTCAAGAGGCACCTCCCGCAGGGCTACAAACTCCCCAGCACCGGACTGACGGGCTTAGGCGGAACGCCGTCCTGGAATTTAATGGGACTGGAAACCGGATATGTCAGCGAGTTTCCATGGCGAAAATCAGAGTTTTTTCTGTTATGGGCAGATTTGTACCGCAATCGGTCGTCGATCAAGATACTGCGGAAGGCGTCGCTTATGCCGCGGTTCTATTTCCCAAACAACTGCCCCTGCAGACGCGATATCTCAACATGCTGCTGATGACGACAAACTCGTTTTACGGATGGAATCAAAGCAGTTACCAGACTCTGCGGTCGCTGATGCTGATTAAGATTGCTTACGCGCTGGAAATGTACCATAGCGAGCATGGCCATTACCCCCGCGCGCTGGCCGCCTTATCGCCCGCGTTTTTTGCGCTTCCGCCGGTGGATCCGATTACCGGAAAACCACCATTCTACGTGCGCAGTACCAAAGGGTATGGTCTGACATTGTACAAGTGGATGCTGCATTCCAAGCGTGTCGAAGTACCCTTTCTCGGTCCTCAATGTATTATCATGCCGC